>NZ_CP054475.1:3116009-3433323 GCF_025345565.1 Thalassolituus hydrocarboniclasticus | reverse complement strand
CACCATTCACTCGGCGATGAACGATCAGCCGGTAATCGACGCCTACCATTCCGATTTACGCCGCACCCGCGCCGCAGGGCAAAGTATTATTCCGGTCGATACCGGATTGCCGCTGGGCATTGCGCGTTTAATGCCGAAACTCGCCGGTAAAATCGAAAGCCTGCATGTGCGCGTGCCCACCATTAACGTGTCGGCACTGGATATCAGCCTGCAATTACAGCAGCCAACCACCACGGATGCGGTTAATGCACTGCTGGCAGAAGCCAGTACCGGTGCATTAAAGGGAATTATCGGTATCACCCATGATGCGCATGCTTCTATCGATTTTAATCACGATCCGCGCTCAGGGGTTGTCGATGCCACCCAGACCCGCGTCAGCGGTGGTCAGCTGCTGAAGTTGCTGGTGTGGTTTGATAATGAATGGGGTTTTGCCAACCGTATGCTGGATACTGCCTGTGCTATGGATCGGTGCTGATTAGGATGACTCCATCGTTCTGCACTACTGGATTTTAAATATTGCCGATGTATAAAGCACCTTCATTATCCTATCTTTACAATGCCAGACTAAGTACTGAGTGTCAGTTTAATTGTTATCTGCGCCGGGTATTTACGCTTATGCTTTATATACTGTTGGTTGTCCAGGTTAGATAATTTACTGAAATCTAGTATTGGTTAATGGTTATAGATGGGAACGTTCTTAGACTATTTGAAATTTTTCTTTTCAGGTGTGTATTTTGCTTGTTGTATTTCTTGAGGTAGTGATAATTCATTATTTTTATTATTAGAGAGGCATTTATTCACTTGTTATCTATTCTTTATTTTCCTCCACTCGACGTGGATTTAATTAAGGAAGGTCAAGGATGCTTAGTAAATTCTCAGTGAAAACACCGGTAGTGACTTTAGCACTACTAATGATTTCTTTATTCTCCGTAAATTCCTATTCTGCTCAGGCAGTCTTTCCAAGTTTTACGGTTGATCGGTTTCAGTTGTGGCAGTTTTATCCAGGCGGACCTGTTAACGGATATCTTGCTGCTGATCATATATCAAATGGTTACTATGGGCGGTCTGGAACAGCACCTTGGCCTGGGGATCACTTTAAGATAAAAGTCGAAATAACCAGTACGGCGGTCACATCAGTTGAGTTTTTTATTGACTACGATTCTGATGGGTATATGGACACTAATGAGCGTATCTATTTGTCAGAAAAGGATCCCACGGCAGGGGTTACGCCTCCGTTAAATTGGTCTTATGAAAATATTAAGACAATAGGGTCAACGTCGGGTGTTAAAAAACCCTATGTCTTTTATACCACTCTGTTTGTGGAGATGACTGATATAAATAGTTATTTAAATTCTGGGTGGCCTGAAGTTGCTACCCCTCTTTCTTCAACTAAGATTTTTGTAAGAATAAAAAATTCAGATGGCGAGTTTCTTCTTAATGATATTGGAATATCGGGGTATTAATTTCAGATTCAAAGTCAGGGGGGTAGGCCCCTCTGGTTTTGATTTTTTTATTATTTTAAAGTGCATTTTTTGTTAGTAGTTTTTTTGATTTTCAATGGCCAAACTGCAGATCCGCCAGCCGTTTATACAGCGGTGAATGTGTCAGGAGTTCGTTATGTGTGCCTATCGCCACCAGTTGGCCATGATCAAATACCGCAATACGGTCAACATTGGTGATGGTTGCCAGGCGGTGGGCAATGACAAAGGTGGTGCGGTTTTTCATTAAGCCATCCAGTGCCTGTTGCACCAGATGCTCGCTCTGGGCATCGAGGGCGCTGGTGGCTTCATCCAGCAATAATATTTCCGGATCGCGTAAAATAGCACGGGCAATGGCCAGCCGTTGTTTCTGTCCGCCCGATAACTTTACCCCTTGCTCCCCTAAAAACGACTGATATTTATCCGGTAGTTGCTGAATAAACTCATCGGCATGGGCAGCTTTAGCGGCGGCCAGAATATCGTCTTCACTGGCATCGGGGTTGCCGTAACGCAGGTTATCCAACACGTTGGCGCTGAACAGCACGGGTTGCTGTGGCACCAGCGCAAACTGGCTGCGCAGCTGCTGTAAATCCCAGTCCCGTAACGATTTTCCATGCAGCAGAATATCGCCCTGTTGCGGGTCGCGGAAGCGCAGTAATAAATCAAATAAGGTGGATTTTCCGGCCCCGGATGGGCCAACCAGTGCGATACGCTCGCCGGGCTGAATATCCAGTGTTAAATGGCTGATGGCTTTACTGTCTGGACGGCTGGGGTAGTGATAATGCACATCGCGGAAACTGACTAACGGCTGGCCTGCTTTTTCTTCAAACGGAATAACTGTGCTTTGTTGTGGTGACTGAATTTCAGCTTCGGTCGCCAGCAGCTCGCGGATACGCTCAGCGGCGCCGGCGGCACGCTGTACTTCACCATAGACTTCGGTCACGGCAGCCAGCGAACCGGCGACCATAATGGCGTAAAACACAAAGGCGGCCAGATCACCGCCGGACAATTTTCCGGCAATTACATCGCTGCCGCCGATATACAGCATACCGGCCACAGACCCCATCACCAGCACCATCACCAGAGCAATCAGCCAGGCGCGCTGGCGGATTCGTTTCAGGGCTACGTCAAAAGCACCTTCAGCGGCGAGGGCGAATTGTTGGGTAACAATATCTTCGCGGGTAAATGCCTGAACCACTTTAATATGCTGCAGACTTTCACCGGCCCAGGCGCCGACGCTGGCAATTTTATCCTGGCTGTCACGGGACAGTTTTTTCACCTTTCGGCCAAAATAAATCATCGGAAAAACCACTAAAGGCACGGCGACCAGAACAATCAGGCTGAGTTTTAAATTGCTTAAAAACATCAGCGTGATACCACCGATAAAGGTCAGCGAATTACGCAGGGCAAATGAAAATGATGAGCCGATAACCGTCTGCAGTAATGTGGTGTCGGTGGTTACCCGGCTCTGTATTTCACCGGCCAGATTGTCTTCAAAAAAGCTGGGAGGCAGGCTGACCAGGTGCTGATACAGCTGCTTGCGGATATCGGCCACCACCCGCTCACCGAGCCACGACACCATATAAAAGCGGAAATAAGCCCCGGTAGAAACCAGTACAACCAGAATGGCGAACAGCTGCAGGGCGTCGGCCAGACCTTCGGTGGATTGTGCGGCAAAACCATTGTCGACCATTAAGCGCACGCCCTGACCGAGGCCCAGGGTAAGCCCGGCGGTGGTGACCAGGGCAATGATGGCGATGGTTAAACGGAATTTGTAAGGACGGATAAATTGCCAGAGCCAGCGCAGCATCGGAGAGGTCTTTGTATATAAAGGATGTGCTTCAGGCTAGCGATTAGTACCAGCCAGAGCAAGGTGAACATCCGCCGGTATTCTGTGTTGTTATGGTGGGATAACTACAGCAGGCTGAATAATTACGATCGCCGCCGTGATTATTCAGCCTTTGCGATTTGTAATCAGGCGTTACGCGCGGTGTCCTGAATGCGCTGTACCATGGCGCGCAGGCCATTGCCGCGGGTCGGACTCAGGTGCTTTACCAGATCAATCTTGCTGAAATAATCATCGATATCGAAGGCGATAATGTCAGCCGGGGTTTTATGGTTGTAAGCGGCCAGCACCACACCGAGTAAACCGCGCACGATATGGGCGTCGGAGTCGGCTTCAAAGGTCAACACGCCGTTATTTAATTCGCTGTCGATCCATACCTGACTCTGGCAGCCGCGCAGCAGGTAGGTATCATTTTTCTTGTCATCACTCATCGCCGGTAATTGTTTACCCAGGTCGATGATGTATTTGTAGCGCTCTTCCCAGTCGTCAAAAAAGCCGAGGGTGTCGAGGATATCTTCGGTGCTGATGTCTGCGCCGAACGGGTTCTGTACTAAAGCCATAATCAGTCCTTACAGAGATTCAACAAAACGGCGGATGCGGTGAGCGGCTTCGATGCATTCATCAACACCAGCCACCAGAGCCATACGAACGCGTTTTTCACCGGGGTTAATGCCATCGACGGTGCGCGATAAATAGGAGCCGGGCAGCACAGTCACATTCTGCTGGGCAAATAATTGCTGGGCGAAGGTTTCTTCATTAATCGGGGTTTTTGCCCATAAATAAAAACTGGCGTCGGTCTGTTCCACCGCCATCACCGGATTCAGAATGTCGATTACCGCGCGGAATTTCTGCGTGTACAGCGCACGGTTATCGGCAACGTGCTGTTCGTCATTCCAGGCGGCAATGGAGGCCAGCTGGGTCTGCAGCGGCATCGCGCAGCCGTGGTAAGTACGGTACAGCAGGAAAGGTTTTAACAGCGCGGCGTCACCGGCAATAAAACCGGAACGCAGGCCCGGCAGGTTGGAGCGCTTGGACAGCGAATGAAACACCACGCAGTTTTTATAATCGTGACGGCCTAAACGGGCACAGGCTTCGAGCAGGCCCATCGGCGCTTCTTTGCCATCGACATAAATTTCGGAATAACACTCATCACTGGCCAGTACGAAGTTGTAACGGTCGGCCAGTTCAATCAGCTGTTTAAACTGTTCGAAGCTCAGTACCGCACCGGTCGGGTTGCCCGGCGTGCACAGGAACAATAACTGGCAGCGCTGCCAGACATCGGCCGGTACGGCGTTGTAGTCCGGGTGGAAATCGTTATCGGCCAGACAAGGCAGGAAATGCGGTGTGGCACCGGCCAGATAGGCTGCGCCTTCGTAAATCTGATAGAACGGATTCGGGCTCACCACCAGAGCATCGGGCTGGCTGCGGTCAACCACCGCCTGGGTGAAGGCAAAAATCGCTTCGCGTGTACCGTTGACCGGAATCACCTGCGCTACCGGATCAATGCTGTTCAGGCTGAAGCGGCTTTTGAGCCAGCTGGCAATGGCTTCGCTCAGCTGTGGCAGGCCCTTGGTGGTCGGGTAATTTTCCAGACGGCTGATATTGTCGATCATCGCCTGCTGCACAAAGGCCGGAGACGGATGCTGAGGTTCACCGATGGACAGGGCGATATGCGGCAGCTGCTCATTCGCCGTAACGGCGGCTTTCAGCTTAGCGAGTTTCTCAAAGGGATAGGGCTGTAATTTGCTCAGATCGGGATTCATGCCTTCCACCGGAGTTCGGAATTTCAGTTGCGCGGCATTATACAGGCATTTGCGCAGGATGCTGCTTTGCGCTCCGGTTTGACGCTGTCATTCAGGCCCGCCATAGTTTCATCAGAGGATTTTGACTGCGGAGCCAACATGCAGCGGCTGGTTTGGATGATATGGAGTCTTTGGCTGATGATGCTGCCTGCGGCGTTGCAGGCGGAGCCGGACGGCGCTTTCCGTGCCCGTGAAGGCGTGCTGGATCTGTCTGGCTGGACGGCGGCACAGCCGCTGGCGCTGGCGGGAGAGTGGCGTTTTGCCTGGCAGCAGCTGAGTGATGGCATCGGCAGTGATGACTGGCCGTTGTTTGTTATGCCATCGACCTGGGATCAGAGCGGCCAGGCCGGTTATCAGTACCCGGGGCAGGGCTATGCCACCTTTGTGCTGGATATTCAGGGCCTTGATCCGGCCATTAACTGGGCGCTGTTTATTCCTGAAATCACCAGCAGTTTTCGCTTGCTGGCTAATGGTCGCGAGCTTATTCACGGCGGTAACGTAACTGCTGCTCTGGAGTTGGTGCAGCCCTATCAGGGCAATCGCTGGGTCAGTCTGGGGCGCATCTCTGAAGGGCGTATAAAGCTGGTGCTGCAGGTGGCTAACTATCACCATCACAGTGCTGGTCCCTGGCAGTCACTGTTACTGGGCTCTGAGTATCAGATCACCCGCAGCTATGCCCATCATGTGATTTACGAAGCCGTTATTCTGCTGCTGCTGGCACTGATTGGCCTGCTGCTGTTGCTCGAATATCTGGTTGACCGTAAAGACCGCACCGGATTGTGGCTGGGCTTGTTTACCCTGATGCTGGGCGTGCGCCTTGGTACCACCTCCTTTGCCCCGCTGTACTGGATGCTCGATATCAGCCCTTCCTGGATACTTCATATCCGGGTTATTTACATCAGTATGCTGCTCAGCCCGGTGCTGTTGTTTACCTGGCTGCATTCTGCCTTCAGCGGCGACTTCAGCCGGCGTTTGCGCAATCTGTGCAGTCTGCCTTTTCTGCTTGCCGCCCTGACTTGCCTGTTGCTGCCGCCCTTATGGTTTACCGCATTACTGGGCGTCTTTGGCGGCTTATTGTTGCTGGTGGTGGTGGTTGCCATGGCGGTGTTGCTGCGCGCTGTTTATCTTGGCCGCCGTGGCGCCTGGGTGATTCTGCCGGGCATGGTATTGCTTGGCGTGGCGGTTATTCACGATGTGCTGCTGATAAATCAATTACTGGTAGGTCAGTTCTGGTCGCCACTGGGTTTCCTGATTTTTATAGTGTCGATGATCTGTAACTTCCTGCTGAACCGGGTCTGGGCCCGGCAGGAAATCGTACGCCTCAGTGAGCAGTTGTTGCAGGTTAACCGCGAACTGGAACAGCGGGTGGCAGAGCGTACTCAGGCGCTGGCGGAAAAAGCCAACGCCCTGCAGGATGCCAACCAGCAGCTGCAGGTGCTGGCGGATGTGGATGGCCTGACCGGCCTGCTGAATCGCCGTGCCTTGCTGCAGCAATTGCAGCAACTGAAGCAGTGGCAGGGTAGCGTTGCGGTTTTGTGGATCGATCTGGATCACTTTAAACGTATTAATGATGGCTTTGGTCACGCCGCCGGTGATGCGGTGCTGGCGGCCTTTGGTGCATTGCTGCGCCGTCTCGGGCGTGACCGTGACCGGCTGGCACGGCTGGGCGGTGAGGAGTTTGCGGTGCTGCTGCTTGATTGTGGAGCCGAGGGCGCGGAAACCTTTGCCCGGCGTCTGCAGCAACAGTTACGCGAGTTGCAGGTGCCGGACTGGCCGCAGATTCATAACCTGAGTGCAAGCACCGGCATCGCCATTGGACGCCTGGGAGAAACCGATGGCGAGGAGTTATTGAATGCGGCTGATCAGGCGATGTATGAAGTGAAACACTCGACCCGTGACGGTTACAAAATTGCTGCCGACTACCGTCGCTGATCAGTGGCCTGCGGCTTTAATGGCAACCGGCAGGATAGGTTGCATCTCCTGTCCCAGACAGTGCCAGCCACTGCCTGTTTTTTGTTTGGCCTGTTGTTTGGCCTGGGCTGCCAGCTGGGCCAGACTCTGCGGGTCCTGATTTTCAATCAGCGTTGAGGGCACCACGCCAATGGCTAAACCGAGCAGCGGAATACGGCTCAGCTGGCCGCTGCGGTCATGGGCGTTAAGGTAGCCGCGGCTCCAGTCATCGTTGCGGTGAAATTCAGAACATTGCTGATTAAACGCCTGCAGCAGTTGCTCACACAGCGGATAAAAATCCGCTTCCTGACTGATCAGCACAAAATCATCGCCACCAATATGGCCGACAAAATTAAGCGCCGAACTGTGCTGTTGCAGCAAGCGGCCGAGCCAGCGTAATACCGCATCGCCCTGACGGTAACCATACTGGTCGTTGTAGGGCTTAAAATGGTTCAGATCGAGGTACAGCAAATAGAAATGACTTTGCTGACGCAGCAGTTGCTCAATATGTTCGTCGATCGGAACATTACCCGGCAGCAGGGTTAGCGGGTTGGCATAACGGGCTTTCTGAATCTGGCTGTCGGTAATGTGTTTGAGCAGGTCTTTGCTGTTTACCACGCCCTGATAACGGCCTTCGCAGGTAACAATCAGATGCTGGCGCAGGTCTTCGTCGTCGTCATCGGTGAGTACTTTGCTGACCGCCTCAAGCGTCATGGCGCAATCGACGATCAGCGGATTCTGCTGCATAAAATGGCCGACGGTTTTACGCTCAAACAACGCACGGCCGTATGGCTGGGCGAATAATTCCAGCAATTTACGCCGGTGCAGTAAACCGACCGGGCGCTCCTCTTCCAGCACCGGCAGCGACATTAGCAGCGGATTATCACGGAACAGTTCATCAACTTCGCGCATTGGCAGCGAGGCGGCAATGGTTTCCAGTGGCTGGCACAGGTTGACGATTGGCTGTTCGACGCCATTGGCATGCACCGGACTGGTGAGGCTCAGGCCGTGCTCCGGGGTCTGGAATTCGGCTTTGCTTTGCGGTTTACCGAGCAGATACCCCTGACCGATATGAATACCCATACTGCGGATTAAATTCAGCTCGCCCTGAGTCTCAATACCTTCGGCAATCACTTCGCACTGCAGCTGCTCGCACAGATGCACCACTGAGGAAACAAAGGCCTGCTTTACCGTGTCCTGATCGATGCGGTCGATAAAGTGGCGGTCGATTTTGACGTAGTCGGGGCGGATCTCTGACCAGAGTTTCAGGCCGGAATAACCACTGCCCAGATCGTCAATGGCAATGCCATAACCCAGCTCTTTCAGATGGCCGATCAGCGTCAGGAACTGACCGGTATTCTCAATCGGAAAGCGCTCGGAAATTTCCAGCACAACATCGGTTGGCTGCAGACCATTGTGGGCCAGACGCTCAGTCAGCTCGCTGATCTCCTCAGCATAGTTGAGCAGACTTTGCGGGCAGATATTAATAAATAACAGGCCGTCGCTTTGCTGCCGCGAAAAATGACGGATAGCCGAACGGATGCAGAGAATCTCCAGATCCGGAATCCGGTCAAACTGGTGGGCCGCCTGGAACATCAGATCCGGGCGCTGTAATAAATGACCCGGAGCTCCGCGGGTGAGTGCTTCATAGCCAAGGGCGCGGTTGCGGCTCAGATCGACTATGGGTTGCAGCACGGTATGAATGGCTTCCTTGCTGATCAGCTCGTCCAGACTGCGTTGCAGAAGATGGGGCGCCATATCAAAACCAAACAGAAAAAGTCAGCGTATAGTGCGGCGCTTGCATGACCTGCAGATGACAAAATGGTAAACAAAATCAGCGGTTGTGTAAGAGGATGTGAGCAGCGCAGGCCTGCTGAGAAAAAGCATAAAGATAACGCTGGTCAGCAGGCAGAAAATGGTCCTGCTGACCGCTTCCCGGATTCAGTGTCCGCTGAACAACTGGCTGGCCGCCTGCTGGTGGTTGGCCGCCTGCTGGTGGTTGGCCATCAGCTGGTGGATATCGCCGCCCAGCCATTGTTTATCGCGTACTTTCCAGTCCCCGTTGATCATCACCGCGTCAGCCTGACTTGCACCACATAGCACCAGCGCTGCCAGTGGGTCATGAGCGCCGCTGAAACGCGGTTCATCCAGCTTAAAGAAAGCAATATCCGCACGCTTACCGGGCGCCAGTTCGCCAATATCATCGCGCCGTAATACCTGCGCCGAGCCTTTGGTAGCCAGATGTAACGCATCCAGATGGGTGAACTCATCGGCCTGATAGCGCAGGCGCTGAATTAATAATGCCTGCCGCACTTCCTGCATTAAATTGCTGTGGTCGTTGGAGGCGCTGCCATCGACACCCAGTCCGACGGGGCTGCCAGCGGCACGTAATTCATTTACCCGGCAGATACCGGATGCCAGCACCATATTGGATGACGGACAGTGGCAGATACCGGTACCGGCACGGCCCAGTCGCTGCACTTCTTCATCGTTAAAATGAATACCATGCGCCAGCCAGGTGCGGTTATTCAGCCAGCCGACCGAGTCCAGATAATCCAGTGGCCGCTGGCCAAACATCTTCAGGCAGAACGCATTTTCATCTTCGGTCTCGGCCAGATGCGTATGCAGGCCGACATCGTATTGTGCCGCCAGCTCCGCACTGGCCCGCATGATGTCCGGCGTGACGGAAAACGGCGAGCAGGGCGCCAGAGCGACTTCCAGCAGCCCCTGATCATCACGCTGGTGCCAGCGCTCAATCAGGCGTTTGCTGTCATCCAGAATCACCTGTTCGGTCTGCACCACCGAACGCGGTGGCAGGCCGCCATCATCCACACTCAGGCTCATCGAACCACGGGTCAGGGTGGCGCGCATACCCAGTTTTAAGCTGGTTTCGGCCTGAATATCGATGGCGTTTTCCAGCCCGGCCGGAAACAGATAATGATGGTCGGCCACCGTGGTGCAGCCAGACAGCAACAGCTCGACCATCGCCAGTTCGGTGGCCAGCGCATGTTGTGCCGGGGTCAGTCCGGCCCAGATCGGGTAGAGGGTTTGCAGCCAGGGGAATAAGCGCTTGTTGAGTGCTGGTGGGCAGGCGCGGGTCAGGGTCTGGTAGAAATGATGATGGGTATTCACCAGGCCGGGCAAGACAACGTGCTCGCTGGCATCGAATACCTGACTGACAGGGCCGGAGGGTTGCTGCCCGGCGGCCAGCACTTCAAGGATACGGCCATCGGCGATCACCAGGCCGCCACTGGCGTCCTGCAGGTTGCCGCTGAATACGGCACGGGGGTGTTTAATCCAGAGAGTGTTCATGGTGTGCTCCGCAAAGGTTCGCTGCGGTGGTGGCAGACAGGAAGGACTGGGCACCGGTCGCTAACGAATAAGAATAAACCGCACAGGCGTGCGGCGGATCGTTAGCAGTGACCAGGTGTTAATCTGCTGGCGTTGATGATAACAGGCTGCAGCGGTCGGGCAAGTAATGTGGCGAGGTTAGTGGCCACTTTGTGATGTGATTTATAAATAACAGGTATATCGCAGCTCACCTACAGACTGTTTTTTATTCTCACTCCTGTTGAGCTGGCTATCAGCCGCAGTCTTTCTAGACTCATAGAACCTGTGCTCACTGAACGCTAAGCAAGGGAATATGCAGGGAGGGAACATGAGTACATTTTACTGGCGCAGTGCCTCTGGCCTGAGGTTGCTGATCCGGCTGTTTATAGTCAGTCTGCTGTTGTCTGTATTGTCCTCTGCTGTGGCGCTTTACGGCGCTTACCGCTCGGAATTCCGCCACAATGAAGCCCTGCTGCAACAGATCCGCAGTGGCTACCTGCCGGCTCTGGCGCAGAGCGTGTGGAATTTTGATATTCCACAGGTCGAATCCCAGCTGGCGGCTCTGGTACAGTTTCCCTATATCCGCGCTGCTGTGCTGGATGCCGGTAATGGCGAGCACTTTTCCGCCGGACAGGCCGGGAACGAAAAACCCGCTGACAAGGTTCTGCAGGAGCGGCAGTTTGATCTGCATTATCACAATGGCGAGCGCAGTATTCTGGTCGGCAGTCTGCATTTGCAGCTGGATTTGGCGGCAATGCGTCAACAGATTCTGGCGATGGCTCCGGTTGTGCTGTTACAGCATCTGATGACGGTTCTGTTGTTGGCGGTTTTACTGTCGTTTGCGGTATTCAGGTGGCGCAAACGTTATGCCGGCTCTCAGCTGCGCGCTCTTACTGACTGGGCGGAGCGTGGTGATATTCGTGCACTGGTACAGTTGCCGGATGATGGTGGCGGCAGTGATGAGCTTAACCGCATTGGCCATACTATTAACCGTTTATGCCAGCAGCTTCAGCAGGTAATGGCAGAGCGTGATGATTCCGACCGTGAGTTGCAACAGCTTAAAAATCAGCTGGAGCAGAAAGTAGAAGAACGGACGGGCGAACTGAATAATGCCATTCTATCGCTTAACCGTCTGCTTGATACCCTGCAGGAAAACCAGCATGAGCAGGTAGAAAATGAAAAAATGGCGCAGCTGGGCAGTCTGGTTGCCGGTGTTGCCCATGAGCTGAATACGCCGCTGGGCATTTGTGTAACGGCCCGGAGTTATATCGAAGATTCAGTATTGCTGATTCAGCAGCGGGTGAAAGACGGCAGTCTGGATAAAAATACCTTCTCGGCGCAGATTAATAATATTTCCGAAGGCTTATTGTTAATCGACGAAAACCTGAACCGATCACACCGGTTGGTGCGCACGTTTAAATCACTGGCGGTGGATAAAGAAAGCGATTTCCGCTCGCGCTTTTCGCTGGAGGAGTTTCTGCAGGAATTCTCCGGTAATAGTAACGATTTCTTTGTTGAAGATAATACCTGTCGCATTGAATACGACCTTAGTCAGCCGTTTATTCTTAATACCTGCCGGCAGACTCTGGGGTTGGTTGTAGGAGCTTTAATAGGTAATTCGCTGGATCATGGTTATCCCGAGGGAGGGGATATTTATATTCAGATGCACGCCTACGTTGATGTGTCAGAGAATCTGCTGACGCTGATCTATAAAGACGATGGCGTCGGCATCAGTAATGAAGTGCGCGAGCATATTTTTGATCCGTTTTTTACTACAGGCCGTAATCGCGGCAAAACCGGTCTGGGGATGCATCTGGCGTATAATCTGGTTACACGTATTCTGCACGGCAGCATTGAGGTGTGTGAGCGCCGTCAGGGTGCGGAAAACCAGGGCGCAGAAATTCACCTGCGTATACCGCTGGATCTTGATCGTTATGAGCGGACAGCAGGAGATCAGGGATTAAAGCTGGTGATTAATAATCACTGAAACACCCCACAGAGACCTGTACGGATTCTGTGGGGAGCCTGATTAAACTTCAGCGGTATCTTCGCTACTGATTTCATTGCCGTCAGTACTGGCCAAATAAGCCGCACGCCCCGGCGGAGTCAGGCCGCAGCCACGCAAAATCATATCTTCGAGAAAATCACCAATACGCAGAATATCTTCTTCTTCGTACTGACGCTTGTTGGTTACTTCGAGAACCTGAGTTTCAAAGTCAGCGTAATGCTGAGTTGATGACCAGATCATAAAAATAAGATGGGTCGGATCGACGGCGCGGATTTTACCGGCATCAATCCAGCTCTGAATAACCTGGGTTTTCTCCCGCACCCATACCCGCATAGCGCCACTGATATAGTCTTTCAGGTAAGGTGCACCCTGAATGATTTCCATCGCGAAAATTTTAGAAGCATTCGGATGGGTATAGGAAAGGCGAATCTTAGTGCGGATAAACAAACTCAGAATATGAGCAGGATCACTGTCGGCATTAATATCAGACAGTACTTCGTTCCAGGTGGTCAGGATATTTTCCAGCAGGGCGCGATACAGATTGCCCTTGTTCTTAAAGTAATAATGAATATTGGCCTTAGGAACGCCGGCACGGTCAGCAATAGCCTGCATGCTGGTGCCTTTAAAGCCATGCAGAACAAACTCCTGCTCAGCAGCGGCAAGAATATTCTCGTTATTGCGCTCACGAATAGCGCCGGTTTTGTATTTTTGTGTGCTCATATCACTTCCCGCCAGTAAGAACCATATCTGGCATAACATAGTCTGTGAGGGCCTAAGGGTATCATATCCGCCATCGGGAGTGATAAATCTGTAGTCACAGACAATAAGGGGAGCACATGGCTCCCCTTATCACACCCGGATAATTACAGGTGTACTTTCAGCAGAGCGCTGACAACGTTCTGGTCAACACCTTCGATGCCGTATTTGTTACCCCAGTAGCTGTATTCGATACCAACTTTCACTTTACTGAAGGTTTTACCGATGACAGGCGCCAGATCATAGGTGATCTGTGGGTTGAAGTGCAGGTTGGCTTTACTGCCACCACGATTACCATCTGCCTCTACCTGAGTGGAGTAGTCAATATAACCGTCGATATTGAAAGCGCCAGCAGACCAGCCATAGGTCAGAGTCAGCTGATAATCGTCTGCGGTATTGTCGTTCACAGCATAAAATACAGTGGCACTTGCGAAGTTCATACCAGGGATGTTCAGGTCTGCACCAACACCGTACAGGTAGTTATCAAAGCCGCCCGAACTGGATTCCAGGGTGAAGGCTGCATTAACACTTTTAACGAGGCCGCCTTCAAACGAGGTCAGGGTTACTTTAGGTGAGAATTCACTGTAAGTAGCAGAGAAACCATCTTCACCTACGTGACGATCCATAAAGTAGAATAAGCCCCCCCAGCTGTGACCGGAAACGTGTTCCAGAGTATAGGTAGTCAGTGCGAAAGTATCGTCTTGCAGGTTGCCATTAAAAGGACCATCGACTTTATAGTCGGAGCCATACAGCACAGATACGCTGTTATCAGCCCAGAATTGTTCTGCCTGAGCAGTGCCGGTAGCGGCAGCGATAACGGCCAGAGCCAGAAGTTGCTTTTTCATTTTTTCTCTCCAGATTTTACAAGGTTTTATTTCTGATAAGTTGCTTTAATTTGGTTTAATCAACGCACTCAATTTATCAATCAATTCCATTTATTTCATCCGTTAAAAGATGAATTTCCTGTTATTTTTAACATTGACCATTTTGGTCTTTTTATCATTTCCGGGAATTTTCCGGATAATGATTTAACGCTATTCAGAAATGCATTTATTCTGAATCATGGTCAGAGAATCAGGCCTGTCTGAGGTTCTGTAAACAGCAGATCAGGCCAGTATCTTTTAGTTCCTAAGCAAGTGGCCGGTACGGCTGGCCAATAGACTTTGGCGCACTCATTTTGGTTTTTATGGCATCAGACGACAGCCAGACCAGAACAATAATGGTCGCTACATAAGGCAGCATTGCCATAATGTTTGGCGGTACTTCAAAGCGTGTGCCCTGCAGTACCAGATGCAGAATGCTGGCAAAACCAAACAGATAAGCACCCAGCAGAATACGTTCGGCTTTCCAGCTGGCAAATACCACCAGAGACAGGGCAATCCAGCCACGTCCGGCAGACATGCCTTCACTCCACATCGGGGTATAAACCAGTGACAGGTAAGCACCGGCCAGACCAGTCATGGCACCACCAAACAGCACAGCCATAAAGCGGATTTGCTGAACATTAATACCGATGGCATTGGCCGCTTCCGGATTTTCGCCCACTGCACGGATTTTTAAACCCAGACGGGTGCTGCGGAATACCCAGAAAACCAGCGCGAATAACGCCAGAGTTAAATACACCAGTGGGTCGTGCTGAAACAGCACTTTACCAATCACCGGAATATCGCTGAGCAGCGGCACTGACCAGACCTGAATACCCTCAAGACCGATACCAATATAATTGGTGCCCAGAAATGCGCTCAGGCCACCACCAAAGATGGTCAATGCAAGACCGGTTGCAACCTGATTGGAGGCCAGGGTGATAGACAGGTAACCAAACAGAAAAGCCATTCCCATACCGGCGAATATGGCGCAGAACGTAGCCAGAAAATAATTACCGGTCACAGAGGCTGCGATAAATCCGACGACGGCGCCGACCAGTAACATCCCTTCCTGCCCAAGGTTAAGAACGCCGGATTTTTCGCAAACCATCTCGCCCAGGGCAATCAGAATCAGCGGAGTGCCGGTTTTGAACGTGGCAAATAAAACGTTTGTAATTAAATCGATATCCATGACTCAGGCCTGGGCAGTACGAGGTTGAAAGACAATGCGATAACTGATCAGCAGATCCGCAGCCAACAGGAAAAACAGCAGCATGCCCTGGAATAATCCGGTCAGGGATTTAGGCAGGCTCATTTCAATCTGAACCATCTCGCCGCCCATAAAGGTCAGGGCAAGCAGCATGCTGGCCAGCAGAATGCCGAATGGCTGCATACGGCCAAGAAACACCACAATAATGGCGGCGTAACCGTAACCCGGAGATACGTGGGGAATTAACTGACCAATAGGGCCGGTCACTTCGGCCACGCCAGCGAGTCCTGCCAGTGCGCCGCAGACCAGCAGGGCGAACCAGGTCAGACGGTTGGTGTTAAAGCCGGCGTAGCGTGCTGCTTTGGCATCCTCACCCAGCACCTGAATCTGATAGCCAATCCAGCTGCGTGCCATGACCGTCCAGATAACCACGGTAAAAAACAACGCAAATAAAATCGAAACATTCAGGCGGTAATCTTCATTAAATAACGGCAGCAGGGCTGCATCGGCGAACATCGCAGATTCCGGGAAGTTAAACCCGGCCGGATCGCGTAATGGTCCGTGAACGGCGTACAGCAGCGCATTCAGCGCAATGTAGTTGAGCATAATGGTGGTGAGAATTTCATTGGCGTTAAAGCGTGTTTTCAGCCACGCAGCCAGAGCCCCCCACAACAGACCACTGACAGTACCGGCCAGCAGAATGGGCACCAGCACCCAGCTGCTTTCGGCATCAAGAAACTGCAGGGCCGCCATGCTGCCGCCCAGTGCACCCATAATGAACTGGCCTTCGGCGCCGATATTCCAGATTTTTGCACGATAACAAAGGGTCAGACCCATAGCGCAGAGTAACAACGGTGCTACTTTTATTCCCAGCTCAGTCCAGCCATAAGTGCTGGTCAGCGGTGAGATAAAAAAGGTGTACAGGGCATGGAGGGGGTCGTGTCCCAATACGGAGAACAATACAGCTCCGGCAAATAATGTCAGCACAATGGCAATAAGAGGGGATGTGTAACTCATCAGGCGCGAGTCGGCCTGGCGTTTTTCAAGCTTAAGCATGTGCACTCTCCAGCACAGATGGATTGGCACTGTCCTGGCCGAATTGACCGGCCATCCATTGACCCAGCGTTTCAATACCCACTTCTCCGGTTGGTTTTACCGGGCTCAGGCGTCCGTCACAGATGGCCCCGATGCGGTCACAGATCTGATAAAGCTCATCGATATCTTCCGATACCACAATAATGGCGGCACCTTCGTCGCGCAGCTGAATCAGGGCATGACGGATTAAAATCGCGGCACCGATATCAACGCCCCAGGTCGGATGAGAGCACACCAGTAATTTCGGCTGCTGTTCAATTTCGCGGCCGATAATAAACTTCTGCAGATTACCACCGGACAGGCTTTTCGCCTGAGCGTACTCGTTGGCGCATTTGACGTTATATTTTTCAATAATATCGCGGGCGAACTCACGCACTTTGCGGTAATTAATCCAGCCATTGGCTTTTAAATCACGATGGCTGCTGCTGAGCAGTGTGTTTTCCACCAACGACATATTGGGTACCGCACCGCGTCCCAGACGTTCTTCGGGTACAAAGGCAAAACCTAGGCGGCGACGCTGATCGGGTGTCAGGCTGCCGATATTCTGGCCAAGCAGTTCGATGCTTTCAGGGCTGGTAATTTCTTCGCCGCTGAGCAGAGCGCAGAGCTCATCCTGACCATTACCGGCAACGCCGGCGATACCAAGAATTTCGCCTGCTTTAACCTTGAGGTTGAGATTGTTCAGGGTGACGCCGAAAGGATCTTCCGGAGTAAAGCTGAGGTCTTTCAGACGCAGGGCGGTGTCGCCGCCTTCGGCTTTCTGGTAATTCTGATTCAGCGGAGTATCTTCACCCACCATCATCCGCGCCAGATCTTCACTGCTGACTTCCTGTGGATTACAGCGCCCGGTAACACGACCGTTGCGTAATACGGTAGCGGCGTTGCAGAGTTCGGTCACTTCATCGAGCTTGTGGGAAATAAACAGAATGGAGCAGCCTTCGGCGGCGAGGGTTTTCAGGGTACGGAACAGTTCGCGTACTTCCTGCGGGGTGAGAACCGAGGTGGGTTCATCGAGAATCAGAAGCTTAATGTCCTGCAGCAGACAGCGGACAATTTCGACCCGCTGCTGTGCCCCGACAGAGAGCGTATGCACATGACGGTCAGGGTCCAGTGCCATACCATAGTGCGTGGATATCTCGCGGATGCGCTGACTCAGTGCTTCCATATCACGGCTTTCTTCTGCCGGCAGACTGAGGGCTATGTTCTCCGCGACGGTCAGGGTTTCAAACAAAGAGAAATGCTGAAACACCATGCCAATCCCCAGCTGGCGCGCATGAGCCGGGCCGTTCATCTGAATGCTGTCACCCTGCCAGACAATCTTGCCGGCGTCCGGTTTGATAACGCCGTAAATGATTTTCATCAGGGTACTTTTGCCTGCGCCATTCTCACCCAGTAAGGCGTGGGTTTCTCCGGCATTCACCCGCAATTCAATATCATCGTTGGCGAGGCAGCCCGGATACTCTTTGCGGATGCCATGCAGGTGCAGGCGGTTCGTTGCTTCTTGTGCTGGCACTAAGATTCCTCAAGTTTAAAAGCTGACCACTTGGACAAACTGTTAGCAATTAGCTTGCCACATGCAGCTACTGCACATTTCAACCGGTTTTGTTATATGCTTGACCAGTTGGTCAGGAAATTGCAAAGCACTCCCCGGACAGTATTCTTTACTGAAATACAGCGCTGTCGGGCGATGTCGCCACTAATGTGTGCACAACGCACGGATAAACAGAGCTGTCTGGCAGAAAACAGGTGTAAGCGTGATTCGATTTAACCTAAACGGTCGCTGGATTGAAGACAATAAAATTGATCCGAATTGTACCATTCTGAAATACCTGCGCACCACGATGATGCAGCCGGATGTTAAAGAAGGGTGTGCGGCAGGCGATTGTGGTGCCTGTACGCTGATGCTTGGCGAGATGACAGAGCGTGGTATTGAGTACCGCACACTGAACGCCTGTATTGCATTAATGGCGAATGTGCATGAGCGCTATTTATTAACCCCCTCGGGCATTGGCCGGGCTGGGCAGTTGCATCCCGCACAGCAGGCTCTGGTAGATTGTCACGGTTCACAGTGTGGTTTCTGTACACCGGGTTTTGTTATGTCGCTGGCCAATCTGTATCAGCAGACCGGGCAGTATGCACAGCAGAGTGCATTAAGTGATGAGCAGATTCATGCTGCATTATCCGGAAATTTATGCCGTTGCACCGGTTACCGGCCAATTATTGAAGCAGCACACAAAATGGCTGACTTTCCTGCCTGTGATTTAACCGCTGTGTCATCCCGCAGCGGAGTGCAGGTTTTTAATCCACAAGGTGAAAAGCCCGTCGAGGGGTCACCGGCGGCGTTGCAGGATATTGATGGCCGCCGTTTATTTATGCCATTAACCGAAGAGCAACTGAAAGCGTTACTGCGCGACTACCCGGATGCCTGCCTGTGGGCCGGCGGTACCGATGTGGGGCTGGAAATTACCCAGCGCTTTAAACAATTCGACACCATTATTTGCCTTAACCGTATCAGCACGCTTGCCCGGACTCAGATGCTGGATAAGCAGTTATGGTTGGGCGCCGGTGTTACCTACAGTCAGGCTGAGCATGAGCTGGCTGATCTTTTTCCTTCGTTTGCTCAACTGTTGCACCGGATCGGCTCACGCCAGATCCGCAATATGGGCACTTTGGGGGGCAATATTGCCAATGCTTCACCGATTGGCGATACGCCCCCCGCTTTTTTGGCGTTAAATGCGACGCTGGAAATTGACGGAAACCATGGCCGCCGTGAGGTTGCCATTGATGATTTTTATCTGGGTTATAAGCAGACCATGCTGCAGCCCGGTGAATATTTACGCGCCATACGCATTAATAAATTGCAGAGCAGTGAATCACTGACGCTGCATAAAATCAGCAAACGTTACGACGATGATATTTCTGCCGTGATGTTTGCCCTGTATCTGGATGTACAGAACGGCATTATTCAAAAAGCGCGTCTGGCCTGCGGTGGTGTTGCGGCCACGCCATTACGGGCACAGAAAACCGAACAGGCATTAGTTGGCCAGCCGTTTTCTGAAAATACGTTTTTACAGGCTGCGAACTTCATCGGCCAGGATTATCAGCCGCTGTCGGATGTTCGCGCCAGCAAAGAATATCGCCTGCAGGTTACGCGTAACCTGTTGCTGAAAAGCTATCTGGAATTAACCGCCGGGCAGACAGGAGATGCAGCATGAGCCACGTTTCTTCAAAAGTAACGCCCTGGGAAGCACGTCGCCAGCGTCCGGCCAAAGGTAAAAGCGGCAGTAAGCTGGCGCATGAAAGCGCCGAAAAACACGTACTGGGTACGGCAACCTATATTGATGATATGCCGGAGCTGGCCGGAACCTTATTTGCTGCCGTCGGAAAAAGTACCATCGCTCATGGCAAAATCCTGTCGCTCGATTTAACCGCCGTGCGTAATGCGCCGGGTGTGGTCGATGTCATTACACTGGATGATATTCCTGGTGAAAAAGATATTGGCCCGGTCTTTAAAGGCGACCCGATATTTGCCGATGGCGTGGTGGAATTTCATGGCCAGGCATTATTTGCCGTGCTGGCAGAAAGCTTTGAACAGGCCAAGCGCGCCACCTTGCTGGCTGAAGTCAGCTACGAAGAACAGCCGGCGTTGTTAACCATTAAAGATGCGTTACAGCAGAATGCTTTTGTACGTCCTGCACACAGTATGCAGAAAGGTGATGCTGCGTCGGCTATTGCGGCAGCACCGATACAGATGAGCGGTGAGCTGTATGTAAAAGGGCAGGAGCATTTTTATCTGGAAGGGCAGATCAGCTACGCCCTGCCAGCCGAAGACGGCGGTATTAAACTCTATTGCTCCAGCCAGCATCCGACGGAAGTGCAGAAGCTGGTTGCTGAAGTGCTGGATCTGCCAATCAACCATGTGCAGGTGGAAGTGCGGCGCATGGGCGGTGGTTTTGGTGGAAAAGAAACTCAGGCGGCACAGTGGGGCTGTATCGCTTCGGTTTTTGCCCGGCGTCAGAATCGTCCGGTAAAAATGCGTCTCGACCGCCAGGACGATATGGTGCTGACCGGTAAACGCCACGATTTTTATAACCGTTATCAGCTGGGCATTGATGAAAATGGAAAAATTCTCGGTGCTGATATTGAACTGGCTGGTTTTTGCGGATACTCACCGGACTTATCCGATGCCATTGTGGACCGCGCGATGTTCCATGTGGATAACGCCTACGATCTGAATAACGCCCGTGTAATCGGTCACCGCTGTAAAACCAATACCGTATCAAATACCGCTTACCGTGGTTTTGGCGGGCCGCAGGGAATGATCTTTGCCGAAGCCATGCTGGATGATATTGCCCGCAAAGTGGGTAAAGATCCGCTGGATGTGCGTAAAGCCAACTTTTACCGCGACGGCGGCAGTACCCATTACGGTCAGCCGGTTGAGGATTTCTTTTTACCTGAACTGGTTGAACAGCTGGAGCAGGATAGCGATTATCGTGGCCGTCGTGCCGCCATTAGCGAATTTAACCGCGCTAACCGCTGGAAAAAACGCGGGCTGGCATTAACACCAATCCGCTTTGGTATTTCATTCACCATTCAGTTTTTAAATCAGGCCGGTGCGCTGGTGCATATCTATACCGATGGTTCAATTCATCTGAATCACGGTGGTACCGAAATGGGGCAGGGGTTATTTACCAAAGTGGCCCAGGTAGTCGCCCATGAATTCGATCTCGATATCGATATGATTCAGGCCAGTGCCACGGCAACCGATAAAGTTCCGAACACCTCGCCAACAGCGGCATCGTCCGGCTCGGATTTAAATGGTAAAGCGGCACAGAATGCCTGCCAGATTCTTAAGTCGCGGCTGGTGCAGTTTGCGCAACAGCATTATCAGGTGAATGCCAGTGACGTACGCTTTATTAATAATCATGTGGTGATCGGTGCCGATGAGAACAGCGCGCAATGGATTTCCTTTGCTGATTTCGTCACCCTGGCTTATCAAAACCGGGTATCGCTATCGACCACCGGTTATTACGCCACACCGAAGATTCATTACAATCGCGATACCGCCAGTGGTCGGCCGTTCTTTTATTTTGCCTTTGGTGCCTGCTGTGCCGAAGTCGAAATTGATACCCTGACCGGTGAATATAAAGTGCTGCGTGCTGATATTCTGCACGACGCTGGCCGCTCGCTGAATCCGGCGATTGATATCGGCCAGATTGAAGGGGCTTTTATTCAGGGAATGGGCTGGTTAACCACCGAAGAATTATTATGGGATGATAAAGGCCGTCTGCAGTCCAACTCCGCTGCGACCTATAAAATTCCAACCTCGGTTGATATGCCGGAACACTTTAATGTACAGCTGTTTGACCGCGCGAACGCTGAAGATACTATTTATAACTCCAAAGCTGTTGGCGAGCCGCCATTTATGCACGGTATTGCCGTCTGGTGTGCTCTGCGTGATGCGGTTGCCAGTGTGGCGGATTATAAAATCAGTCCGCCGCTGGATACCCCGGCAACTCCTGAGCGGGTATTAAATGCTGTGATGTACTGCCTGCAGGAGAGCAAAGCATGAAATTTTTGCGCTGGTACGATGCGATTGCCCGCTGCCAGCAACGCAGCGAGTCTTATGTGATTGCCACGGTAATGGGTAGTGCCGGCTCTGTACCACGCGACCCCGGCAGCAAGATGGTCATCACCGCTCAGGATCAGTTTGATACCCTGGGTGGTGGCCAGCTTGAATTTCAGTTAATTCAGAAAGCGCGGACATGGTTGGCTGAAACTGCAGGAAAAGTCAGTACACAGCCCAGTAAAACAGGCCCGCTTGCTTTGCAGAAAATGGAAAAAATTCCTCTGGCAGCCAAAGCCGGGCAGTGTTGTGGCGGCAGTGTCAGCGTATTGCTGGAATTATTTCAGTTGCAGAGTGCGCCACTGGTGGTATTTGGTGCCGGTCATGTGGCCAAAGCCCTGATGAATATTCTGGGCGGACTGGAGCAACCGGTTATCTGGGTGGATAACCGCGCGGAACAATTTCCGCCGGCAGACACACTGACAGCCAATATTGATTGTATTTGCCTGGCTGAGCCTGTTGATATTATCGCGCAGCTGCCGGCGGGCAGTGAGCTGGTGATTCTGACCCATAATCATCAGCTGGATTTTGAATTATTACAGGCGGCACTGGCGCGTACAGATTTTCACTTTATTGGCTGCATTGGCTCGCAAACCAAAACCGAACGTTTTGCCCTGCGTTTGCAACATGCCGGATTCAGTGCTGAGCAGCTGGGGCAGCTGACCATGCCCATTGGCCTGCCACAAATCGGTGGGAAATTACCGATGGAGGTGGCGGTATCAGTCGTCGCCCAGCTGCTGGCACGGAAAACCTCAGTGGCTGCGGCAGATACAGAAGACAAAGCGCGGCGCAAAGGCCTGAGCTGGAAACAATTGCAGGAAGGGCTGAGCGATGACGCAGTGGCGTCATCAGACATCAGCCTGTAAGTCATCCTTAGGGCCTGTCGACACTAATTGAATAGGTCCTGCTGAGAGCTAGTTTTTCTCAGAACAAGGAGAGAGGAGTGATATTAGCGGGCTAAATGAATGATGAACGACGAAGTTAATGAGGAAAACTGGCCTCAGCCCGAAGGGTTATGGCTAAAAATCCCTCATCCTGCGTTGCTGTTCGTTCGCTTAACCCGTTAGGCCACACTCTCAGCGCCTTGTTTGAGATATTTTTAGCCAATAACAGGCCTGTTTAATTAGTGTCGACAGGCCCTAATAGCCTGACGATCCGATCATCGTCAGAATTATCCGTCTGATTATGTTGAGAAGAATATGAAAAACGAAGTGCATCCTTACAGTGAGTGGATTGATCTGGCAAACCGTCGTCTGGGCGGTCAGGTGCTGAGCTGCAGTGATGATTTCTTTGCTGAGATGGAAAATCTGATCAAGCCGGAAGCCCCGGTGTTTATTGAAGGTAAATTCACCGACCGCGGTAAATGGATGGATGGCTGGGAAACCCGCCGTAAACGTGTTGCCGGTTATGACTGGGCCATCCTGAAACTGGGTACTCAGGGGCGTATCAAGGGCTTTAACGTGTGCACCACGCATTTTGCTGGTAACGCGCCGAAGCAGGTATCCATTGAGGCCTGTAACAGCAAAGCAGAACCGGATAACAGTACTGAGTGGACCATGATCGTGCCGCAGCAGGACGTAAATCCGGACAGCAATAATTTTATTGATTGTGACTCCACTGGCGTATGGACTCATTTACGCATCAACAGTTTCCCTGATGGTGGTATTGCCCGCCTGCGTGTGTACGGTGAAGCGGTGATGGATACTGACTGGTTCCTGCCGGGTGAGCCTGTGGATCTGGCTTTTGTGAAAAACGGCGCGCGTCCGGTGGAATGCAGCGATATGTTTTTCAGCTCGATGAGTAACCTGATCATGCCCGACCGTGGCGTCAATATGGGCGATGGCTGGGAAACCAAGCGTCGCCGTGGTGGCCGTGAATGTGACTGGATTATTATTAAGCTGGCCGGAACCGGCAGCATTAAAAAAGTGCTGGTTGATACCGCGCACTTTAAAGGTAACTATCCGGATGGTTTCTCACTGCTGGGCATTACCATGCCGGAAGGTGAGCATCCGCAGGAAACATCTGAGTGGGTGCCGGTGATAGAACGTCAGAAACTGACCGCCGATGCCGAACATTTCTACAAAGATGAAGTGATCAGTGGCGAGCAGACCTTTACTCATATCAAGCTGAATATGTACCCGGATGGCGGTATCAGCCGTTTACGCGTGTTCGGTTTTTTGAACACAGATAAATAGTCGGTTTTTTGAACACAGATAAACAGTGGATTCCTGAAGGATACCCAATGACACTCGATGAACTGAATAACCTGACGGTGGCGGAGGCCACCGCCGCCTTCACCAGCTGCTGTGCGGCGGAACGCTGGGTGGCAAAAGTGGTGGCCGCGCGCCCCTATGCGTCGGTGGATGAGTTGCTGCAGAAGGCGGATGAATTCTGGTGGACGATGGAAGAACCGGATTTTCTTCAGGCCTTTACCGCTCACCCGAAAATCGGTGATGTAAACTCATTGCGCGCCAAATATGCCAACACTAAAGCCATTGCTTCACACGAACAAAGTGGTGCGACAGGTGCTGCGGAAGATGTACTGCAGGCACTGGCGGCTGGTAACAGTGCCTATGAAGAAAAGTTTGGTTTTATTTTTATCGTATTTGCTACCGGAAAAAGTGCGGAGCAGATGCTGGCACTGCTGGAGCAGCGATTGCCGAACAGCCGTGAGCAGGAAATCCATAATGCCGCCGAGAATCAGATGATGATTACCGATCTGCGCATTAAAAAAATTCTTGGTCTGGTACAGTGAGGAGCGGATTATGCAGAAAAGTGTAATTACCACGCATATCTTAGATACTCAGCGTGGCCGTCCGGCGGTTGGAGTCGGGGTGCGTTTATTTAAATCGGCAACCGGCTCTGTCGCCGACCCGCAATGGCAAAGCATGGCCAGTGCCGCGACCAACGATGACGGCCGCATTATTGACTGGCTGGGCACCCGTGAGCGTGAGTCCGGACTGTACAAACTGGAATTCGCGACCGGGGCATATTACGCCGCGCAGGGGTTGAGCACTTTGTATCCGCAGGTCGATATCCTGTTTGAAATTGATACGCCGACTGAGCACTACCACGTGCCACTGTTGCTGTCGGCCAATGGTTTCTCGACTTACCGTGGCTCCTGAGGAATTCAGTGATGGAATTAATTCTGCAACCTGAGCCTTTAACCGCCGAAAGTTTTGCACCCTTCGGTGAGCTGGTCAGCGTGCGCGGTAAACCGATTATGATTAATAACGGCACCACCGAGCGTTACCATAATCTGGCGCAGGTTACGGTTGGGGCGGAGCCACAAAGCGGGCAGGGTATTATCAGTATTTTCCGTGCCCAGCCGCGAACCCTGCCGATGAGTATCGGCATGATGGAGCGCCATCCACTGGGCAGTCAGGCATTTCTGCCGTCGTCGGATGAACCCTATCTGGTGCTGGTATGCCTCAGTCATATTGTTAATGGCGATGAGGTGCCGGACCCGTCCAGCTTTAAGCTGTTCCTCGCCAGTGGCGAGGAAGGCGTGAATTACAAAGCCAATTGCTGGCATCATCCGTTGCTGGCATTAAACCGTGTGTGTGATTTCTGGATCGTCGACCGCGTTGGTCCGGGCAATAATCTGGAAGAGTTTTTCTTTCCGGATGATTGGAATATCCGAATAAACTTGTGAGAAAGAACATGAATTATCAGGGCTACCGGGGACGCGTTCTGCACTTCCTCGACGAACAGACTCCCCAGTATTTTGCCGATGGTCTGCTGATCACCGACACCGATGCCGGCACAGTGGTTGGTTGTGGCGATGCAGCCACCATGCTGGCTCAGTATCCGGGCCTCAGCGTGACTCAGTACGATAATGCCCTGATTATGCCGGGCTTTATCGACACCCACATTCATTATCCGCAAGTGGACGTGATTGCTTCCTACGGCGAGCAACTGCTCGACTGGCTGAATAATTATACCTTCCCGACGGAAGTGAATTTTGCCAACGCCGACGTCGCCAATAATGCAGCGGAGTTTTTCCTGCAGGAATTACTGAAAAACGGTACGACCACAGCTCTGGTATTCGGTACTGTGCATAAAAGTGCGGTGGATGCCTTTTTCGAAATCAGTCAGCGTCTGAATACGCGCATGATCTGTGGCAAAGTGATGATGAATCGCCATGCACCGGAAGCGTTGTGCGATACGGTGGAAAGTTCGGTCGCTGATACTCAGGAGCTGATTGACCGCTGGCACAATAATGGTCGTCAGCTGTACGCCATTACCCCGCGTTTTGCTATTACCTCGACCCCGGAACAACTGGCGGCGGCGGGACAGCTGCTGGCCGATAATCCGGGCGTTTATATGCAGACCCACCTGGCGGAAAATCTGGATGAAATTGCCTTTGTAAAAGAGCTGTTCCCGGAGCGTAAGAGTTATCTGGATGTGTACGATCATTACGGCCTGCTCGGCGAGCGCAGCGTATTTGCCCACTGTGTTCATCTCGACGCAGAAGATTATCAGCGCATGAGCGAAACCGGCAGCAAAATTTCGTTCTGCCCGACGTCGAACCTGTTTCTTGGCAGTGGTTTATTCCAGTTGGATGATCAGCCATTTCCGGTGGATGTCAGCGTAGCGACTGATGTTGGTGGCGGTACTAGCTTCTCTATGCTGCAGACCATGAATGAAGCCTACAAAATCTGCCAGTTAAAAGGCAGTAAACTGGCGCCGCAACGCGCCTTTTATATGATGACACTGGGTAACGCTAAAGCGCTGTCGGTGGACGATAAAATCGGTAACTTCGAAAGCGGTAAAGAAGCCGATTTTGTTGTGCTGGATCTGGCCGGCACCGATCTGATGAAGCGTCGCCAGTCAATCTGTAAAACCCTGGACGAAACCCTGTTCAGCCTGATGATTCTCGGTGATGACCGTGCCGTACGCGAAACTTTCGTCGCCGGTCGTTCCGTCTGGACCAAGCCGGAGGCCTGTTAATGGAAGGCTATATCTTTGACTGGCTGAACCTGTTTCTGCGCTGGTTTCATGTGCTGGCCGGTATCGCCTGGATTGGCGCATCCTTTTATTTTGTCTGGCTCGATCTGAGCCTGGAAAAACCCAGCGACGAAAATGAAGCGCGCGGTATTAAAGGCCAGTTATCCGCCATTCACGGTGGTGGTTTTTATGAAGTGGTAAAATACAAACTCGGGCCGCAGGTAATGCCGGCCAATCTGCACTGGTTTAAGTGGGAAGCCTATACCACCTGGCTGACCGGTTTCTCATTGCTGGCGGTGATGTATTACTGGGGTGCGCAGCAGTATCTGATTGATCCGGCGAAAATGGCATTTTCACCGGCGGAAGCTATCGGCAGCAGTCTGCTGTTTCTGGCCGTGGGTTTTGCGGTTTATGAATTGCTGATTAAAAGCCCGTTGCGCAACAGCAATAAAGGCTTTGCTTCTGTTCTGTTTGTATTTCTGGTGTTTATGGCCTGGCTGGCGGATCAGCTGTTTGCTGACCGTGCAGCTTATATTCATGTTGGTGCTTTAATCGGCTCGATTATGGCCGGTAACGTCTTCTTCGGCATTATGCCGTCGCAGCGTGAACTGGTACGTGCGGTAACCGCCGGTGAAACCCCGGATGCGCGTTATGCCATGCTGGCCAAATTGCGCTCAACCCATAACAATTACCTGACCCTGCCGCTGGTCTTTATCATGATCAGTAATCATTATCCGATGACCTATGGCCATGAATATGCCTGGCTGGTACTGGCGATGATTGCGGTAATTACCGGTCTGGTGCGTCATTTCCTGAATTTAAAAACCCAGGGTGCCGGAGTAAAACCGGGTTATTTAATCAGCGCCTTTATTCTTACTGTCGTACTGGCTTTCTGGATGGCGCCCAAACCGGTTGCAACGGTAGGTAGCGTCATTAATGCCGACCAGGCGTTGCATATTACCCATCTGCGTTGTGCCGAATGCCATGCCGCTGCACCAACCAGTGATATGTTTAAAATCCCGCCGGCGGGTATTATCCTCGAGTCTGAAGCACAACTTCTGCAGTACAAAGACCGTATGCTCAGCGCACTGCAAACCGGCTATATGCCACTGGCCAATATCACTGCCATGACTGAAGACGAGCGGGCGCAGTTGATTGTCTGGCTGCAATCGCGATAGAACTGTCGTTGGCTGCGCACCAGGCACCAATCAAATAAAAAGGCGATAAAATCATCGCCTTTTTATTTGCCTTATTGCTGGTGATTCGCTTTACAGAACCGGAAGATCCGGTGCTGTGAACTCCAGCAACTCCGCCTTATCCGTGCTGTCCTGGCACCAGAGTTTCGGGCTGGCAGTGGGGGAACGGAAACCAGTAATAACATCGCCACAGTGCTGGGCATCACCGGTTGTGAAGGTGTGATCCCCATTTTTGCTTAAGGCTGTCTGATCGAAGCTGATTGCGAAAGTGCCTCCGCCCGGGGAGGTCATGTATACCCGGGTGTCATTAGCTGATTTTGTCCAAACGTGCATATCAGCGACCTGCCACAGGCTGGTCGTACCGTCGAATTTATTCTGAGTACTGATTATCAGATCCAGTGGGCTGGCCCATTGGCGAATAAGACGAACACGGTTTTCACCAGGAACTGGCGCAGTGTAGGCAACGACTACGGAATTGGCATTGACAGCGTGCATAGCTTTGACGTGATAGCTGTACGTGCTTAGCTGGTATATGAAGGTAGGGCTACCGCCACTCACAGCAGTATTAAGCTCACCAGTAGCATTAATGTTATAAGAGAGTACCGCTTTGGCGATATGGAACTGGCTAACAGTTGCAGCGGAATCTGTTCCGGTTCCGCCAGCGTAGAGGGTGACTTCGAAGCCTGAGGTACTGGTAGATGCGCCACCAATAGACAGAGATTCACAGATATTTATTTTTTTGCGATGGATCGTGCTGTTTAACTGATAGTACGTATTCAGTGGCAATGAGGCTGGTGTTGCCGCCATATCAGACTCTTTATAAATCCTGATTTCTGCCGGCGACGTACTGTTATCACAAGTGTAAATCAGGCGGTCAGGCTGACCATTGGCATCGATGAATCGGTAGGCCTCGATTGCAGCGACATAGGTTCCGGTAAAACTTTTTAACTCAGTAAAGTCTTCTGCATTTTCGGTCGTCGTTGCAGCAGTTCCTTTCAGAATTTTTGACGTATTGCTGCTTGTGTTTTGCTTTATCAGGTAGACAGGTGCACCGACCTGAGAGTCGCCATATGGCCAGACCATATCGACCATTTTATCTAAGCCAGAAATCCAACCCTGATCGGTAATCTGGCTATCAGTTATCGTATTGTTACCACCGCTTCCATTTCCGCTATCACCCGACCCGGAACCGTCTCCTGAGCCATTGCCTGAGTTGTCAGCAGATGAGCTGCTACCAGAAGACCCGCCACCGCAGGCGGTTATCATGAATAGGGAGGTCAGAGTGGCGACCAGTAGTTTTTTTGAAACTTGCATAAATACTCCGTTATTCGATTTTTTACTGGTGTATTGTCGCTGCGCTAATGCTCCGAATCTTCACCCTGAAAGGTGACTTTAATATTTTTATAAATAAAAAAAGCCGCTGATTTCAGCGGCTGTTTCAGAATCATCATCCCTGATTTTCTGAAATCGGTAAGATGAGCAGACAGGTATTCTGAATACTTCTCTTGTGGGTCAGTTAATTAATAACACGGCGCGTATAGAACGTTTTTGGTTCGGTTGTCAGTTGCGTTGCTTTATAGGCGTTATAAACCACGGTAACGTCATCTGAATTATCCAGATAAACGCCCACACCGCCTTTGAAAGAAATAAATGATGCTACGTCGATGCCGCTGTCGATGGTCTGTACATCCAGCCATTGACTACCGTCGTAGAAGCGGGAGTATAAAGTCCCGTCGCCCGGGGTTCCGCTTGTCATATCAAAGTCATAGCCAAACCAGACGATAACTGCTTTGCCGTTATCGTTAATTGCACCCTGTGCAAATCGGATTTGATCATTACTCTGCGGGTGCTCTGTAGCGCTGCTGGCGAACGAGCCAGCATTGGAAATATTGGTTTTTAAAACGTTCCCGTTATTTACCCACAAGCTTAAACCATAGTCTGAACCCTTGCTCAGATAAGCTTCTAACGTAGCATCGTAGTTTGCACCGGCAAGGTCGTTATCCAGCTCAACGCTGGGTGCAAAGCCTGAGCCGTTGTCAAAGCGGGCCTGCAGTGTGTTGTAGTTATTGAACAGTGCCAGAGCATGGTTAGCATCGTTGACAGCAACTCGTGCTAAACGGGATTGCCCCGGATAATCACCGATATTCGCCGACGAACCTGTGTAGCCATCAGAGAAACTGGTGACAAATACCCCGGACTTGTTGGTGGCAAATTTGCTGGTTTCCATTTTGATAATATGGCCTTCACCGCCATTGCCTAAACCCAGAGCGACAGCTTTGTAGTCGTTGCCCAGTGTCGCAGGAGACACGTCAGCATCGGTAACGCAGGTATCGGTGCTGTCACAGCCCTGAACACGCCCTTTGTTCGTCGTTAAGTCGCGGCGATTCCAGATCAGTGCCACGCTGTCGTCATCGGATAAGGCGATTTTAAGATCTTCGACATTGTGGCAGGTGTAGTTATTACCCGGATTACTGAGAGTGCGTGCACGGGATAGTCCGCTCCACTGGGTACCGTTGTAGCGATAGTAGTCCAGTCGGCACTCAGTGAAACCGGTGGTGGCATTTGTAGCGTTGTTCTCCCGCACCAGTGCCGCTTTACCATTGGCATTGAATGCCCAGCTGACATCATTGGTGCCGTCGTGCGAACTGGGCTGATGGGCAGTGCTCCAGTTGCTGCCGTCGAATTCACGGATATTGAGGAAACTGCCTTTGGTATAGGCAATCATCGGCTTATTGGCAGTGCCGCCGACCATCAGCTGACTGACGGTGACAGAGCCATCTTCCAGCTCGGCTGGTGCGGTCCATGCAGCCTGTCCAGCGCTATTGTTCCCCCCACCCAGATCAGCAGAGCCACCGCCGCCGGAGGAGCCACCACCACATGCGGTTAATAAAAATGAAGAAGTGGCTAACATCGCCAATGAAAATCTGTTCAGTTCCATCGTCATCCCCGGAAATTATTTGTAGGTGATGACTATTGAACCTGACCGGCTGGTCAGAATCTTCACCCCGAAGGGTGAAGCTGCTGTTCTGCATATCTGGTGTATATCCGCAGATATGGCTTCGTTGTTTATACAATGCGTTGCTGATTTCCATGGTAATCGTTGATGAACGATAACTTTCTGTTACTTGATTGTTTATCAATAATGATAAAATGACAGGGCTATATAGTATCGCTAAGGATCGTTTATGACGCACAACCAGCAGGTGAGTGCCAATATCACCCGCCTGAAGGAAAAAATTGAAGCCGCGACCAGTCAGCATGATCTGGTCGCAACGATCCGCTCGCTGGAACATCATCCGGGCCCTCTGGATTACAAAGATAAGCCCTGGCAGGTGATCGGCTTGCTGTTTATGGGATTAGGCGGGCTGGCGCTCTACAGTGTTTTCAGCCGGAGTCTGCCCTATGAGTTTGATTATTTTCTCAGTGTTGTTCTGTACTACAGCCAGTATTGGTTGCCGGTAGCGATCGTTGTTTTCTGGCAGCTGTGGCGTGAAGAAAAAGGCAAAGCCGGTTTTTTATCCAGACACTTTAAAACGCCGGCGCAACGCATGGCCGCCGCTGGCGGAATAACTCTGGTTGTGGTGCTGATGCCGTTCTGGGGGCTGGTTTACTGGGAGGGGTTGCAAATACTGACGCTGCTTGTTTCCGGTGGCGGCTTTGCCTCTTCTGAAGTGGGGTTGCCGTTACTGCTGCTGGTTACCGGTGGCATTGTCTGCTGGCGTCTGTATCAGCGTAAGCATTGGCGCAGGCCGCTGTCAGAACGGATCAGTCTGCTTGATATTCTGTTTAATAACGGCCTGAAAGCTTTGCCTTTTAAAGGTAAAGAGAAAGCCAAGGAGCTGGGTCAGCAATTTAAGGAATTTATTCGCGGCAATGATCTGCGCGAAATTCAGCATCTGTATCAGGGACGCTATGAGGGCAAGCTGCACCGTTTTGATTACTGCCTCTATCGTTTTCATTATGTTGTTCGCCGTACCGAAACCTACACTGACTCTAAGGGAAACAGCCGCACACGGGTAGTCAGAGACAGTTATTACCGCCATGGCCTGCTGTTGCACTTCCCGTTTTCCAGAGGGCTGAGTCTTAACGCTGGCAGTGGTGCTTCTTTCAGTGGAGAAAAGTACACGACGGCTTCAAACGAATTTAACCGGATCTTCAGTGTCTGTGCTGATGAAGAGATTGTAGCGGCGCGTTTTTTATCACCCGCTGTGATTGAAGCAATGCTGGCTATGGCGGCTGAGTACTCACGTCCTGTGCTGGAAATAAATGCCGGTGGCGATCTTTGTTTTGCTTTCAGCAATGACGATATTCTGGAACATAAGCGCACTTATAATCTGGAAAGTCCCGTTGAATTTGCCAGCGAAATTGCTAAACACGATGAGCTTGAAAAGCTCAATAGCCTGTTGCTTCAGATACACAACCTGATGCGCCTGACTGACAACAATTTTCAACTTTAACCGGGCGTCCGGTACGCCTTGATGGAGGCTTTATGAGCGATTTATATTTTTTACTGTTACCCGTGATTTTGCTGGTCGCTGTAGTTGTTATCTATAACGGCATTATTGGAAAGTTTAATGCCGTTGACCGTGCCTGGGCCTCGGTTCTGACTCAGGAGCGGCAGAAGAATAAGACTATTCCTCATGTAGAAAAGCTGGTTGAAGAGTACAAGCTGCATGAAAGCAGTGTTCTGGCGGATGTCACCCGTCTGCGTAACAGCATTGACGAGCTTGGCAAACAATCATCTGCCACACCTGATACCGTCAGGCTGGCTGAGGCTGAAAGGCATACGGCCAGCCTGTTGCAGGGGCTTAAAGTGGCTGTCGAAGCTTATCCGGAGCTGAAGGCTTCTGATCTGTATACGAAGCTGATGGCAGAAATATCGGAGCAGCAGGAGCAGATTGGTGCCGCGTTGCGCATCTTTAACCGTAATGTTGAAGAGTTTAATAACGCGATTCAGATGTTCCCCGGCTCACTGGTGAACTCTTTACTGAACCACAAGCAGCCGGTACAGAGTTTTACCGATGCTGAGGCGCAGGATGGTTTTGACTATAAGCCTAACCTCTGACCGATATTAAACATAAAAAAACCGGCTAATAGCCACTGCTGTCCCATGGTTTTAATCAGCACCATAGCTGACAAAAACAGCATGTTTTAACATCAAGGCCTGTTGCCTCTCAGGGGAACTTATCCCCTTGCCGGCGGGCCGACCCCAGCTTCGCGCTTTCTGGGCCGTTACCCTTGAACCCTTGATATTTACTGGCCGCGCGCCTCATCGGCCATCCATGGCCGGAGCCGCTTGTCCGCATCCCTGCGGACAGACCAGAAATATCATCGGTTTCTGCGGCGACCCCAGAGGCGCAGAAAACCATCACCGCGATTCCGCTTTTCAAATCAAACGTATTCTTTTAAGTCTCATGTCTCAAACACGGCTTCCTTTGAAATGCGGCTGAGCGGATTAGTTAAACCGGCGATAGTGCGGCGCCAGACAACCAGATGATTCTGCGGCCTTCAGAGCAAAACCCTGCCCCGGAACGATACAAATTGCTGGTGTTTTAAAGTGTCGTTCCGGGGCGAATTGTTTTGCGTGCCGCACAATCATTGCAGTTGGCTGGATGAAGCCGGACGCGCCGAAAAGAGAGGATCGTAAGGAGATACCTCTCCTTACAGGGGGCCAGGGGCTTGCCCCGGAAAGGCGTTTCAGATTGAAAAGCAGTCGTCGATGAATGCTGCGGTTTGGGGTGACACAATGTCACTCCAAACTGTGGGACAGCAGTGGGCTAATAGCCGGTTTTTTTATGAATCAGTCTCTGCTGCTGATAATCAGACTCGCCGGATCAAAAAAACCGACTCCACTTTCCACACTGCCGGGTTGCGGGCTGCTGAGAATATGATTCTTCATCTTACCAATGATATGCATCTCGCAGGGTTTGCAGTCGAACTTCAGGGTTAATACCTCGTCACCGTTAACCAGCTGCATATCTTTGACCTTGGTAATCACCCCGGTAACGCCTTTGGCCTGTTTCGGGCAAAGGTTAAAAGAAAAGCGCAGGCAATGTTTGGTGATCATGACCGGCACATCGCCGGTTTCCTGATGTGCTTCGTAGGCCGGTTCAATCAGTTCAACGCCAAAACGTTTATAAAAGGCACGGGCTTTTTCGTTATATACGTTGTCGAGGAAGGTCAGCTGGCTGTCCGGATACACCGGTGCAGGTTCACTGACAGCCCTGCGCTGTCCGCGCGGATGGGCGGCAATACGGGCGGCGGTCAGTGCATCAATGGCATCGCGGCGCAGGTTTTTTAACTGCGAGCCGGGAATAAACCAGGCATCGCCGTTAACCTGAATCCGGTCGGCGTGATAAATGGTGTTACCCAGTTTGCCAAAGGTATCCTGCAGTTGCTGCTGGGCTTTCTCAGCGTTGTTGGCAGGCTCGAACGGACCTTCTAATGTCAGCGTTACGCTGCTGCCTTCTTCGCGGCCATTTTCAATACTGGTAAGTGTCGCACTCAGAGCATCCTGTGTGGCCTGAATATCCCAGTTCACCAGTACGCGGCGCTCGGCGGATTTTTTCAGCAGTGCCTGCTGCCAGTTATGATCCAGATTACGGTTCAGCTTTGCCGGTAAACGCAGTTTTTTTAATTCTTCCGGCATTTCGTTTGGTGCTACGCGGTATTGCCAGACGTGCTGCATTTCACCCTGATCGTTCTCCAGGTCAAAATCCGCAATCGGGTAGACATTATTCGCGCGGAAGCCCACCACCTCACGTTTGACCAGCACGTTAAGGCCATCGCCGTTGGTGAGTTCGGTATCGGTCTGTACGGTTAGTTCGCTCTTGCCTACACCAATTAATTCACCGACCGGCAGGCCAACGAATTTAGGCGAATCAAAAGCGCCGATATCAATTTTGCGTTCGCTGACGAAGTAATCGGTGCTGCCACGGTGGAAAGTTTTATCCGGGTTCGGGGCAAAGAAATGTTCGGTATAACCGCTGGAAGCACGCGCCAGATCCGGACGATCATTAAGAATATTATCCAGCAGCTGACGGTAATGGGCAGTGATGTTTTTTACGTAGCTGACGTCTTTGTAGCGACCTTCAATTTTGAAGGAACGGACGCCGGCATCCACCAGATCGCGCAGATTGGCGCTCTGATTATTATCTTTCATCGACAACAGGTGCTTGTCGTAGGCAACCACGCCACCGTTTTCGTCTTTTAAGGTGTAGGGCAGGCGGCAGGCCTGTGAGCAGTCACCACGGTTGGCGCTGCGTCCGGTCTGGGCGTGGGAAATATTGCACTGACCGGAAAATGCCACGCACAGCGCACCATGAATAAAGAATTCTACGGCGGCATCAACGCTGTCAGAAATTTCTTTAATCTGAGCGAGGTTAAGTTCCCGTGCCAGAACAATCTGCGAGAAGCCGGCCTGTGATAAAAACTGTGCTTTTTCCAGCCGGCGGATATCGCACTGAGTGGAAGCGTGCAGTTCAATCGGCGGAATATCCATTTCCAGCACGCCCATGTCCTGCACGATCAACGCATCGACTCCGGCGTCGTACAGCTGGTGAATCAGCTGGCGCGCAGGTTCGACTTCGTCGTCGTGCAGAATGGTGTTCAGGGTGACGAATACTTTGGCGTGAAATAAACGCGCAAATTCCACCAGATTGGCAATATCAGCCACCGAGTTGCTGGCGTTATGGCGTGCGCCGAAGCCGGGGCCACCGATATACACCGCATCGGCACCGTGCAGAATCGCTTCTTTGGCAATGGCCGCATCGCGGGCGGGACTTAACAGTTCGAGCTGGTGTTTTTTCAGCATGGCAGTACCGGGAATTCACCAATTTTTCAGAGCCGGAAATAAAATTGCCGGAGCTTTGCCTGATAATGCAAAAGTCCGGCAATGGTGTGGCGGCAGCTTTAACGGCCGCGCCGATTACAGCAGGCTGTTTACGGCTTCAACCACCGCTTCGGTGGTAATACCGAATTCTTTAAACAGCAGTGGCGCCGGTGCAGATTCACCAAAGGTGTCCATACCGATGATCTTGCCGTTCAGGCCCACAAATTTGTACCAGTAATCTTTGTGCAGTGCTTCTACCGCAACGCGGGCAGACACAGACGCAGGCAGTACCGATTCGATGTACTCAGCGCCCTGCTTGCAGAACACTTCAGCACACGGCATGGAAACAACGCGTACGTTCTTACCGGCCAGCTGTTCAGCAGCGGCAGTCGCCAGTTCCACTTCAGAACCGGTGGCGATGATGATGGCGTCCGGAGTACCGGCACAATCTTTCAGGATGTAACCACCACGGGCAATGGCAGCAACCTGTTCGGCAGAACGTGGCTGATGCTGCAGGTTCTGACGGGAGAAGATCAGCGCGCTTGGGCCGTCTTTACGCTCAATTGCCGATTTCCAGGCGGTGGCGGCTTCGACGGTGTCACATGGACGCCAGGTTTCCAGATTCGGGGTGTTACGCAGGTTGGCAACCTGTTCTACCGGCTGGTGCGTCGGGCCGTCTTCGCCCAGACCGATGGAGTCGTGGGTGTAAACGAAGATGGAGCGCTGCTTCATCAGCGCGGCCATACGCACGGCGTTACGGGCGTATTCCATAAACATCAGGAAGGTGGCGCCGTAAGGTACAAAACCTTTGTGCAGGGCGATACCGTTCATCATCGCGCTCATGGCGAATTCGCGTACGCCGTAGAATACGTAGTTACCGGAAGCGTCGGTTTCGCTCACGCCCTGACAACCTTTCCACAGGGTCAGGTTGGAACCGGCTAGGTCAGCAGAACCGCCGAGGAATTCAGGCAGCAGCGGGCCAAAGGCGTTCAGGGTGTTTTGTGAGGCTTTACGCGAAGCAACCTCTTCACCTTTGGCCTGACATTCTTCGATATAAGCCTGTGCCTGAGCAGAGAAATCGGCAGGCAGATCACCGGCTACGCGGCGTTTGAATTCAGCAGCCAGTTCCGGGTAAGCGGCGGCGTAAGCGGCGAATTTTTCGTCCCAGCTTTGTTCCGCGGCCTGACCTTTCTCTTTCGCGCTCCAGCCGGCGTAAACGTTTTCCGGAATTTCGAAGGCGCCGTGTTTCCAGCCCAGACGCTCGCGGGTCAGGGCGATTTCGTCGTCACCCAGTGGGGCACCGTGGCATTCTTCTTTGCCTTCTTTATTCGGTGAACCGAAACCAATGATGGTTTTGCAGCAGATCAGGGTTGGCTGCTCAGTGTTGGCGCGGGCGGTTTCGATGGCTTGTTTGATCTCTTCCGGATCGTGGCCGTTAACGCGTGGGATCACCTGCCAGCCGTAAGACTCAAAACGCTTAACGGTATCGTCGGTGAACCAGCCTTCCACTTCACCATCGATGGAAATGCCGTTGTCATCGTAGAACGCGATCAGCTTGCCCAGACCCAGAGTACCGGCCAGAGAGCAGGCTTCGTGGGAGATACCTTCCATCATGCAGCCGTCACCCATGAAAACATAGGTGTGGTGATCGACCACATTGTGCTTGTCACGGTTGAACTGGGCGGCCAGTACTTTTTCGGCCAGCGCCATACCCACACCGTTGGCAATACCCTGACCCAGTGGGCCGGTGGTGGTTTCAATGCCCGGTGCATAACCGTATTCCGGGTGGCCCGGAGTTTTGGAGTGCAGCTGACGGAAGTTCTTCAGATCGTCGATAGACAGATCGTAGCCGCTCAGGTGCAGCAGGGAATAGATCAGCATGGAGCCGTGGCCGTTGGACAGGATAAAACGGTCGCGATCGGCCCACTCAGGGTTGTTCGGGTTGTGCTTGAGGTAGTCGTTCCACAGTACTTCGGCGATATCGGCCATGCCCATCGGGGCGCCCGGGTGACCGGATTTGGCTTTCTGTACGGCGTCCATGCTCAGTGCGCGGATGGCGTTCGCCAGTTCGGTACGAGATGTCATGTAACGACTCCTGAATCTGAATTCTGTATTGCTGCCGTTACTTAAGCGGATATGCGCCGCAACGGATTCAGCGGGTTAAAAAAGGGGCGCTATTGTCGCGCAGATCCCGGTGTTCAGCAATGGCGAAGGGGGCCGGAACGGCGGATTATGACAACTTCGTGGCGGGCTTTTCTGTCGTACCGGCCTCTGAGCCGCACTCTGGGGCTGGTAAGTGCCGGAAGCTGCGTGCAGCAGCGGGGGTTAGCGGTGTAAACAGGGGTAGATTGCGGCTATATCCTGCAGCTCTGCCGCCCGAATCTGGCTGAGTTGAACCCGGAAAATCCGGGGGAGTTCTGACACACTGTGCGCCTCACTACGGCGACCGCAGCGACATGTGTATCCGCAGTCGCGCGGGCAAGAGCAGTTAAAACAACACTCAAAATAACAACAGCCGGTGGCAACAGCCATCAGCAGACTGCCGCAGCAGGCAGGCACAGGAGACTCAGATGAAAGACTTCAAAAATAAAGTAGCGGCGATTACCGGGGCAGGCTCGGGCATTGGCCGTGCGCTGGCGATTAATCTGGCGCAGCAGGGTTGTCATCTGGCGTTAAGCGATGTCAGTGCCAAAGGTCTGGAAGAAACTGCACAGATGCTGCAGGGCTATGGCGTGAAAGTAACCACCGATATTCTCGATGTATCAGATCGTGAAGCCGTCTATGCATGGGCCGATAAAACCGCCAAAGAACATGGCAAAGTAAATATGATTTTCAATAATGCCGGTGTGGCGTTGTCCGGTACCGTGGGTGCTCTGAGTCTGGAAGATTATCAGTGGATTATGGACATTAACTTCAACGGCGTGCTGTATGGTACCAAGGCATTCCTGCCGCATCTGGAAGCCGCCGGTGAAGGCCATATTATTAACACTTCCAGTATCTTTGGTCTGGCGTCACAGCCATTAATGAGCGGTTATAACGCCAGCAAGTTTGCGGTGCGTGGCCTGACCGAATCCCTGCGCCAGGATCTGGAAATCTCCCGCTCTCCGGTCAGCTGCAGCTGTGTTCACCCGGGCGGCATTAAAACCAATATCGCCAAATCCGCGCGTATGGATGCCAGCTGTGCACAGGTAACCGGTACGTCTGAAGAAGAAGCCACCAAAGAATTTGAAAAACTGTTTATTACCACGCCGGATAAGGCCGCCAAAACCATTCTCAATGGTGTGCACAAAAACAGCCGCCGTATTCTGATTGGCCCGGATGCCCGTATGTTTGACCTGCTGGTGCGTATGCTGCCGGCCACCTATCAGTGGATTTTCACCAAGGCTGTACAGCTGCAGTCGAAAAAAGCTGCGCAACGGGCGAAAAACGCCTGATAACGGTGCGGTGCTCTGAGCATTAAGAAAAACTCTTTCTTTCTCGTTCCTACGCTCTGCGTGGGAATGCAACGGTGCCAGCAAGGGCTACTACGCAGAGCGTGGGAGCCAGGTGAATCAGTACATTCTGAACGCTGATAAAACGGGAGGCTTGCCTCCCGTTTTTGTTTTTCCCCGCCGTTATTTTTCTCTTTTGCTACTGCGGCCACAAAACCGGCCCGCCTTTCTTGTTGATTTTTGGCCTCTGCTGATAATATCCCGCTCAATATCGGAGGCGGGCTTACTTCAGGCTGCTTCATCTTCGCCATATGGCACGTTTAACAAGGAGGTTTTTAATGGAAACACCCGCACTTTACCCGGCAGGCCCAGAGCAGGTGCCGGCGGATCTGACCAAACCCCGCGGTTCCTATCAGCGTCAGGCCTGGCTGGCGATGGCAGGCCTGATGCTGTTTATGCTGGGGTATATCGCCCTGGGTGTTTGCTTTGCGGTGATTACCTTTAATGGCGTTGTGCATCTGCAGGACTGGGGTTTTGACCTGCTGCGGCTGACGATTACTATCTGTGCCGGTCTGCTCACCTTATTTATCGGTAAATCACTGTTTGCGGTACGTAAATCCGGTGACCCGCAGGGGATTGAAATAACCGAACAGGATCAGCCACAATTATTTGCTTTTATCTATCGTCTGGCCGATGAGATCGGCGCGCCACGCCCGCACCGGGTATTTCTGACACCAGAGGTTAATGCCGCGGTTTTTTATGACCTGTCGTTGCTGAACCTGATTTTCCCGTCGAAAAAGAATCTGATCATCGGCCTGGGGCTGGTGAACGTATTAACGCTGGGTGAATTAAAAGCAGTGCTGGCCCATGAGTTTGGCCATTTTGCCCAGCGTTCTATGCTGGTAGGGCGCTGGGTGTATATCGCACAGCAGATTATTGGCCATATGCTGGCCACCCGTGACTGGCTGGATAATCTGGTACGTGGGTTGGGTCGTACCGATCTGCGTATTGCCTGGCTGGGCTGGTTGTTGTCGCTGATTATCTGGTCGATCCGCGCGGTAGTCGACACTATGTTTCGTCTGGTGATTATGGCCGAGCGCGCGCTCAGCCGCGAAATGGAATTTAACGCCGATCTGGTGGCGGTCTCCGTAACCGGCAGCGATGCTTTAATTAATGCGTTGCATAAGTTGCAGGCGGCCGATCAGGCCTGGCAGACCGCGCTGAATGTTGCTCAGACTGAGGCTGGTTCCGGTAAGCGCTTAAGCGATTTATTCAACGCCCAGAAAATTACCATGGAAGCCATGCGCAAAGTGCTCGACGATCCGCAGTATGGTGTACCTGCACCGGTGGATAATCCGGAAAACGCTGCCAGCCACCGGGTGTTTACCGAGTCGATGGCGCGTCCACCACAAATGTGGGCAACACACCCGGCTAACCGTGACCGCGAAGATAATGCCAAGGCACGCTATATTGCAGCAGACATTGATCCGCGCAGCGCCTGGGAAATTTTTGCCGAGCCGGATGTTTTGCGTGCGCAAATCAGCAGCAGTTTTTATAACGCTGAAAAACAGGATGAGCTGGAAGCGGTGGCAGAAGATGATGCGGTAATGAAGCACTTTTCGCACAGCTCGTTAGATCCGCAATATCGTGGCAATTATCTGAATCGCGATGTGATGCGTAATTTTTCTTCGCTGGCTGAGTTACTGGAAAGTGGCAGCATTCAGGCCACGGCAGTTCAGTCTCTGAGCAAGGTTTACCCGCTGGAATTAAAAGAACAGCTGGCCGCCGCGCGCAGTCTGGAAAGTGAAATCAGCACGTTAAAAGCCCTGCAGGATGGTGATCTGAAACCTTCCGGCGGCGTGATCCGCCACCGCGGCGAAGAACTGCAGAAAGCCGATATTCCAGAGATTCTGGAGCAGTTGTCACTGGAGCGTGCGGAACTGACGAAGGTGTTAAAGGAACACGATGCCAGTTGTCACCGCGCGCATCTGCAGGCCGCTGCCGAACTTGGCCGTGGCTGGGAAGCTTATCTGCATGGGCTGCTTAGCCTGCTGCATTCCTGTGAGCATCTGGCGGCGGTGGTGCGCAATGAACAGGCCTTGCTGGGCAATACCTGGGCGGTGATTACCGCCGATGGTCAGATCGGCTTTTTTGAAAAACGCCGCATGCTCAATGTTGCCCGTGCGGTACAGGATTGTATGACCGAAGTGTCTGCCGCACTGTTTAATATGCAGCTGACCGATAAGCTGGTGGAAGCACTGGGCGTGGAAAACTGGCAGGAACAGAACCCGCAACTGGGCTTACCCGATGTCGATAAAAAGAACTGGAACGAGTGGTGTCCGGCGGCTTATGAACGCATGGGTGGCATTGCCGCTTTACTGGAACATATGAGCGGTTTATTGCTGGAAGATATCATTGTGACCGAGCGCTATCTGGCGCAGTCGGTGCAGCAACCGGAAGCGGTGGATAATACGCTGCAGGCTCCTAAAGCCGGTGGTCTGGCCGGTTATTATCCGGTGCTGTTGCCGGGGTCTGAACATCAGCTGCAGCGTAAGCTGGATTTATGGAACCGTTTTCAGCTGGCCCATGGCGTGATGCCATCGCTGGCGCGTTTGCTGGTGGCCGGAGCCATTGTTGGCGGGACTATTTATGGTGGTCTGCTGACCGCGTAGGCCTGTTGTATGTTGGCCAGATATTCTCTGGCCAACATAAACAGCGGTTAAGCTGATTCAGCGCACCAGTTCATACACGCACATATTCACTGCTGAGGCTAAATTCAGCGATTCAATAGCGCCGCTGCCGTTAATGGTAAACGGCTGAGCCTGCATGGCTTCAAGCTGTTCACGCGGCACACCGCGGGCTTCGTTGCCGAATACATAGCAATCAAACTCTTTAAAACCGCTGTCGCTTAACGCCTTGCCCTGCATATCGAGACAGGCAATGCGGGTATAACGTTCGGCCACTACTTCGAGCGCCACATACTGCTCCAGCACGACGTGGAAAATCGCGCCCATACTGGAACGCACAACCTTAGGGTTGTAGGGATCAACACTGTTGGCGCTGAGCAGACAACGGAAACCACCAAACCAGGCGAGGGTGCGCAAAATCGTCCCTAAATTGCCCGGGTCCTGAATTTCATATAAATAAATGGCGCGTTCGTTTTTGGCAGGCTGCAGGTTGCTTGCCTGAACCGGAGCAAAAGGTACGGCGGCAATAATGCCCTGCGGACTTTTGGTGTCGGACATCTGGCTCATGGCTTTATGACCAACGACTGTAGTGCGCAGGTTCAGGCTGATATTCTCCGCCACCCAGTCCTGATATTGCTCGGTAATAAACAGCTGCGACTGGGCCAGATGTGGCTGGGTCGCCGCTGCTTTCTGCAGCTCCAGAATCAGGTGCTCACCTTCCACTAAAAAGTGGTGCAGTTCTTCACGGTATTTTCTGTGCTGCAGTTTTTTAACGTCATCAACTTTCATGGCTTCAGCCCTGTTTTCCGGCCTGGGCGATCATATCCAGTGCCACCGCTTCGGCGACTTTAATACCATCGACACCGGCGGATAAAATACCACCGGCGTAACCTGCGCCTTCACCGGCCGGGTACAAACCTTTGGTATTCACACTCTGCAGGGAATCGCGGTCGCGGGCGATACGGACCGGCGATGAGGTGCGGGTTTCGATGCCGGTTAAAATCGCATCGTCGCGGTCAAAGCCACGGATCTGTTTGCCGAATTCCGGCAGAGCTTCGCGGATGGCTTCAATCACATAGGAAGGCAGTGACGGATACAGGCTGCCGAGTTTAACGCCGGGTTTATACGACGGCTCAACCTCACCGAATTCGCTGGAATCTTTACCGCGAATAAAATCACCGACCAGCTGGCCCGGTGCGCAATAATCGCTGCCACCCAGTTCGTAGGCTTTTTCTTCCAGTTTTTCCTGCAGCTCAACCCCGGCTAATGGACCGCCGGGGAAATCCTGCTCCGGATTAATACCGACCACAATACCGGAGTTGGCATTACGCTCGTTACGGGAATACTGGCTCATACCATTGGTAACCACACGGCCCGGCTCGGATGTGGCAGCAACCACAGTACCGCCGGGGCACATGCAGAATGAATACACCGCACGGCCATTTTTAGCGTGGTACACCAGCTTATAATCAGCGGCGCCCAGTTCCGGGTGACCGGCGTATTTACCTAAGCGGGCATGGTCGATTAACGATTGCGGATGCTCAATACGGAAGCCCACAGCAAAAGGTTTGGCTTCGACGTACACGCCTTTTTTATGCAGCATACGGAAGGTATCACGCGAGCTGTGACCCAGCGCCAGCACCACATGACGGCTGTTAATTACTTCACCATCGGCCAGGACAACGCCTTCGGTCTGGCCATCTGCGCTACGCAGAATTTCAGTGACCTTGCTTTCAAAGCGCACTTCGCCACCGAGTTTTTTAATTTCTTCGCGCATGGTCGATACCACCCCGGTTAAACGGAAGGTACCGATATGCGGCTTGCTGACGTACATGATTTCTTCCGGCGCACCGGCACGGACAAATTCGTGCATGACTTTGCGGCCGTAAAATTTCGGATCTTTGATCTGGCTGTAAAGCTTGCCGTCGGAAAACAGACCGGCACCGCCTTCGCCGAACTGCACGTTGGATTCCGGCGTCAGGGTTTTCTTGCGCCACAGTGCCCAGGTGTCTTTGGTACGCTGGCGTACTTCTTTACCACGTTCCAGCACAATCGGTTTAAAGCCCATCTGCGCCAGCGTTAACGCGGCAAACAGACCACAGGGACCGAAACCGATAATCACCGGACGCTCGCTCAGACCTTCCGGGGCATGGCCGACCGGGTAGTAGTTGGTATCCGGCGCCGGGCGGATATGCACGTCTTTTTCAAAGCGCGCCAGCAGCTGGTCTTCGTTGCGTGCTTCCAGATCAATGATGTAAACAAATTTGATCTCGGTGTTTTTCTTACGCGCATCGTAGCTGCGTTTAAACACCGTGAAGTTCAGCAGGTCGGCATCCTGAATGTTCAGGCGTTCAAGGATGGCAGCGCGCAGCGCTTCCTGCGGGTGATCGAGGGGCAGGGCAAGTTCGGTAATACGGATCATAAGACTTCCTGGCCGGTGACTCCGGCAGAGGTTAGGGGCAGAAGATAAATATGGCGCCATTCTAACCGATGTGCAGGCATTGGCCTATTGGCAGAGATACTGACGAGGCACTACAGAGAGTGACTTTCAGGTGGTTGGTTTGGCCGTGAGGCTATGCAGGCTTCGGATTGACGTTATGTTGATCTGTATCCTTCGGGACGTAAATGGATTCTGGATGGCGAATATCTGTGGCAGCTCAAGAAGCTTAGGTTCCAGCCAACCACGGCGATGTTCGTAGTTTTCACCGCTAACCTGATCATGACCACAAAGAAAGGCGCGACGTACGCAGCGGGAAACGCAGGGATAGTAAAGTGTGGCTTCTACTGCGATTTGTTGCTTGCGATTTTGGGCATGACGGAACTCCATCCGAAAGATGAAATTACAAGGTAGTTGATGCTCAAATATTGAGCAATAAGAAGGATATGTTAGGGTGGGTGTCCTATTAGTACTCTTAATAATGGTAGGGTTCGTTCTGAAATATCGAGGTGGCCACGATGACTAACTGCACAGAATTGGGGAATATAAAGTTTCGCGACTTATTGAGTAGTGTTATTCCAGCTGTTGATAATGATAAATTTATATCAAGAAATATTTATCATTATTGTGAGGGGTACTATCTTGTACTTGGCGGTGCGGTATCTGACGGCGGTTGCTTTATTCGTTCGTATTTGCGGGCATCTTCTGATAGTGCTGCTATGCGTGCTATCAATCAGGATTGTAATGATTGTTATCCTGAAGTTATTGGTGATTTAGATGGAGTTTTTCCAGGTGTTATTTCACCAACATATGCGGGATTGATTGATTATTTTAAAGGAAACTTAAATGAACATGTTCTGGAGTCTGCATCCTATCGTGTAGATGATGGAACATTTATTTATAAAAAAATTGAGACTAAAAATTACATATTCTTTTTTTCTGAGCCTGATATGGTGGGGACCGATCTTCCGTACGCTGTTTTGTTTAAGATTGGTAGGTAGGATGGTTCAGATGTTCAGTGACTAATAGGACCCCCACCTTAGTAGAACACCCACCTTAGTAGAACTAATAGGATAAAAACTAATAGGACACCCACCTTAGTAGAACTAATAGGAGCTAATTGGAGGAAGCGGCTGCTTAAAATAATGAGCTTACTAAAGTTTATTGGTTGACTAAGTCGGAAGGGTTTGAGTGTTTTGATGAATGTCGGAAACGAAAAAACTCAGGCTATACCTGATTTATGCGCGTGTTTATGGCGTGGTTGCGCTTTCTTATTAACCAAGCGCTGCTTTGCACCGGTTTAGTCCAGACGGTCGTTGATAATCCAGCTTTTCACAGGCATAGCGCAGCTGATGTTCATTGCCCGCGAAGGTACTGAAGCACTGTTCGAACTGTCGCGTCATGGTCAGCCACTGATCTTCGTTGATTCCCGGTTGCTCCAGCATTTTTGTACTTTCGGATGGAATGTAGCCACGTTTATCGTCGTGACAAAAGCTGGTCATTAAGCTGGAATATTTACAGTCCTTATCCAAACTGATGGCTGGCCAGTGAGCCTGCAACCAGCAACATCACAACACCAATCACGCTGTCGAATATCCGCCATTGTTGCGGCGAGCTCAGGTGAGTCCGTAATTTTTTTGCCCCCAGCACCAGTGTCGAAAACCACAGAAAAGACGCAAAAGATGCGCCGACTGCAAACAGCAGCGGTAATTCCTGACGAGCCCCTACGCTGCCGATTAATACGACGGTATCCAGATAGACATGCGGATTAATCAGCGAAATAAGCATCGCCTGACCGGCGCTGCGCCAGGCGCTTTCTGTGCTGGCTGCTCCGGCGGCGACTAAGGCTCCACCCTGATTTCCCCATGCCCGGATAAACGCCTGCAGGGCCAGCCACAGCAAAAGGCCGACGGCAAACCAGGTAAATAATGGTACCAGTGCCGGTACCAGATCCTGCACATAGTGCATAAAAAACACGCCGGTAAAAATCAGTAACGTATCCAGACTGATACAGACGGCTGCGACTGCGCGCGGGTTTTCATTGCGCAGGCATTTATTCAGCACCCAGGCATTCTGCGCACCGATGGCAACAATTAAGCCCATGGTTACGGCAAAACCGGTCAGTATTGAAGTCAGGTAGGTGGGCAGGTGTTCCACGATGGTTTCCCGAAAGCTTTTATAAAGTGATGGCGCGCACAATAGGCTTTTGCTTATTATCAGTCCAAGTAATAAATCTTATGAGATATAAGGTGATCTTATGATGGATTATCGTGCTCTGGAAGCTTTGGTGGCCGTACTTGAATGCCGTGGTTTTGAGCGGGCGGCGCAGCGGCTGAATGTCAGCCAGTCGGCAGTGAGCCAGCGTATCCGCCAGCTGGAATTCCGGCTGGGGCAGCCGGTATTGTTGCGCACATCGCCACCAAGGCTGACCGATCTTGGCCAGCGCCTGACCAACCATCTGCAGCAGGTGCAGCAGCTGGAGCAGGGACTGTTGCTGCCACAGGAAAGCGCAGAGTCGGTAAAAATCCGGCTGGCGGTGAATGCCGATACGCTGGATACCTGGCTGGCACCCGCATTATTGCGCTGCGATGATTATGTGCAGATGGATTTTGATTTTGTTGTTGAAGATCAGGATGTCGGTCTTAAACGCATGCGTAACGGTGAGGTGATGGCCTGCATTTGTGCCACAGCGGCTCCGGTGAATGGCGGTCTGAGTCAACCCCTTGGGGTGATGCGGTATCGTGCGCTGGCGAGCCCTGAGTTTATCCAGCGCCATCAGCTGAAACGAAATCAACAACATATTGCCCAGGTACCCTGTTTAATCTTCAGCGGCGATGACCGTTTGCAACATCGTTTCCTGCAGAGTGTTTCACCTGAGCATGCTGAACCACAGCGCACGCATCAATGTCCATCATCCGGTGGTTTTGTGCGTATGGCGCTGGCCGGAATAGGCTATGGCATGATTCCGCAGGTACAGGTGGCGGAGCATATTAAGTCGGGCGAACTACGCGATGTGGTGCCGGGCTATCATCTGGATGTGCCCTTGTACTGGCACTACTGGCAGACCGAAAGCTCATTACTGAAAAGCTTACGCAGCGCCGTGGTGGCGGAGGCGGAAAAGATTTTACTGCCGCTTAAACATTAAAGTTAAGCCAGTTCAACTCCCGCTGCGGTTAAAATTAAGCGGTTATATTTCACACTGTGTGCAGGTAGCAACAGTTTCTGGCCGTCAATGACGGCCATGTGTACGTGCCACGGGTTATGCCGGTTCCGGCATTTGCTCGATGGTTTTCTGCAGCTCATCAATCGCGGCAAGCAGTTCTTTTGAGGTGGCGCTCAGCTGATCCATGACCGGGCGTGCTTTGTCGATGCAGCGCTGGCGATGGCGGGCATCACTGCCAAAGAGCCAGTTGAATGTACCCGACTTTTTCTCCAGCATAATGTCGAAAATTTCCCGGTAAAGCTGATGCAGCCGTTCATGCAGCGGATCAATCTGCTGATAACCCGGGATGTGTTTCAGCGCCTCCATCTGCCCGAAGTACCACTGCCCGAACTGGCAATCGGTGTGATTCATCGGGGCTTTCTCGCTGATGTTATCGAGGTGGTTGGGCGCAGACAGAATCGATTGGGCATGAGCCTGCCAGCGGAGGTGGCCGGTGCGCGCCTGGCGCAGTTGCTGGAGCGTTTCGTTTTTGTTCATTGGTTTCTCCTGATCGGCTTGTCGTTATTGTTGACTCTCGTCAAATCCGAATCTGCGATTATCAGAATCGTTAAGAATATTTCTGTCGCCGGTGCTGTGTTTTATTGGCAATACGTCGCAATTCTTAGCTGTAACATGAGTGTGGGCGTGACGTGAAATCACAGGTAAGAATGGTTGTATAAACCCAGAGATAATTCACCAGTTGAACCAGCTCTTTAAATACAAAACGCCCGATGAAGATCATCGGGCGCTAAGAAATAAATACAACCGGATCAGAACCTGACTGGTTGTATTATTTCGGAACGTAGCGCTTGGTGTTGACTTCCAGTTCGGCTGACTCCACATCGCTGCGGTTTTTCAGCTGCTCCAGAGTTGTCAGCAGTTCTGTTGCATCATCAAAACTCAGAAGAATGTATTCACTGCCAAAGCGGGTTTCGCTGGCACCTTTAACATTCAGCGTTTCCGCCGTGGTTTTTACCATGATTGCACCGGTAATTTTTCCGGTGGTGCGTTTGTTTTCGGCCTGCATTAACTGGCCTTTATATAAGCCGGTTTTTTGTCCGCTGCTCATTGGATTGACCGTTGATACCAGTGGTGAGAAACGCTGGCCAGCGCTCTCAACCACAATGCTGGTATCTGCTTTCAGGTTGCTGTTGTCCTGAGTCTGAGATGTGCTGGTTTTTTCTGTCAGCGGCGCAGGGGTTTTGCTCATCGCCAGAAACTGGGTTTTTACTTCAGCCTGTGCTGTGCAGGTAAGCGCAAGGGTAGCGAATACTGCATTTTTAATCATATTCTTCATCATATCTTCCTTAAATCAGTGTCCGTAAATACGCAGGGATACGCTGTTCAGGGTGCCGGAGCTATTCGGTGAATCATAATACACCCAGTCGTCTTCGTTGATCCGGTGAACATAGAATCTGAAGTCACCGTTGTTGGTATCTGTAACTTTAACTGTCCAGGTACCCTGTGAGTTTTCACCGTAGAAAGCATTGGACAACAGCACGGTATCATTAAAGTCAGCGGTCGCACTGTCATCCTGATCCATCACCAGCAGACTGCGCGGTTGCAGAACCATGGATTTCGTACCGGCAGGAGAGGTCAGTTCAATCGCCAGATCAGCATCACGGCCATGGGCTGCACTGATTTTAATCTGTACCGCTTCAACGGTCAGATTATTGCTGACACTGATGGTTTTGCTGGCACCGGTATTACCCTCAGGGATAGTAACAGCACTGGTATCGGCCGGAGCGATAAAAGCCGTTTCGCTGACAGCAGGCAGTGCAACGTAAGATGGATTCTTAGCCATAGCAACGGCTGCGGTCGCATCAACCATGCCGAAGCCATACCAGTTATGGAAATGGTAACCGGCATCATTGGTCAGCCAGCCCGGCTCGGCAATAAAAGTCTCTGCACCATTAGTGACTTCAATCGGGGTAAAACCAGCGTCAATTTTCTTCGCGGTAGTTGCCATAATATGACGGACATCGCGCCAGCTCAGGTTGCTGTTGGCTTCCAGAATCAATGCCGCCACACCAGAAGCTACTGGCGCTGCTGATGATGTGCCATTAAAGGTTGAGGTGTAGTTACAGTTGTTGTTATTGCTGTTGGCGTTGCCGTCAAAGCCGCTCTCGCCGGTTTTTGCATAACCACGGTTGCAACCGGTGAGATCGGTAGTAATCATTGCTGGCGCACTTGTACCATACTCGCCGCCCGGGGCAGAAACCCATACAGAGGCACCAATGCTTGAGTAAGACGCCAGAGGATCAGCAGCGTTAGCATTCACTGCGGAAATAACGGTCTGATAGAAGCTGGAGGACTCAGGCTCAGCTCCAGTAATATGAGCACTCAGGCGTGGTGCTGTGTTATTAAAGATATACTCTGACGCGATGGCATCAATTGCGAAGCCTAAAATGGTCATATCAGTACTGATATCGGTAAAGGAATTACCCGCCGACTTCAGCATCACAATCCCTTTACCAGCGTTATTGGTGCTCTGAACCGTTTTCAGATGAGACTCTGCAGCGTTATTCCAACTATCAAAGAAGGTTTGAGGTCCGGCAATATCGGCACCATAGCTTTGGTTAACAATCAGTACGTCGTCGGTCTGATCGCCACCATGGTTTTGTTGCCATTCAACAAAATTCTGCGTTTCCAGCCAGTTAAAGCCCAGCAGGCTGGCGTTGGGGGCAACACCGCGTCCGCCAATATTATTGAAGCCTTTGGCAGCAATTAAACCAGCGACAGAGGTACCGTGGTCACCACCATTATCGGCGGGGGTCGGGTCGGTATCGCCATTGACGTAATCGTAAGAACGGCCGGGCAGAACGTTAGCGCTCAGGTCTTCGTGGCCAATTTCCAGGCCGGAATCCACAACGGCAACTTTGACGCCGTTACCTGTTGCGCCATCGATATGCAATGTACCGATATTAATATCGTGACCTGTCGTTCCGCTGCTGGCAGAAAATGCAGATTGCCCGGTGTTTTTCAGATGCCATTGCTGGGTCAGCAGAGGGTCGGTCAGAGTGGTAAAGCTCAGGGTTGCCTGTGTGCTCAGAGCCCCATCACTGACGGCAACAACGATATTAACCACGGCATTGCTGGTGGTTCTGTTCCGGTAGCTGAAACTGCCGTTAGGGTTGAGATTAAAAGTCACCTTGCTTGGTAATATCTGACCTGCCGGGACAGAGAATGTCAGACTGTCGCCATCGATATCGTTAGCGACGATGGTTCCGTTCAGTGTTTGGCTGTCATAACTGGTAAAACTGGCAGGCGACATGGTTGGGGCTGCATTGTTTATACCGCCGCCGCCGCCACCGCCACTGCAGGCAGTTAATAAAACAGAAAGGGAAATTGCAGAAAGAAGGGCGTCCGTTCTCATGTCAATCCTTGGTAAATTTTGAGAACGGGCGATTTTGCAAATCTGACTCAGCGACGCAAGCGTTTTTTTGTAATTTGTCAATTGAGTCGCAAATTAAATGGGTATTTGTCGTGTTATGCCAGTGGCCGCATAAATAACGCTTCCTGCTGTTATTTATACGGCATGCCTGTCAACGCTGTAGCCGGCTGACACCCAACATCACCAGCGCCATACCGGCGGCGGTCAGCCAGCCAAAGGGTTCGCCAAGAAAAATAATCGCCATCAGCGTGGTGGCCACCGGGCCGATGGTACCGCTGACGCTGGTTTTCGCCGGGCCGATGCGTTTAATCGCTTCGCTGACTAAAAACGAAGGTAACACGGTGGCGAATATGGCCAGTACAATGGTGCCTAACCAGCGGCTGCTGTCCATTTCCGGCAGGCTGACGCCATAGCTGATGCCGTAATGCAGCATGGTGGCCAGCGCTGCCGATCCCATCGCAATACTGGTAAACAACAGGCTGCCCATCTTGCCGATGGCGTTTTTGCTGAACAGAATATACAGCGAGAACGACAGGGCGCTGGCGAGTATCAGCAAAGTGCCTTTGGTGGTGGCGATATGGTCGGTGGCAAACTGCAGATCCTGTCCGTACACCAGTATCAGGCCAATGTAGGTCAGAATCAGCGCAACAATATGATGGCGCTGAAAGGTCTGACCAAAAAATAACGCGCCGAGAATAATCACCAGCGTCGGATAGGCGTACAGCATCAGCCGCTCAAGCTGGGCGCTGACATATTCGAGCCCGCGCAAATCCAGATAAGACGCCAGCCAGTAGCCGAGCAGGCCAATGCCGGCGGCTTTTAACAGCTGCAGCGCAGTTGGTTTCAGCGGCAGACGTTTCCAGGCCAGCCAGCCGACAACAACATAGACCGGCATCGCCAGCATCATACGCAGCCACATTAATGGCAGTGCGGTCATGCCCAGGTCGTACAGCCATTTGATGATGATGGGCTTGGTCGAAAACAGAAATGCCGCACACAGTGCCAGCATCAGGCCGAAGCGTGCTGGTGTTGTGTCTGTGCCGGTTGTTGATGCCGGTATGGGTGTGGCGGGCTCGGTGGCAGCCATGGGTCTCTCCCTGATGGTAAAAGAGGCTGCGGTCTGGGTCGGAGGGGGGGCTTGTATAAGGGGCTTCCCGGCGACGGAGATCCGCAGCCGGTGGGTAAATCAGTTTAAAATCAGACTGTTAACCCGACGGCCGCGCAGGCAGATAGCCACCACTGTTTACCCATGTTCAGGGTAGTGGAGACGGCGGACAGATGGTTGTTCATCTGTTGGCTGCGGAAAGCGTAGCGGGTTGTTGTCATGATAAATTCCGGTCAGTTCCGGTAACTCTTTGTAAGATGTCAGACTAACAGAGAAAAATGGCTGCTGGAAAGCGCCTTTTGATTTTACCCGGATAGCCTCTTCTGGTATTCTGCCCCCCCATCTTGAGCGAAGGTTCTGTGCCTTCCGTTTTGTATCCATTTCTGTCTCGCGGACCTTCTATGACACGATTTATCTTCGTCACAGGTGGTGTTGTTTCTTCATTGGGGAAAGGCATCGCTTCTGCATCTCTGGCTGCCATTTTGGAAGCCCGTGGCCTTAAGGTCACCATGCTCAAGCTGGACCCGTACATCAACGTCGATCCGGGCACTATGAGCCCGTTCCAGCACGGCGAAGTCTTCGTAACCAACGATGGTGCGGAAACTGACCTCGATCTGGGCCACTACGAACGTTTTATCCGTACCACCATGTCCCGCCGCAATAACTTCACTACCGGTCGTATTTACACCGATGTGCTGGCGAAAGAGCGTCGCGGTGATTATCTGGGCGGTACCGTGCAGGTGATTCCGCACATCACTGACGAAATCAAACGCCGTGTACTCGAAGGCGCTGAAGGTTCTGATGTGGCGCTGGTGGAAATCGGTGGCACCGTTGGTGATATCGAATCCCAGCCATTCCTTGAAGCTGTGCGTCAGATGAAAGTCGAGCTGGGCTCCAAGCGCGCTCTGTCACTGCACCTGACTCTGGTTCCGTACATCGCTACCGCGGGCGAGACGAAAACCAAGCCGACTCAGCATTCTGTTAAAGAAATGCGCACCATCGGTCTGCAGCCGGATGTACTGATCTGCCGCTCCGACCATAAGATCGACGCCTCTGCACTGCGCAAGATTGCACTGTTCACCAATGTTGAAGAGCGTGCCGTTATTCCGCTGGAAGACGCCGATACTATCTACAAGATCCCACGCATGCTGCACGACGCCGGCCTGGATGATCTGATTGTGGAAAAATTTGACCTGACCTGTGGCGAAGCAGACCTGTCCGAGTGGGATGCCGTGGCTGATGCCAAGCTGAACCCGGAAAAAACCGTCACCATCGCCATGGTCGGTAAGTACATGGACCTGCTGGATGCCTATAAGTCATTGATCGAAGCCATCGATCACGCCGGTATCCACCACAAGGCCAAAGTAAACATCCGTTATATCGATGCCGAAGACGTTGAGCGTAAAGGCGTTGATGTTCTGGCAGGTGTTGATGCGATTCTGGTGCCGGGTGGTTTTGGTAACCGTGGCGTTGAAGGCAAAATCCGCACGGTGCAGTACGCCCGTGAAAACAAAATCCCATACCTGGGTATCTGTCTGGGTATGCAGGTGGCGGTTATTGAATTCGCCCGTAACGTGGTGGGCTGGGACGATGCACAGTCAACCGAGTTCAGCAACGATACCAAACATCCGGTGGTTGGTCTGATCACTGAATGGCAGGACGCTTCCGGTAATGTTGAAACCCGCAGCGAAGATTCTGACCTCGGCGGCACCATGCGTCTGGGCGGTCAGGAATGTGTGCTGACTCCGGAAACAACCACCGCCAAAGCCTACGGTAAAGAACTGATTGTTGAGCGCCACCGTCACCGTTACGAAGTGAACTCTTCACTGGTGCCGGAACTGGAAAAAGCCGGTCTGCGTATTGCTGGTCGTTCCGTTGATGGCGAGCTGGTCGAAGTTGTGGAAGTACCGGATCACCCATGGTTTGTGGGTTGTCAGTTCCACCCAGAATTTACCTCGACTCCGCGTGATGGACACGGCCTGTTTTCGGCCTTTATCGCTGCGGCGTTTGATTACAAAGATTCCCATTAATTTAAAAATAGAAAGCCTCTGTTTTCTGGAGACAACCAACTATGGCAAAGATTGTTGATATCAAAGCACGTGAAGTGCTGGACTCCCGCGGTAACCCGACCATTGAAGCGGACGTTATCCTGGAAGGCGGTTTTTTCGGTACAGCCTGTGCACCAAGCGGCGCTTCTACCGGTACCCGCGAAGCACTGGAACTGCGTGATGGCGACAAAAGCCGTTACCTGGGCAAAGGCGTACTGAAAGCCGTTGCCAACGTAAACAACACCATCAAGCCTGCTCTGGTTGGTATGGATGCGCTGGACCAGCGTGCGCTGGACAACAAAATGCTGGAGCTGGACGGTACTGACAACAAGTCTGTACTGGGCGCCAACGCCATTCTGGCGGTTTCTCTGGCGGCTGCCAAAGCGGCTGCTGCGGCCAAAGGCGTTGAACTGTACGTTCACATTGCTGATATCAACGGTACTCCGGGCGTTTACTCTATGCCGGTACCGATGATGAACATCATCAACGGTGGTGAGCACGCCGATAACAACGTCGACATTCAGGAATTTATGGTGCAGCCGGTTGGCGCGCCGTCTTTTGCTGAAGCGCTGCGTTGCGGTGCCGAAATCTTCCACGCGCTGAAAAAAGTACTGTCTTCTCAGGGCCTGAACACCGCCGTGGGTGACGAAGGTGGTTTCGCACCAAATCTGGCCTCTAACGCCGATGCACTGGCTGCGATTAAAGAAGCCGTTTCTGCTGCCGGTTACGAGCTGGGCAACAACGTGACTCTGGCGCTGGACTGTGCCTCTTCTGAATTCTACAAAGACGGCAAATACGACCTGAAGGGCGAAGGCAAAGTCTTCACCTCCGAAGGTTTCTCTGACTACCTGGCTGAACTGTGCGACCAGTACCCGATCGTTTCTATCGAAGATGGTCAGGACGAATCTGACTGGGCTGGCTGGAAATACCAGACTGAAAAACTGGGTGCCAAAGTGCAGCTGGTGGGTGACGATCTGTTCGTAACCAACACCAAGATTCTGGCAGAAGGTATTGAGAAGGGCATTGGTAACTCCATCCTGATCAAGTTCAACCAGATCGGTTCTCTGTCTGAAACTCTGGACGCTATCAAAATGGCGAAAGATGCAGGCTACACCGCTGTGATCTCTCACCGTTCCGGTGAAACCGAAGACAGCACCATCGCCGATCTGGCGGTAGGTACTGCGGCGGGTCAGATCAAAACCGGTTCCCTGTGCCGTTCAGACCGTGTGTCCAAGTACAACCGTCTGCTGCGTATCGAAGAGCAACTGGGTGCCAAAGCACCGTACAAAGGTCGCTCTGAGATCAAAGGTCAGTAATACTGGCTGAACACAAAAAACGGGCTTAATTGCCCGTTTTTTGTTAATGAAGAGCCATACGAACGACACCACGAGTGATGCTACCCTGACCGGGAAACGGATATGTCAGACAAACTTATGCCTCATTTTCGCCTGCTGATCTGGCTTGTGCTGCCGGTGCTGCTGTTGCTGGTGCTGCAATACCGCATCTGGCTGGATGACAGCGGTGTGGTTGCCAGCCGCCAGTTGCAGCAGCGTATTGCTTTGCTGCGCGAGGATAACGAAGTGCAGCAAAGTGAAAATGACGCTCTGTTGGCTGAAGTTGAAGACCTGCGCCACGGCCAGACGTTGCTGGAAGAAAAAGCCCGTGAAGATCTCGGTCTGGTACGCGATGGCGAAACCTTTATCCTTTTTGTAGACCCTCCTGCCGGCAAACAATAATGACGACTGCGCGTTACTTTCCTATTTTGCCCGCCGCCGGTGTTGGCAGCCGTATGCAGGCCGACCGGCCGAAGCAGTACCTGCCGATTCAGGGACGCTTTCTGCTGGATTACACTCTGGATGCGATTCTCAGTTACCCCGCATTTGAGCAGGCGGTGCTGGTGTTATCGGCCGATGATCCTTACTGGCCGGACAGTGAATACGCCAGTGACGAGCGTATTATCCGCGCTGCCGGTGGGCGTGAGCGCTGCGATTCAGTACTGAACGGTCTGGCGGCACTGCAGGGCATTGCAACAGAGCAGGACTGGGTCGTGGTGCACGATATCGCTCGGCCCTGCCTGCGCCATGGCGATCTGGACAAGCTGCTGAGCGAGCTGGCCGACCCCGGCGCCATTCTGGCCGCGCCAACCCGCGACACCATGAAGCGTGGGGTGCTGCGCGACGGCAAAGTCGTGATTGAGCATACCGTTGAGCGTGAGCAGCTGTGGCATGCATTAACGCCGCAGGTATTCCGTTATGGTCAGCTGCAGCAGGCGTTAACCGCCTGTCTGGCACAGGGTCTGACGGTCACTGATGAAGCATCCGCGATGGAGCAGCAGGGTTGTCAGCCATTGCTGGTGGCTGGCCGCTCCGACAATATTAAAGTGACGCGGCGCGAAGATCTGGCGCTGGCGGAACTGTTTTTATCCACCTCTTTATCTCCACATTCCTGAACGAGAGTTGTTATGCGCATTGGTCATGGCTTCGATGTACATGCTTTTGAAGACGGCGATTTTATTACTCTGGGCGGCGTGCAGATTCCGCACAGCCACGGCCTGAAAGCCCATTCCGATGGCGACGTGGCTTTGCATGCGCTGGCCGATGCGCTGCTGGGCGCGGCGGCGCTGGGCGATATTGGCCAGCATTTTCCTGATACCGATGATGCCTGGGCCGGTGCCGACAGCCGTGTACTGCTGCGCCATGTGGTCGGCCTGATCCGCGATAAAGGCTATCAGGTGGGTAACGTCGATATCACCATCATTGCCCAGGCGCCGAAGATGGCGCCGCATATTCAGACCATGCGCGAGTGCATCGCCGCCGATCTGAACGTGCGTCTGGACGATGTGAACGTCAAAGCCACCACCACCGAAAAGCTGGGGTATGTGGGGCGTAAAGAAGGTATTGCCGTACACGCGGTGGCTTTGCTGATCACTGCTGCCCGCTGATTTGAATTTTAACGCTGAAAAACGAGAGCCCTTTTGACAACAACACTCCTGCCTGACTGGCCCAACGCTTATCCGCACACCGGTGCCAGCGCCCTGTTGAAACAACAGAACGACGATTTCTGCGTGGAAGAAATTCCGCTGGCGCTGCCCTGTGGTGAAGGCGAACACGTCTGGCTGCATATTGAGAAGAACGGGGCCAACACCGCTTGGATTGCCAAACGTCTGGCAGCCCATGCGGGAGTTAAGGAAATGGATGTCGGCTACGCCGGCCTGAAAGACCGCAACGCCGTCACCCGCCAGTGGTTCAGTATTTATCTGCCAAGGGTCGAAGCGCCGGACTTCAGCGCTTTGAATGATGCCGAGATGACGATACTGAGTCAGAGTCGTCATTCGAAAAAGCTGCGCCGCGGCGATCTGCTTGGTAACCGCTTTACCATCCGCCTGCGTCAGGTGCAGGGTGAGCGCGCGCTGATTGAAAGCAATCTGGAGCAGATCAAAACACTGGGCGTGCCTAATTATTTTGGTGAGCAGCGCTTTGGTCATGGTGGCGGCAATATTGAATCCGGCCGCGCCATGCTGGCCGGTGAAATCCGTGTGCGTAATCCGGGCAAGAAAAGCATTTATCTGTCGGCTATCCGCTCGCTTATTTTCAATAATGTGCTGGCCGAACGTATCCGTGCCGGACTTTGGGGGCAAACGCTGGCCGGTGATATCGCCGACGACAGCGGCTTAAACACCGGGCCGTTATGGGGCCGTGGCCGTCTGAACAGCACTGACGATGCCCTGGAGTTGGAAAGCCGTGTCGCGGCTGAGCAGCCAGAACTGTGCGATGGTATGGAACACGCCGGTCTGAAGCAGGAGCGCCGTGCTCTGGCCGCATTGCCTGCCAATCTCAGCTGGCAGTGGCAGGAAGACGCCGGAACGACCGATTTAGTGCTCACCTTTTCACTGGCCGCCGGGTATTATGCGACCTCCGTAATCCGTGAACTGATGCAGGTACAGGAACCAGAGAGGGTGAATGCGCATGACGCTGATGCTGTCGAATGATGATGGAGTTCATGCTCCCGGGCTTCGTACCCTGGCACAGGCGCTGACCGATGCCGGGCGCGACGTTCTGGTGGTTGCCCCCGACCGTGACCGCAGTGGTGCCAGCAACTCGCTGACCCTCGACCGGCCGCTGCATCCGCTGCATCTGGATAATGGTTTTATCAGCGTCAATGGCACGCCGACCGACTGCGTGCATCTGGGTGTTAATGCCTTTTACACAAACCGTTGTGAGCGGGTGATCGCCGGTATCAATGCCGGCGCCAACCTGGGTGACGACGTGCTCTATTCCGGCACCGTTGCCGCCGCAATGGAAGGGCGCTTTCTGGCCAAGACACCAATAGCGGTGTCGCTGACCGGTAAACAACACTTTGCCACGGCTGCGCGGGTATTGCTGGAATTGCTGCCGAAGCTGGAACAGCTGCGTTTGCCGGCCAATTCGGTGATCAATATCAACGTGCCGGATCGTGCCTACGACGAGCTGAACGGCTTTGAAATTACCCGTTTGGGCCACCGTCAGCGCTCTGATAATCCGGTGCTGACCACCAATCCGCGTGGCAAAGAATGCTACTGGATTTCCGCCGCCGGCGACGTTGCCGATGCCGGTCCCGGTACCGATTTTCATGCGATAGAACAGGGGAAGGTTTCCATTACCCCTATCCAGATGGACATGACCCAGCATACTGCGCTTGAGCAGATGGCTGAGCTTCTGAACTGAGCAGGATCTCTGAGTGAACGAGCAGCAGCTGACCGGCATAGGAATGACTTCGCAACGCACCCGCAACCGTCTGGTGCAGCGCCTGCGCGAAGCCGGCATTAAGAATGAAGAGGTGCTGGAGGTTATTGCCCAGACACCGCGACATTTATTTGTGGATGAAGCGCTCGCGCACCGTGCTTACGAAGACACCGCCTTGCCGATCGGCAACGGTCAGACCATCAGTCAGCCTTATACCGTGGCGCGCATGACCGAAATACTGCTCGCCGCCGGACCGCTTAACCGGGTGCTGGAGATCGGTACCGGTTCCGGCTATCAGACCGCAGTGCTCAGTCCTCTGGTTGGCAAGCTGTTCAGCGTGGAACGCATTGAGCCTCTGCATCAGCGCGCGCGCCAGCGTCTGCAGCAACTGAATTACCGCAACGTGACGCTGAAACTGTCTGATGGCACCTGGGGCTGGCCCGAGCATGGTCTGTATGACGGTATTCTCGCTGCCGCTGCCCCTGAAGACGTTCCCGATTCGTTGCTGCAACAGCTTGCCGATGGCGGACGACTGATTATGCCGGTCGGTACTCAGGAGCAAAAACTGGTGCTGATTACCCGTCATGGGGAACACTTCAGCCGTAAAACCCTCGAAAGCGTGCGCTTTGTACCTTTTTTACCCGGCGTACAGCGTTAACCTCAGAACAATGACAGTACGGCTGCCGATATCTGATAACTCTTCATCTATAAGGACAAGGACGCGATGCAACACTTCTGGCTGTTCCTCAAAGGCATAGCAATGGGGGCTGCCGATGTGGTGCCCGGTGTCTCCGGCGGCACCATTGCCTTTGTTACCGGCATCTATACCGAGCTGCTGGACTCCATCAAAAATATCAACCTGCAGGCACTGAAAACGCTGTTTAAAGACGGCCCGCGCGCCTTCTGGCAAAGCATTAACGGCACCTTTCTGCTGGTGCTGGGCAGCGGCATCCTGCTGGCACTGTTGTCGCTGGCGCGTGGAATTCACTATCTGCTGATGAACTATCCGGTGTGGCTGTGGGCCTTCTTCTTCGGCCTGATTCTGGCCTCCTGCTGGCATATCGGCAAAGAAATCGGACGCTGGGGGCTGGCACAACTGGTGTTGCTGGCATTGGGCGCCGTCATTGCCGGCTTTATCAGCACAGCATCGCCGACCTCGGTAGTGCCGACCCCTCTGATTATTCTGCTGGCCGGCAGCATTGCGATCTGCGCCATGATCCTGCCGGGAATTTCCGGTAGCTTTATTCTGCTGCTGATGGGGCTGTATGAGCCGGTTCTCGGTGCCGTGCGGCAACTGGACATTCAGCTGCTGGGCACCTTTGCGGTCGGTGCTGCTATTGGCCTGATGGCATTCTCACGCATTCTCAGCTGGTTGCTGCATCATTATAAAGATGCAATGTTTGCCTTGCTGACGGGCTTTATGGCGGGTTCCCTGCTGAAAGTCTGGCCCTGGAAAGAAACCCTGAGTACGCGCCTGAACAGCCATGGGGCAGAGGTACCTTTTATCCAGAGCAATATCCTGCCGGACAGTGGTTTATCCTTATTGCTGGCGCTGGGATTGATGCTGGCGGGAGCTTTATTGGTTCTTGGGCTTGAGCGTTTTGCGTCCAGAACGGCGCAGTAGTTTTCGTTCGCCCAGAGAGAACAAGTGTTAATCAAAAATGAAAATCCGCAAGTAAGTTGTGCGGCTTTTTTGTGAAAACGGGTAGAGTTCCGTATATAAGCCGCAAATCTGATAAAAACTTTGATTTTTTTAGACTTATTTAGAATAAGAGTTTTATTTTTAAGTGTCTTTGGTTAAAAACAATCAGGCGCGCCGCAGGACTCAAAAAGCTGTCATTTTTGAGTGTCAAAAAACAACCACCGACGGACGACGATGAAAGCACTGACCACTGTCATATTAGTCACGATAGCTACACTATTAACAGGGTGCCTTTCTGGCCGAGAATTTGTCTCAGTTGAAGAGAAGTTCAGTAAAGGACAAACCGCGACGGGTTTCCATCTTGTTGAGCGTGGTGAGACGCTGTTCTCAATTGCCTGGCGTTACGGAATCGATTACCGGGAGTTGGCAAGTGCTAACTCAATAGCCAGCCCTTATGTTATCTACCCTGGTCAAAAAATTGACATCAGAAATGTCAGTAAGCGTTCCCGGCCCCCTGTTGTTGCTACTGTCGAAAATCCGTCAAAACCGCTGCCAAAAAGTCAGAGGCCAGCTAAGCCTCCGGCAAAAACAAGTCATAACCCGCCAAAAAATAACGACAATACAGCCGAAACTGACTGGAAATGGCCGGTAAACGGCCGTTTGATTGGTCATTTTTCAACCAAAAAGCCCGTAAACAAGGGGATTGATATCGCCGGTGCTTTGGGAGAATCTGTTTTGGCAGCAGCGGCAGGAACCGTGGTTTACGCGGGTCAGGGCTTACGCGGTTATGGCAACTTAGTCATCGTCAAACACAACGATACTTACCTCAGCGCCTACGCCCACACCAGCCGCATTCTGGTCAGCGAGCAAGAAGTCGTTAAAGCTGGCCAGAAGATTGCCGAAATAGGATCTACTGGTACCGACAAAGTGAAACTTCACTTTGAGATCCGAAGAAACGGCAAGCCGGTTGATCCGCTCAGATACTTACCCAGCCGGCCTGGGTAGAGCGGGCAGAAATTAATCAATCGTTCTGGCACAAAACCTGTTTCGGTTCAGGTTCAGGACGATAACCAAAGGCGGAAATGAACATGGCAGTACAACAACGAGAACTACGCGAAGAAGACGTTTTTGATGATGTAGAAGCACTGGCACTGGTGGAAGAGTCTGAGTCTGAACAGGATTCTGCAGACGAAACCACAGAACGCTTTGCCGCTGACACATCCTACAAAACGATGGATGCTACTCAGTTGTATCTCAATGAGATTGGGTTTTCCCCACTGCTGTCTGCGGAAGAAGAGGTGCACTATGCACGTCTGGCCCGCAAGGGTGATGAAATGGGTCGCCGTCGCATGATTGAAAGTAACCTGCGACTGGTGGTGAAGATTTCACGCCGTTACGTTAACCGCGGCTTATCACTGCTGGATCTGATCGAAGAGGGCAACCTGGGTCTGATCCGCGCGGTTGAGAAGTTCGATCCGGAACGTGGCTTCCGCTTCTCTACCTACGCCACCTGGTGGATTCGTCAGACTATCGAACGGGCGATTATGAATCAGACCCGTACCATCCGTCTGCCGATTCACGTGGTCAAAGAACTCAACGTTTATCTGCGTGCAGCCCGTGAGCTGACCCAGAAGCTGGATCATGAGCCAAGCGCAGAAGAAATCGCAGCTCTGCTGGAAAAACCGGTAGAAGATGTAAAACGCATGCTCAAACTGAATGAGCGTGTAACCTCGATTGATACCCCACTTGGGCCGTCATCCGATAAATCCATTCTGGATACCATCGCCGATGAGCGTGTAACCGATCCGGGTGAAGAACTGCAGAATCAGGATATTCAGGCCAATCTGGATCGCTGGATTGAAGAACTGCCAGAGAAGCAACGTGAAGTTCTGTCCCGTCGTTTCGGTCTGCGTGGTTATGAAACCAGCACCCTGGAAGATGTGGGCCGCGAAATCGGTCTGACCCGTGAGCGTGTGCGCCAGATTCAGGTCGAAGCTCTGAAGCGTCTGCGTGAGATCATGGAGAAGCAGGGTCTGAACGCAGCCACTCTGTTTGGTGATGCCTAATCAGCAAACAGCAGCAATAAAAAAGCGGCCAATGGCCGCTTTTTTATTGCCCGGAGATTACCGGGCTGTACTTGCTGGCTGAGACTCAGCGCTCAAGGTGTTGCAGTTTGTCCGGAACGCCATCCCACTCCTCGGCATCCGGCAGCGACTCTTTCTTCTCGCTGATGTTCGGCCATACTTCGGCCAGTTCTGCGTTCAGCTCAATGTACTGTTCCTGACCGGCCGGTACTTCGTCTTCGGAGAAAATCGCTTCCGCCGGGCACTCAGGCTCACACAGTGCACAGTCGATACACTCATCCGGGTGAATCACCAGAAAGTTCGGACCTTCGTAGAAACAGTCAACCGGGCAGACTTCCACACAGTCGGTGTACTTACATTTCACGCAGTTATCAGTAACGACGAACGTCATCTGGGGTATCTCCTAATCTCGCAAATCATCGGCGCGTTCCCCCGGTTCTTGGCAGACTGATAAGACACTCAGTCTCCGGGTGTTTAGTAATCCGCCATTCTAGGTAGGAGCGGGCAACTGGGCAAGTTCGTCCGCTATAAATATGGGTTATAGCCAGCAGCCTAATGGTTCTAACGAAACTGCAGAAACCTGCTTGCTGGCTATAAGAAGGCGGTGATTTTTACAGCAGCCCCTTCAGTTCATACATCAGCTCCAGTGCCGCCCGTGGTGACAGATCGTCCGGGTTCAGAGCGGCCAGACGCTCTTCAACAGCTGATGGCAGGGCGGCGAACAGATCATTCTGCAGCGGTTGCTCGGCTTTTGCCTGAGCTTTATGCGTCACTGGTGCCGTGTTCTCCGCACCGCTGGTAAAGGATGTTGGTATGGCCGCAGGGCTGACGCCAGAGCTTTGCTCCAGATGCAGCAGCTGCGCTTTGGCCTGCTGAATCACGCTGTCCGGTACGCCGGCCAGCTGGGCTACCTGCAGGCCATAACTCTGGCTGGCCGGTCCCTGTTCTACCGAGTGCAGGAAGATAATACGGTCGTCGTGCTCGGTGGCTTTAAGGTGCACGTTAACCACATTGCTGTGGTTTTCCGGCAGGGCGGTCATCTCGAAATAATGGGTGGCAAACAGGGTAAATGCACCGATATGTTCGGCCAGATGTGCGGCACTGGCCCAGGCCAGAGACAGGCCGTCAAAAGTGCTGGTGCCACGGCCGACTTCATCCATTAATACCAGACTCTGGGCGGTGGCATTGTGCAGGATATTGGCGGTTTCGGTCATTTCCACCATAAAAGTCGAACGGCCACCGGCGACATCATCGGAGGAACCCATACGGGTAAAAATCCGGTCAATCGGGCCGAGGGTGCAGCTTTCGGCGGGCACATAGCTGCCGATATGTGCCAGCAGGGCAATCAGGGCAACCTGACGCATATAGGTCGATTTACCGCCCATGTTCGGGCCGGTAATGATCTGCATATTCTGCCGGGCATCGAGGCGGGTATCGTTGGCGACAAAGGGATCGACGATCAGATTTTCGATTACCGGATGGCGCCCCTGCTGAATATCGACCACCGCATCGCTGACCAGTTGCGGCTGCACAAAACGCAGGCTTTCGGCGCGCTCGGCTAGATTCGACAGTACGTCCAGTTCAGACAGCGCCGCGGCGCACACCTGTAACGGAATCAGCTCTTCGGCCAGTGCCTGCACCAGTTCGTCGTACAGGGCTTTTTCGCGGCTTAACGCCCGGCTTTTGGCACTCAGCGCTTTGTCTTCGAAGGTTTTCAGTTCCGGCGTAATAAAACGTTCGGCGTTTTTCAGCGTCTGGCGACGGATATATTCCGTAGGCGCGGCATCGGACTGGGCTTTGGATATTTCAATGTAATAGCCGTGCACGCGGTTGTAGCCGACTTTTAAAGTGCTGATACCGGTACGTTCTTTTTCCTGCTCTTCAAGCTTAATTAAATAATCGCCGGCGTTTTCGCTCAGTGCGCGCAGTTCATCCAGCTCGCTGTCGTAGCCTTCGGCGATCACACCGCCGTCGCGGATAATGACCGGCGGGTTTTCAATAATGGCTTTGCTCAGGCGTTCAACCCAGTGCGGGAATTCCTGCGCCCGTTCCAGTAGCTGTTCAGCCAGTGTGCTGTCGAGGCGGGTTAGCTGCTGGCGAATATCGGGCACGATGGCCAGCGCATCACGCAGCCGTGCGAGGTCGCGCGGGCGGGCAGAACCCAGTGCCACACGCGATAAAATACGCTCAATATCACCAACCTGTTTCAGGCTGCTGTGCAATTCTTCGGCGGCGTAATGCTGAATAAGCTGGGCGATGAATCCCTGTCGTTGTTGCAGCAGAGCCTGGTCGCGCAGCGGACGGTTCAGCCAGCGCTTGAGCAAACGACTGCCCATGGCGGTGGCGGTTTTATCCATGATCCAGGCCAGCGTGTGCTGGCTGTCGCCTTTCTGGTTGATATCAATCTCCAGATTCCGGCGGCTGGCGGGGTCGATAATAATGGCGTCATCCGGCTGTTCGACCTGCAGCGAGCGGATATGCGGCAGATTATTGCGCTGGGTTTCCTGAGCGTAATTCAGCAGAGCGCCGGCAGCACGGATAGCCACCGTCATATGCTCACAGCCAAAGCCACGCAGGTCGCGGGTTTTTAACTGCTGGGTCAGCAGGCGGAAAGCGGTGTCGGATTCGTAGTGCCACGGCGCCTGTAATTTCGCCCCCTGGCGTTCACGCAGACCGGCGGGCTGGCGCTGATCTTCGTTGAGTAATAATTCCGCCGGACGCAGACGTTCGATCTCGGCCAGTAAAGCATCTTCACCGTCGACCTCCAGCACCGAGAAACGACCGGAGCTGATTTCCAGCACGGCTAAACCATGGCGTTGTTGCTCAGAACAGAGGGCAACCAGCAGGTTGTCGGAACGCTCATCGAGAAAAGCTTCATCGGTCAGGGTGCCCGGTGTGATAACACGCACGACTTTGCGTTCTACCGGCCCTTTGCTGGTCGCCGGGTCGCCGATTTGTTCGGCAATCGCCACCGAAACCCCCTGCTTTACCAGCCGGGCGATATAGTTTTCGGCAGCATGGTATGGAATACCGGCCATCGGAATGGGCTCGCCGCCACTCTGGCCGCGGGCGGTTAAGGTAATGTCGAGTAGCTGTGCCGCACGTTTGGCGTCGCTGTAAAATAATTCGTAAAAATCGCCCATGCGATAAAACAGCAGAGTGTCGGAGAATTCGGCTTTGATGCGGAAATACTGTTGCATCATCGGCGTGTGCTGGGCAGTTGCCTGGCTCATCGGGCGAGTGTCCTTAAAAAACGGGCGTGTTAATGTAAACGGCAGATTGTAAGTGATTCCGCGAGGATACAGAAATGAGCCCTGAACTGAATGCCTCTGTTGCCGTACTGGCTGAAATTCTGCAGAGCCGTAATCTGCGGCTGGTCACCGCTGAGTCCTGTACCGGCGGCGGTATTGCCAGTGCGCTGACCGATATGGCCGGCAGTTCGAACTGGTTTGAATGTGGTTTTGTAACCTATTCCAACGAAGCCAAAGTCCGCTATCTCGGCGTACCACCGGCGCTGATTGAACAGTTCGGTGCGGTCAGCGAAGAGACAGTGCGCGCCATGGTGGCCGGTGCGGTCAATAACAGTCTGGGCGATCTGGCGGTAGCGGTCAGTGGTGTGGCCGGGCCCGGCGGCGGCTCCGAAGATAAGCCCGTGGGAACTGTCTGGTTTGCCTGGGGCAATGCCGAGCAGCAGATTACGGAATGCTGCCACTTTCCCGGTAACCGCGAACAGGTGCGCGCACTGGCGGTTGTGCACGGTATTCAGGGCTTATGCCGCTGGCTGTCCTGCTGACAAAAAAGAAGGGTTGGCGCTGAGAATAAGCTGTGCTTAAATACTGGTTAAATTTACAGTGATTGGTCATGAGCAAGTAACAGACCGGTCAGACAGACTAACCAGATTAAACACAGACAGGACAGAGCGATGGATGCTAACAAACAGAAAGCACTTGATGCGGCACTGAGCCAGATTGAACGTCAGTTTGGTAAAGGCGCCATTATGAAGATGGGCGAGCAGCCGCGCGAAGCCATCCCTGCTATCTCCACAGGTTCTCTGGGGCTGGACATCGCTCTGGGCATTGGCGGTCTGCCACAGGGCCGGATCGTTGAAATCTATGGTCCGGAAAGCTCAGGTAAAACCACACTGTGTTTATCGGTGATGGCGCAGGCGCAGAAAATGGGCAAATCCGTTGCCATTATCGATGCTGAGCACGCTCTGGACCCGCTGTATGCTGAAAAACTGGGCATCGATCTGAACAGCCTGCTGGTATCGCAGCCAGACACAGGTGAACAGGCACTGGAAATCTGTGACAGCCTGGTACGCTCCGGCGCAGTGGATGTGATTGTTGTCGACTCCGTTGCTGCACTGGTTCCTAAGGCTGAAATTGAAGGCGAGATGGGCGACAGCCATGTTGGCCTGCAAGCGCGTCTGATGTCTCAGGCTCTGCGTAAAATTACCGGTAACGTTAAAAACGCCAACTGTCTGGTGATCTTCATTAACCAGATCCGGATGAAAATCGGCGTTATGTTCGGCAGTCCGGAAACCACGACCGGTGGTAACGCACTGAAGTTCTATTCGTCTGTACGTCTGGATATCCGCCGTATCGGTTCGGTTAAACAGGGCGACGAAGTGATCGGTAACGAAACCCGCGTTAAAGTGGTGAAAAATAAAGTATCGCCACCGTTCAAGCAGGCCGAGTTCCAGATCATGTACGGTCAGGGCATCTACCACATGGGTGAAGTAATTGACCTGGGTGTTAAATGTGGTCTGGTGGATAAATCCGGTGCCTGGTACAGCTATAAAGGCGACAAGATCGGGCAGGGTAAAGCGAATGCTGCACTGTTCCTGCAGGATCACCCTGAGATGGCTGCAGAAATTGAAGCCGGCATCCGCAGCCAGATGCTGACGGTAGCCGTAGCATCAGACATTACCAGTGAAGCGGATGAAGAAGCCGAAGCCTGAGCTGACGCAGGCTGAATTGCGCCGGGCGGCTGTTGATCTGCTGTCCCGGCGTGATTATTCCCGCCGCGAACTGTCGCGCAAACTCTCCCCGAAAGCTGCCGATCCTGACGATGTGGAAACGGTTCTTGATGACCTTGCCGAGCGTCACTGGCAATCCGATGAGCGCTTTGCTGAATCTTTCCTCAACAGCCGCTGCCAGCGTTATGGCCCTGTGCGCCTGCAACAGGAGCTGCGCGAAAAAGGTCTGAACGCTGAGCAGATTCAGAGTGCTATCGCCAATCTCAGTGTTGACTGGTATGAGCTGGCACTTGATCTCGCACAACGCAAATGCCCTGGCGGGGTATCACCGCAGGATATGCGTGAACGCGCCCGGTTATATCGTTTTCTGGCCTATCGTGGTTTTACGGGCGAGCAAACCAGCTATGCTCTTGAACAGCTGGCTATTGCTGAACACTCGGATAGCTATTAAGCCACCGTCACTATCTAGTGAATTTTCCTGACTATGCTGCCTTTTTGACGACATTATTTTCACTGTCGCCTCAGTCTATTGACACTCCCCTCACTGCTAACCATGATCAAATTCATATATCAGAATATAGAACAATTGTTCAATTTCCGGCGGAGACCGGTAGTTAATAATCATAAGATCGTTGGGGAGGGATATGAGCCCAACTGTACAGGTCGATATCGTACTGGTGCAGCATCTGCTGAGCTTCTGGGACAGTCAAGGTATTGATATCACTCCTGTCTGGAGTTTACTTGGCATGACACCTGCGGAGCCTATGCCGCCATGGGTCGATGCTGACAAGCTTAAGCTTGCCCATAATTATATCGCCTCGCAAAGCTGCGACAGGCTGTTGCCTGCCCGTACCGGGCGCTATCTGGCACAGTGCGATTTACCGCTGAGCCGGTTATTAAAATATTCTGAGAATTTATCTCAGGGACTGGTGGCTGCTCTGCGTTTTATTCATCTGTCAGCGGGTAATATTCACTTTGCCGTCAGTCCGGGTGAGCACAAAGTAATTATCAGGGCTGAGTCGCAGGCAGGTTTGCAATTATTGCCACAACAGCTGTTGCAGGGTTTGCTGACGCTGTCTGAAGCCTGTTATCAGGTACTGGGCAGGCGTTACCGTGATCAGGATCTGCTGTTGCAGGTACCGCTTGATTCAGATTTTGTGGCGCAGCTGAATGACTTTTGTGTTCCTGAGGTTGTAGCAGGCGACACTTATGCTCTGGAGATATCGGCGTCCGCCTGGCAGCAGATTAATCCGGAACAGCAGCCGATCCTTTATGCCAGTTTGTTGCGGGATTTTGAGCGTAATGCCGATAAATTCCGTGAGCAGGTCATGCTGTACAGCGAGTTGCAGCGTATTCTGCAGGGCTGTCTGCTGAAGCGTCAGGTATCGCAGGAAGATGTGGCCGCACAGCTGAGTATCAGTGTGCGTAATCTGCAGCGTCGTCTGAAAGCATTGGGAACAACCTATCAGGCTTTGCTGGATGAGAGCCGCCAGGCGTTGGCGATGCATCTGATTCGTGATGAAAGTATTCCGCTTTATGAGATCGCTTTTATGGTCGGTTATGCCGAACCCAGTGCCTTTTATAAAGCCTTTAAACGCTGGACGGACGCAACGCCTGGCGATTATCGCCAGACGTTGGGAGCGGAAACCGGCAATGTCTGAATCAGTGTAATTTCAGACGCGGCCGGATTACTTTATTGATATGACCTACCAGACTCAGCAGCAGGGTATGCCAGTAGCCGTGCAGGGCAATCTGGTGTAACCGGTACAGTGACACATAAACAATCCGTGCCAATCTCCCCTCAATCATCATCGAACCGCTGGTCAGGTTGCCCATCAGGCTGCCTACGGTGCTGTAGCGACTGAGAGAAACCAGCGAACCTTTATCGCGGAAAACAAATTCCGGTAACGGCTGCCCCTGATGGTGGGCTCGCAACGCTTTGACCAGATGGCTCGCCTGTTGGTGAGCAGCCTGAGCGCGTGGCGGTACCGGTTTGCCGTCGCTGTGCATTACGCTGCAGCAATCACCCAAAGCAAAAATATTTTTATCTTCGGTCTGCAGGCTGGCATTGACGATCAGCTGGTTGGCGCGGTTGGTTTCCAGCCCCAGTGTTGTCATAAACTCCGGTGCTTTTACCCCGGCGGCCCAGACTTTAAGGCGTGCCGGAATAGTGCCCTGATCTTTGGTAACAAACCCTTCGGCACTGGCCTCAGTAATCAGGGTGCCGGTGCGCACCGCTACGCCCAGCGCTTCCAGTTCACGGGTTGCGGCGGCGGATATTCTTGGTGGCAGCGCTGGCAGAATGCGCTCGCCAGCTTCGATTAAGGTGACCTTCAGCTGTTCTGGTGAAACGTTCTTCAGGCCATAGCTGCTCAATACTTCAGCGGTGTTGTACAGTTCGGCAGACAATTCCACTCCGGTTGCTCCGGCACCGACAATAGCAATTTCCAGATTACGCGGATTTTCGCTGTTACTGGCTCGCAGAAATTCGTTGAGCAATGTGCGGTGAAAGCGTTCTGCTTGCTGGCGGCTGTCGAGGAAAATGCAGTGATCTTTAGCGCCGGGCGTGCCGAAATCGTTCGTTACGCTGCCGATGGCAATCACCAGGGTGTCGTAGCTGACGCTACGCTGCGGAACGATCAGCTCGCCCTGTTCGTCATGAATGGGTGCCAGTACCACTTCGCGTTGTTCGCGTAGCAGGCCAGACATGCGTCCAAGCTGAAAACTAAAGCCGTGTACCTTACCGTGGGCGCGGTAGTTAAGCTCATCGATTCCTGAATCCAGTGCGCCGGTGGCGACTTCGTGCAGCAGGGGTTTCCACAGGTGGGTGGGGTTGGCATCAATAAGGACGACTTCGGCTTTACCGCGCCGTCCGAGCTTGCGCCCTAATTGGGTTGCCAGTTCCAGTCCGCCTGCACCACCGCCAATAATGACGATACGTTGCATGGTGAGACTCCGGTAAGTGAAAAAACTGCAGCCATTATACGGACAACGCTGTCACTATTGGCCGCTTTTATTCATCCGAATTTCACATTAGCGGAGTATGCCGGCGAACGCTGTGTTTCAGCGATCAGGAAGAGGTGGTGTCTGCTGCCAGATGCCCAGCAAATGACTGGCACCGGCAACTAAAATGCCTGTTGCCAGCAGTAACAGTATCCGTTGCAGCCAGACCGGCATTTTTTTCCAGCGCAGATGCCAGTGCAGGAAACGCACATGACCGAAAGGTCCGATGGCGAGATGCAGCATCAGCAGCACCATGGCCGGAACCATGGCAATCAGCAGAGCAGTAATCATTGTGCTATCCGGTGATGGCAGTGCTCAGTTGGCCACTTGCCATTGTTGCAGGTGATCAGCGCAGACCTGACGATTCAGGGCTTCTTCTGCACTCAGTACCGGCAGTGTAACGCATTGCTGCAGCAGTGTGATCATTCTGTCGCGGTACTTGTCGGCATCCAGCCGGGCCAGAGCATTAACGTATTCGTTGTAGATCACCGGCAGTTTGTCCTGTAATTCCAGGGCGCGCTTGAATGCTTCCAGAGCCCGGGTCTCGGTCGAACCGTAAGTGATGCGGCCAACAAAAGAACCGACGCGCTCGACTACGCCGGCATGCAGGCCACCCAGCATCGCCGGGTAGAGCGCCTGCTGCGGATAGCGTTCCTGCAACTCTGCCATCGCGTCCTGAGTGTCGCCGAGGAATCCCGTGGCGGTGGCGGCGCTGGTATCCAGCAGTTCCAGAATGCGTGCATGGGCATAAGCCAGGCCAAATTCAGCAAAGGCATAATCAGGTGCCAGAGGCAGTAAACGCTCAGACTCGGCGGCGGCTTCACGGAAGAGAGCCAGCTTGGCGTCTTTATCCTGCACGATCAGTGCGGCATACATCAGCTTGGAATAGAGTGCCGGGATGGCACCAACAGGCCCGAGCTGCCGGCCAAGTTCATAAGCCTGCTGAAAATGACCTTCATAGTGCAAACGCCAGACCTGCTGGCTGGCTTCTGCCAGTGGCTGCAGATTGTCAGTCAACAGCGCTTTCAGCGCCGGGTGTGCCTCAGGCAGACGGGCCTGATCCTGGCTGTAATTCATCAGTTGTGGGTATTTATCCAGCAATGCGCGCAGAGCGCTTTCGTCCGGAAAGGGCAGGCCGGGTCCCTGATTCAGCTGTGGCCAGAACTCCTGTAAGCGGTTGTCGCTGTAATCGAACTGCGGCAGGTCGGCAGGATAGGGTTGCCAGTCAGCAGCAAATGCCTGACAGCAGAAAGAAAGTAGTAAAACAGATACAGAACGCATAAACCCTCCGGATGACGGCGGGATTATAGCGGGGAAGGTTGGCCGGAACCTGTGAATTCCGGCCAATATCAGCGGGTTAATTTTCGCCAGCGGTGGTTACTGGAAGGCTTTGCCAGTATCAACGCCCAGCTTTTTCAGAATCATCGCCAGCGGGCAGAAACCACTGAATGCGGCCTGAAACATGTTGGCACCAACAAACGCGGTAAACCACAGCCAGTGAATACTGTGAATCTGAGACAGACCAACGCTGATCAGGATAAACAGCCCGGCAATTGCGAAAATCATGCGATCGACGTTCATAGCATCACCTTTCTCTAAATTAGAATATGCTTATATAGTTATCTTTGATTCGTATGCCGTCAAGTGGTTTTTAACAGTTGCGCCTGAAAAGCCAGACCTGACAGCTTGTTGCTGTGACAGATATTTAGCAGCAGGAACACGCGTGCAGGGACTCGGCCTGAGGCGCGCAAACCGCTATACTCCTTCTCCTTTAACTTTGACTAACCGCTTCCGGATACCCGCAGCCGTATGAAAAGCTCAGACATTCGCAAGGCATTCCTTGATTACTTTGCCTCCAAAGGCCATGAAGTGGTGCCATCCAGCCCGCTGATTCCCGGTAACGACCCGACCCTGCTCTTTACCAATGCCGGTATGGTGCAGTTCAAAGACTGTTTTCTCGGTAAGGACCAGCGCAGCTATACCCGCGCGGCCTCGTCTCAGCGCTGTGTGCGTGCCGGTGGCAAGCATAACGACCTGGAAAATGTCGGTTACACCGCGCGTCACCACACCTTCTTTGAAATGCTGGGTAACTTCAGCTTTGGCGATTACTTTAAAGAAGACGCGATTAAGTTTGCCTGGGAATTCCTGACCTCACCGCAGTGGCTGAACCTGCCGAAAGAAAAACTGATGGTTACGGTCTACGCCGAAGACGACGAAGCCTATGACATCTGGAACAAGCAGATGGGCATTCCGGCGGAAAAAATCGTCCGTATCGGAGATAACAAAGGCGCCCGCTACGCCTCCGATAACTTCTGGGCGATGGGTGATACCGGCCCGTGCGGTCCGTGTACTGAAATCTTCTTCGACCATGGCGAACATATCTGGGGCGGGCCTCCGGGATCACCGGAAGAAGATGGCGACCGCTTTATCGAAATCTGGAACAACGTATTTATGCAGTTTGATCGTCAGCCTGATGGCGAGATGATCCCACTGCCGAAGCCTTCTGTTGATACCGGTATGGGTCTTGAGCGTATCTCGGCAATCATGCAGGGCGTGCACAGCAACTACGAAATCGATCTGTTCCAGGCGCTGCTCGCGGCGGCCGGCGAACTGACCGGCTGCAAAGATACCGAGAACAAGTCTCTGCGCGTCATCGCCGACCATATCCGTTCAACCAGCTTCCTGATTGTTGATGGCGTGCTGCCATCCAACGAAGGCCGCGGTTATGTGCTGCGCCGTATTATCCGCCGCGCTGTACGTCACGGTCATATGCTGGGGGCGTCGGTTGGTTTCTTCCACAAGCTGGTGGGTGCATTGGTTGAACAGATGGGCGAAGCCTATCCGGAATTGCGTACGCTGCAGGCGCACGTCGAAAAAGTGCTGCGTCTGGAAGAAGAACAGTTCGCCAAAACGCTGGATAAAGGCATGGCGATTCTGAACGATGCTATCGCGGATCTGAAAGGCGACACCATTCCCGGTGAAACCGCCTTCAAGCTGTACGACACCTACGGTTTCCCGCTGGATCTGACCGCCGACGTTGCCCGTGAGCGCGACCTGAAAGTCGACGAAGACGGCTTCAACGCAGCGATGGATAAGCAGCGCGAAATGGCCCGCTCAGCCGGTAACTTTGCCGGTAACTACGGCAAAGGTCTGGAAATCGACGGAACAACTGAATTCCTTGGTTACACCCAGCTGGAAAATACCGGCAGCGTGAAAGCCCTGTTTAAAGACGGTGTGGCGGTTGAACAACTGAATGCCGGTGATGAAGCTGTACTGGTGCTGGATGAAACCGCCTTTTATGCCGAAAGCGGTGGTCAGGCGGGTGATACCGGTTTCCTGAAAGCCAACGGCGTTGTCTTCCAGGTGAAAGACACCAGCAAAGAAGGCAAAAACCACCTGCACAAAGGCGTGCTGGTTGAAGGTTCGGTGAAAGTCGGTGACCAGCTGACCGCAACGGTTGATGCGGAAAAGCGTCAGTCGACGGCCATTCACCACTCGGCTACTCACCTGCTGCATGCTGCCCTGCGCAAAGTGCTGGGTGAGCATGTCAGTCAGAAAGGCTCGCTGGTGACTTACGACAAACTGCGTTTCGACTTCTCGCATCTGGAAGCGGTTAAACCAGGAGAGCTGGCTGAGATCGAAAACATCGTTAACGCTCAGATCCGCGCCAATACCGAAGTAACGACCCGTCTGATGAACATCGACGATGCCCGTAACTCCGGTGCGATGGCACTGTTCGGCGAAAAGTACGATGACGAAGTGCGCGTGCTGTCGATGGGTGTGGATGATTTCTCGGTCGAGCTTTGTGGTGGTACTCACGCCAAACGCACCGGTGATATCGGCGTGCTGAAAGTCAGCAGCGAAAGCGGTATTGCCGCCGGTATCCGCCGTATTGAAGCGGTCGTGGGTCAGGCAGCGCTGGACTTTATTGCCCGCGAAGAAGCCACACTGAACGGTATTGCCCGCAACCTGAAAGGTTCGGCTGATAACGTTGGCGACAAAGTTGAGCAACTGATGGCGCGTAACCGTCAGCTGGAAAAAGAACTGGATGCGCTGAAATCCAAACTGGCTTCCAGTGCCGGTTCCGATCTGGCGAACAATGCGCAGGATATTAACGGCGTAAAAGTGCTGTCAGCCCGTCTGGATGGTGCTGATGTCGAAGCACTGCGTACCACGATGGACCAGCTGAAAAACAAGCTGGGTTCTGCGCTGATCATGCTGGCGGCGGAAACCGAAGGCAAAGTGACACTGCTGGCCGGTGTGACCAAAGACCTGATTGGTAAAGCCAAAGCCGGTGATGCGGTTAAAGAGTGTGCGCCTTATGTCGATGGCCGTGGCGGCGGTAAGCCGGAAATGGCTCAGGCCGGTGGTCAGAAGCCGGAAGGCATTGACGACGCTCTGGCCGCTTTCAGTAAGTGGGCACAGGCGCAGCTGTCTTAAGCGCGCAGGCTGGACAAAAAACAGCGGGCATTGCCCGCTGTTTTTTTATCAAAGCTGGTTATTGCAGAGGGATTTGCGATAAAGGCCACACCGGCATCAGACTGTTGCGTTTTAAGCCAATAGGCCATCTTTCTTGTTGTGGACATTTGTTGTTTAATGAGCGCCCCTTCAACCAGTCAATCCCAGTAAAGACACATCATGGCGCTATACGTACAGAAATACGGCGGTACATCCGTAGGTTCTATTGAACGCATCGAGGCCGTTGCCGATAAAGTTAAGTCTTTCCACGACGCCGGCCATCAAATAGTTGTTGCCGTCTCCGCGATGAGCGGTGAAACCAATCGCCTGATTGGTCTTGCGAAAGGCATTTCCGAAAATCCGACTCCACGCGAAATGGATGTGCTGGTATCTACCGGCGAGCAGGTGACGATTGCCCTGCTGGCAATGGCGCTGCAGAAGCGCGGTGTGGATGCCCGTTCTTTCACCGGTTGGCAGGTTGGTATCAAAACCGACAGCTCTTACATGAAAGCCCGTATTGAAGATATCGACACCAGCGCCATGCGTAAGCAGCTGGATGGCGGCGGCGTGGTGATTGTGGCTGGCTTTCAGGGGATTGATGACGATAACAACATCACTACGCTGGGTCGTGGTGGTTCTGATACCACAGGTGTTGCACTGGCTGCGGCACTGGGTGCAGACGAATGTCAGATTTATACCGACGTCGATGGTGTATATACCACCGATCCGCGCGTTGTTCCGGCCGCACGCCGTATGGATAAAGTAACTTTTGAAGAAATGCTGGAAATGGCCAGCCTGGGTTCAAAGGTTCTGCAGATTCGTTCGGTTGAATTTGCCGGTAAGTACAAAGTTCCCCTGCGTGTACTTTCCTCATTTAAGGAAGGTAACGGCACCTTGATCACGATGGAGGAGATGAGCTCCGTGGAAAATCCAGTTATTTCAGGCATTGCATTCAATCGCGACGAAGCAAAACTTACCCTGAAAGGTGTACCCGATGTTCCGGGTGTGGCATCCCGTATTCTGGTGCCAATCAGCGACGCGAATATCGAAGTGGACATGATTGTTCAGAACGTGTCTGAAGACGGTACGACTGACTTCACCTTCACCGTAAACCGCAGCGACTATCAGAAAGCGCTGAAAATTCTTAACAGCCTGGCTACAGAACTGAATGCCCGTGAAGCGACCGGAACTGACGACATCTGTAAAGTGTCTATGGTGGGTGTGGGCATGCGTTCTCATGCCGGCGTTGCCAGCAAAATGTTCAAAGTTCTTGCTGACGAGAATATTAATATTCTGGCAATCACCACCTCCGAAATTAAGATTTCTGTTGTGATTGCAGAAAAGTATCTGGAACTGGCGGTCCGCGCGCTGCACACAGCCTTCGGCCTGGATGCAGAAGAGCAGGCAGAATAACCCTCCGTCCTTTCCGACCCTCATTAGGGGGCGCTCAATGACTGAGAGCCCCCTAATAACTAAATATTCTCAATAACGCCTCGCCTTCGCTTCATTTCTGACCATAGTGGTCAATACTGAGCATTGGGACGTGAGAATATCGGCTTAACCGCCAAAGCACCCTAGAACCGAACAGGAATGTCAGGAGAACTCCTATGCTTATTTTAACCCGTCGCGTAGGCGAAACTTTGATGGTTGGTGACGAAGTCACCGTGACTGTCTTAGGCGTTAAAGGAAACCAGGTACGCATTGGTGTTAACGCACCAAAAGAAGTTGCCGTACACCGTGAAGAGATTTACCAGCGCATCCAGCGCGAGAAAGATGGTGACGAAGGTCACGACGAAAGTCACGGGAATTACTAACACCTTAATTTTGTTAAAATTTTTCCTTTGATTTTTGCAGGAACGTGGTATCATGCGCGCCGTGAACTGGAGAGATGGCCGAGTGGCTGAAGGCGCACCCCTGCTAAGGGTGTATAGGTTTACCCCTATCGAGGGTTCGAATCCCTCTCTCTCCGCCACGTTTTCTGCTCCCGCAGATGTGTATTAAAAGCGTTGACAGTTAGCACTGACTCCCTATAATACGCGCCCCACGATGCGCGCTCGTAGCTCAGCTGGATAGAGTACCTGGCTACGAACCAGGCGGTCGGAGGTTCGAATCCTCCCGAGCGCGCCATTCTTTCCCCAAGACAGAATGCCCCTTCGTGAATTGTTATACCTGATGCGCGCTCGTAGCTCAGCTGGATAGAGTACCTGGCTACGAACCAGGCGGTCGGAGGTTCGAATCCTCCCGAGCGCGCCATTTCTTAAAACTTCATCCGAAGTCAAAAAAATCCAGAATATCTGAAACGTCATCGAAGCTGTTATTAGCTCGGTCGGATAAGAACCTCCATAGGTTCGACAAATGGCCGGGAGCCATTTGGTCCGCTGCAAGCGCCCGCAGGGGTGAGGGCAGGATGCCCGAGAGACAATCGCAGTGAGCCTGCGAACGAAGAGTGCGTAGGCCGAAGGCCAGGTCGCTTGCGATCGTTAGCACATCCTCCAGCGCCATTTCTTAAAGCTTCGTCCGAAGCATCCGAAATAAATCACACGCAGTAAATTATCGAAGCCGCCGTTAAGCAACGAAGGTGAGATTAATTCGTCGGGAACGAATTAATGCGCAGCCCGCAGGGTGAGTATCAGGATGATACGAACAGCCTCCCCAGGTTCGACAAGTGGCTGAACAGGTCGCTTGCGATCGTTAGCACATCCTCCAGCGCCATTTCTTAAAGCTTCGTCCAACGTCCAAAATACCCGCAATTAATTAACGTCACGCATCCCGGAATTGCTGCTTGAGCGGTGATGCTTAAAAACTCCAGTTTAATCCCGCATACATCTGCGTTTTCCGGTTTTCCACATCACCCTGCCAGCCCAGTTCGAACACTTTAAATAATGTCAGTCCGGCATGAATACCTGCAGTTTTGTCTGCATCAAACTGCAGCCGTGGGCCAATAAATAAGGTCGACAGTGTGCCAGGCACGGGAATTACCCAGTCAGCTCCCGCGGCCGGATAATAATCACCGGCGTAGCGGGCATCCTGTTGCACACCGATATAAGAGCGCCAGAAAAAATCCGGATTTTCGTTATGCCAGCCAATGCGTAATCCCTGACTGTCTTTGCCTGCCTGATAAATCTGTGTAGTCAAAAAAGCCTGGGCAGGAGACGCCGCAGATAACAACAGAAGGCAAACAAGCACTGGCCGGAGATGTAAGCGCAAAACAATTAAGCGGGGCATAGTGAGATGGCCTTATGATTAATCAATAAATTGCCGGGCGAATATCGGATGTTGCTGCCTGAGCCATTGCAGCAGCTCAGGAAACATCTCCGGGCTGAAGCAGGGAATGCCGTGCCCGCTCAGCAGGGCTGCGGTTACGCCCATTCCATTGCGCAGCGTGGCATTAAACTCACCATTATAAATACCATCACTGCCACAGGATGGAGAGCGTGCCGCCAGCAGGGCTGCAACCGCGCCGTGACGGCGGGCGCTGGCGAGTGCCTGTTGAGCACCATCGATAAACTCGCGGGTAAAATCTTCTCTGTCACGTGAAATGATGCGTGCCTTGCCCTGCAAAACCGCCTCACCATCTCCCTGATCAATTTCTGCAGCCGGACGAGGCGTCGGCAAACCTCCGGCGACTTCAGGACAAACAGGAATCAGAATCCCCGCCTCTTGCCAGCGCTGTAACTGGTGGCGGAAGTTGTCGGTTTTGTCATCGTTGGCGCGGCCATCGTAGCGTACCGGTTGTCCCAGCAGGCAGGCGCTGATCAGTAGTTTCATCGGACATCGCTTTTATTGCTGTAACTCCGTATTAGACGCAGGCTAAACTGTAAGTGCAATGTACAGCGGAGCCTTTCGCGCTGCGCTTTGTTTTTTATGGTCAGTCAGTGGGTGCCGTTCAGGGAGATATCACTGCTGGAAGCCGGATTTTCGGAGAGTGTTATGGGCCTGTCTCTGGTTGGGCTGTTGCGGATACTGCTGTTTCTGGCGCTGTTGTCAGGCATTGCAGTGCTGATTATGGGCAGCAACCATTCGGCTGAGCGTGCACCACAGCCTGTTCATATTCGGGTTCTGGCCATCGAATATCCTCCCTTTACCAGCGTCGGTACCGATGGCGATGGTCTGTCGTTCCGCCTGCTCAATCAGCTGCTTAAACCTTACAACTGGTATGCCGGTGCGGAATATCTGCCACCGGCAAGGGCACCGCTGGCGGTGAATAAGTCCAGCGGCTGGCTGGCGAGTTTTTTTCCGGCCAGAGCAGACAGTGAGCATGCGCAGGTGATTACTCTGGCGCCGGCGGCTATCCGCATGGGGCTTTTTCGTCAGAGACAGCAGACACCATTTCGCTGGAGCAGTCTCGACGAGTTAAAGGGTAAAACCCTGGCGACTATCCGTTCCGGTTCCGCTGGTGCCTTTATAACGCCCTTTATTGATGCCGGTATGCAGCCGGTCTTTGTTAACAACCTTGATCAGGGCATTCTGATGCTGGCCGAAGGGCGGGTGGATTATGTGCTCAGTGTTGAGGATACCGGCTGGTACTACGCCAGGTTACATAAGCTGGACGTTAACCGGCTGCAATTTTCGGACACCATTATCTCCACCTTTCCGCACGTGGTTTATGTCAACCGCGAACACCCGCAGGGGCCGCAACTGATTCGCTTATTGCAGGAAGCGGTGCGCTGATTTTCAGCGTTCTTTACGCGCCAGAAAATGCACATAGCGCCCAAACTGCCGGTAGGGCTCCAGCGTTCCGAATTCGAGATCGGCTTTATTCACCGCATCCTGACCAATACGGTCACGGATTTTCTGATGCATATGATCGTGCACACAACGAATGCCGCGCCAGCGCTCAACATGAAAACCGAGGGTATTCAGCGCCTGTTCGATGGCATACGGGTCGAGTGGATGCTGCGGCGCATTGCCTTCGTCGCGTAAACGCGGGTTGGCCGATTGCGGCGCATGGGTACGGCCATTCATTAACTGGCGGAATTGATGGCCGTGCAGGTTATAAAACATCAGCGACAGCCAGCCACCGGGTTTTACCCGGTCGGCGAGTAATGGCAGTGCAGCAAAGGGATCTTCCAGCCACTCCAGTACCGCATGATTAAGCACAATATCGAAGGATTGCGGAAATTCTGCGGCCACGTCCTGCAGCGCACAGTGTTTTACCGTTAACGGCAGTTGCTGAGCGGCAAACTGATCGCGCGCCAGTTGCAGCATTTCGGCGGAAATATCACACAGACTGACCTGTGCTCCCTGTTGTGCCAGCTCCAGACTGAACTGCCCCTGGCCGCCGCCGATATCCAGCACGCTGGCGTCAGACAGAGCGATGTTCAGATCAGCAAAATCGGCACGCAGCGCCATCAGCCGCAGCTGGCCTCTGGGGGTTGCATAAATGGTGCGGGCAAAGCGTGCGGCCAGATCGTCGAAATTACGGTCGGGGCGGGTATCGGTGTCTTTGGTGCTCATGGCGTTTTTCGTTGCGTGGCAGTGTGCCGATCATAACAGCCGCGGCGCCGCAGGCAGAGATAAGCTGCATAAAAAAGCCGGCGCTGAGGCCGGCAAGGGGAGAACTTATTGAGAGAAGATGAGGTTCTTAAGCATGATTATTAATTGGCAACGATCAGCTTATCCATACGTTCCAGATCGTTAATCACGCGCCAGTCACCGCCACCTTCTATGACTCGGTAATTGGGTCAGTTAGCGACGATCAGCTTATCCATACGTTCCAGATCGTTAATCACGCGCCAGTCACCGCCGCCTTCTATGACTCTGTGCTGCCAGTTTGCTAGTCGGTTGAGGTAGTCCCGCGGGTCAATGTTATCGCTGCGTAGCTTAGTGACATTGAGAGCAACCACGTGAATGTTATCCAGACTAATTGGAAAGTTTCTAATGTGATCATGGGGTAAATCCTCTTCTAAATCGGAAAAAATAAAGACGTATTTATTACCGGCACCGGTTTCGTTCAGATATTGCGTGGCCTGCAGCACACCGCCGGTGATGTCGGTATTGGCGCTGCCTTTTTTCAGGTTGGCGGCGAACTCATCCATGGCCAGCTTGAACTGACGCTTCTGATCGTTGGCGGTGCTGGGGCGCATATCGAAGGTGGTTTTGGCGATGATGTCTTTCTCGCTGAAACTGCCACTGTCGATACGGGCCACGGCAATGGAGTCGCCACTGTCGAGGTTGGCCAGCAGGTAGTTGAGAATGGCCTGTGCTTTGTTCAGCTCCTGGGTGTAGGTGCCCGAGGTGTCGATCAGCAGATAGACCGCTTTATTCTGTGGTGCCTGCTCGCCGCAGCCGCTGAGCAGTAAGCTCAGGGGCAGGGCGGCGGTGGCAACCAGGCGTTTGAAGCTATTCATAATCGTCACTCCTCTGATTCAGGCGACGGCTACAGCCGCGTCGCCACTGTTGTTGCTGCTGTTGTTTTTGCTGCGGCTTTTACGGCTGCGTTTTTCTTCGGCGGCTACATCCGGGATGGCATCGGCCAGCTCATCGGTGGTCTGGCTGTCATCAAACTGCACCGCAGTTGCCGCTTCGCGCTTACGGCTGAACAGACGCTCGATGCTTAACGGCAGCATGATCAGCAGGTCGTAGGCGTGGGTCAGCAGGGTGGCGCTGTGACCGGCCAGGTTGCCTAGCAGACGGGCGGCAATGGCGACCAGACGGATCATGGCGACCAGTGCCAGACCCAGCACGGTGCGCAGCGAGTGAATAAAGGACTCCAGCGGGATGGCGATAAAGGCCAGCGCAAACGGCAGGATAAAGCCCATCACCATTTGCCCGATGGATGGAATCCAGCGGAATTCTGCATTGCTGGCGGCTACGCCGGAGGCATTTGCCGCCATGCTCAGTGATTGCTGCAGGGCTTCTTTATCCAGTGCCAGCAGGTCACGCATATAGGCCAGTGAGGCTTCGATACCGGCCAGAATGCACAGGATGCTGAGGCTGATAATCATCATGCGGCGGCGCATCTGATCATCCATGCTGCTGATGATCGGAAACAGACGGGTAATGCGCAGTGATTCCAGCAAAAACAGGCCCATCGCAATCTCAATCAGAATGATCACCAGCGCGGCAATATCTGAGGTTTTTACGCCACCGATATAGCTGGTTCCGCCCACCATTTCCGACATCGGCATGGCGATCAGCTGGAAGTTGATCAGGCCACCGAGCAGGGCAATGGTCAGCACCAGGCCGGCAATAAAGAACTGAGTCAGCGAGCTGGAGGTCAGGCTGCGTACCGCCGCATCTTCACCACGGCGTACTTCTTCATAGTGCTGCATCTGCTTGTCGAGCTGGTGGGTACGGTTATCGAGGTTATCGATAGTGCGTGCCACTTCGTCCATTTTGCCGTTCAGCGTGCGCCATTCCGGCTGCATTTTCGCCAGCAGTTTGTGGCGCTGATCGGCGCTGGCCTGCCAGGTTTTCAGGGTTTCTTTATGGGTGTCGTGCACCGCGTCTTTAATATTGCTGAGAATCTTGGCAACCGCAGGATCACCATGGCTGGGCAGCGCGGCAATGGTATTCACCACCTCACCCCAGGCCGGTGGCAGCGGCGCGCTGTCGCCGGCTTCGCGGTAGCTGTTCTCGACATTGTCGATGGCGGTGCTGATCTGGCGGTGCAGCGCCGGATAGCCGGATAAATCGCGCGCCACCAGAGTCTGGATACGGGTAAATTCGCGTTCGATACGGCGTTCGGCATCGTTGCGTGCGGCGGCCAGTAAGACTTCGCGGTTACGCTTACCCAGCTGGCGTTCCAGCTGGCTCAGGGCGCGGCTGGCCATGCGCAGCATATGACGCAGACCCTGACCACTGCTGAGCAGGATACGGTGGGCCGGGTTGCGGCCGAAATACAGCAGGGTCATCGCCAGCACCAGCCAGATAGCGGCGGATACAGCGCTGTTGGCGGACCAGAGAGTGAGTAAGTCATTCATGATTCTGTCCTCGTGTTGCTTAGGGCCTGTTCACACTAATTAAGCAGGCCTGTTATTAGCTAAAAATTTCTCAGACAAGGCGCTGAGAGTGTTGCCTAACGGGTTAAGCGAATGAGCAGCAACGTAGGATGAGGAATTTTTAGCCATAACCCTCCGGGCTGAGGCCCGTTTTCCCCATTAACATCGTCGTTCGTCATTCATTTAGCCCGCTAATATCACTCCTCTCTCCTTGTCCTGAGAAAAACTGGCTCTCAGCAGGCCCGGTTCACTTAGTGTGAACAGGCCCTGGAAAGGTGGCTGCGGAGAGCCGATGAATACAGATTGCGTGATGCCGGTGAAAAATCGGTGAGAAGAATGTGATTTCTGTCGCGCTGGTTGTGTCCGGGCGTCTGCACCGGCGGCGGCTGGTGGTATGCTCAGGACCGGCCTGTTAACAGGCCCTGCAGGAGAGGAAGAGATGATCAAAATTTTCTGGGTCGAAGATCAGAGCCACTGGATCGACAAGTTCCGGGCCTTGCTGGAGCGCACCGACTTTGCCCCTGGTGCCGAAGCCGATCTGCCGGAAGCTGAGCACAATAAGCTTGAGGTGTTTAAGTTCTCGGAAGCCGCGCTGGCGCGTATCAGCCAGACCGATGACGCCGATGCGCCGCATATCGCGATTCTCGACGCCAGCCTGAACGGTAACGACGATGGCGGTTTCAGTGTGTCGCGTGCGCTGCTGAAAAAGTGGCCGGCGCTGCCGATTGTGTTTTTATCCGAGCACTCCGGCACCGGTATTGAACAGAAAGCCTTTGAGCAGGGCGTTACCCAGGATTTTATTGCCAAGCATCAGCGCAATATCGAAGGGGTTTTGCTGTGGCGCATGAAAGCTCTGTTACGCCAGAGTCTGACTCCGGCGGCGAATAAAAAATCTCAGCTGGTCAGCGGCGAATTACGTATTGATCTGGTCAGCTGGGAAGTGTGGTGGAAGGGCCAGAAATTAATGAATCCGGCCAATCAGGCCCGGCCTCTGGCGCCGACACCGCGCAAGATTCTGCGCTTTCTGGTGGAAGCGTCACCACGCCCTGTTACCACGCTGCAAATGGCGGAATGGCTGGATGCCGATCTGGAAAAGTTTTCCTACGCCAATTATCGCCAGCATATTAAAACCCTGCGCAAATCGCTGGCGCTGGCCCATGGCGATGAAGAAGCCTTTATGAATTTATGCAAAGCCGGGCAGGGTATTGCCACTTTTGGTGCCGAAGGCGCGTATTTATGGAAAGCGCCGGCCTGAGATAAACAGGCTCAGGCCAGCCGCTAAAGACTGATATCTGCGTAAAACAGTTAAACGGAGCAGCAATGAAAGACAGCAACAGCGCGGAAGAGACTCTGCAGACGGAAGACCACGGCGATAAATTCATCTTCCGTATCCGTTATCCGTGGCGCACCTTACTGGCAGCGAAATCATTGCTGTTTTATGCCCTGTTGCTGTTGTCGCCTGCGCTGGCCGATATGCTGAAAATACCGGCGTTTATTTTCAGTACGCAGTATTTCAGTGCTGCCTTTGCTGCCTTTTTAATTCTTGCCTGGCTGGATTTTCGCCATTTCAGCCGTCAGCAGCGCAAGGTCAAAGCCAGCCTGCAACAATTGTGGAACAGCAAACGTCAGCTGCAGCAGCGGGCGCAGACCTCGGCCAGTCATACCGACAAACTGAAACTCTTTATCAGCGATAAACTGCTGGAATATATGGAGTACGACGAAAAATACCTGCACTTTAAAAGCATTGCAGCCGAGGTGCGCCATAACGGTGTAATTTCGTTCGATAAAGTGCAGTCGGCGCTCACCTATGCCGCCAGCCACAGCCTGCCGGATGAGCAGGGTAATAATGCGCTGCTGTATCAGCAGGCGCTGGTGGGGATGCGCTATTTATGGGATTTGCTCGATTTATCCACCACCGACAATATGGCGCTGCATATCGGTGCCAATGTCAGCCGCTGCGAAGAATTATTATTTCAGGCTGAATTACAGGGCAGTGCCTTAAGCGAGCTGCCGCTGGTGCCCACTTTCGATCCGCAGCGGGCACTGTTGGATACCCTGACGCTGCATCTGGGCGTCACCCTGTGCGATGAGCAGGGTAATCCGGAGCCGGCATTTTTATACGACGCCGACGCTCTGGCTCAGTTGTCTGCACAACAGGACAAACCGTTATTACTGACCGACAGCGAAGGCCTCTACCGCATTGAGCTGCAGCCCTGTGATGAACTGCTGGGTAACGCCAATCACATTGTTTTATTACTGGAAAATCTGCTGCGCAATGCCCAGTTCTTTGCCACCAAACGTCAGTACAAAAGCCGCTTTGCGCCGATTGCTATCCGCCTGTGGGAAGCACAGCAATGCTTATGTGTGAGCATCTATAACCGGGGCCCGCATATCAGTGATGAATCCCGTGAGCAGATTTTTCAGCTGGGCTTTTCCACCCGCCGTGCGCGAGAACATAACGGTAAAGGTCTGGGGCTGTATTTTGCTCAGCAGATTGTGCAGGGTTTTGATGGTGATATCGGTTTCGACAATATTCATAACCACAGCGAGCTGTACCACCTGCGCATTGAACTGGCCGGTGGCGAAGTACAGAACCTGAATCTGGAGGTGACGCTGAACGCTGCCGGTGAGCCACAGGTGTGCCTGGCAGACAGTAATGCCGGGGCTGCAAAGCAGTGGGAATTGCGTGCAGAAAAACGGCTGCACAGCATTGAGGTCAGCAGCCGCAGCAACCCGCAGGTTGCGCGCCTGACGCTGGCGGAAGGTATAAACCAGTGGTTTGATCCACACAATCCGGCGCAGCCGCAATGGCTGATCAGCCTGAGTGGGCGCAAAGCCGACCTGCTCAGTTTTATGCCGCTGGATATCCGTGGCGTGCAGTTCAGTGTGCGCTTACCAACCCTGAACGGCAGGCTCGACGGAGTGGGGGCTGCGGGGCTGGAACCGGATGTGGATGAACTTGGCGCCGGCTTACGCGCCCCGGACGATTTCTGACAAATTTGTCATTCCAACATCCGGCAAACGGCTGATCTTCGGCTAAACTTTGAGCGTTAACCGGCCCGGGGCCGTGCGCTTTTAGCGTGTCACAACAACAAACATAAGTGGACAGATGAGCGACGCAACGTCATCCGGACAATCGCACAGCAGTAATCAGACGATCCCCGCATGTCCGGTCGGGGAGCTGAGCTGCCCTTTTATTGATGAAGTGCAGTTGCTGCGCGAACAGGTAGCAACCGACCCGCTGACGGGGCTTTATAATCTGCGTCATTTCCGTGAAGCGCTGGAGCAGGAGCTGGAACGAACCCAGCGCACCCTGATGTCGACAGCACTGATGATGGTCGATCTCGATCACTTTAAATCCATTAACGATACCTGGGGTCACCCGGCCGGCGACGAAGTACTGAAGCAAACCGCGCGACTGATTCGTGAAAGTACCCGCAAACTGGATGTGCAATGCCGCTATGGTGGTGAAGAATTCGTCATTATTCTGCCTTCTACTGAGCTGATGCTGGCGGTACAGGTGGCTGAACGATTACGGGAGAATATTGCTTCCACACTGGTGCGCATTGATGGTGGTGAGTTGCAGATTACTGCCAGCATCGGGCTGGCATTACACAGTGCCCAGCAGCCGCACAGCGCCAGCAGCCTGATTGGCATGGCTGATCATTATCTGTATCAGGCTAAACGTCAGGGACGTAATCAGGTCTGCTTTGAACATCCGGATATGGCCGAAACCGCCGTCAGTGGTGATGAAAAAAGTCTGCTGCACGATTTATTCGGTGGCGCCGACAGTCAGGATGATGCTGACGACTTTATCGGTGATGGCGAAGAATTTATGGCCGCCGACGACAACGCCTGGCCTGAGGAATAGCCGCGCAATTCAGGCACCGGGTTCTGTCTTTTCTGCCGTTTGTTTGCGGTACTGTGCCGGAGTAATGTTCTGCCATTTTTTAAAGGCATGAATAAATCCTGCAGCCTCAGAATACCCCAGTAATAACGCTATTTTTTCCACACTCTGTGATGAATGCCTGAGTAAATGACAGGCTTTTTCTGCCCGCACATTATCCAGAACCTGCTGAAAACTCTGCCCTTCGTCGCTTAATAAACGGCGGAACTGGCGCTCACTTAAACCAAAGGTCGCGGCACAGTCTTTAATGGCCGGAAAGCGCTGGCTGAACATCGTCAGATACTGTTTTAAGCGTTCGCTTAATGCTTCCGTCCGCACCTGACTGCGTTGCTTTATTATTTCTTCGCACTGACCACGATAGAGATCCAGCGCCGTGGCATTGGCGCCGGGAAAGGGCAGGCGCAACACCTCCAGCGGCAGCACAAAGGCTGCTTCATTACAGCCAAATTCTACCGGGCACTGGAATTTTTCGCGGTAGGCTGCGGCTTCTGCCGGCTGCATATAAGGCATGTGAATGGCCAGCGGTTTCAGATGACGGCCCAGCATGGTCTGCATGGTATTGAGAAAGTGCCAGGTGCCGGCCACATCACGGTCAACAATAAAACGCTGCAGATGATCGGGCAGAGGATAGGGCTTCAGTTTTAACAGGACGGTATCGCCATCGAGCTGATAATCCAGCTCGCTGAACAGATAACTCAGTTGCTGATATTTAATCCCCAGCGCAAAAGCCTCATACACCGAACTGCAGCTCATCAGCATCATGGCAAAGGCGCCATAACTCGACAGGCCAAAGGTAGAGCCGATGGTGATGGCCGCCAGCGGATCGTGCTGAATCTGGTCGGCAAATTCGGCCAGAATCGCCAGCTCATCGGCCTGACTGATGGTGGCATTGGCATCCAGATGCGCCTGCTGTAAGCCATGACGGGCAAGGATGGCTTCGGTATCCAGCTGGTAATGCTGGCGCAGCTGTTCGACGGTAAAGGTCAGGGCGAGAATTGAGCGCAGAGTCATAATGGCCGTTTTTATCAATTTATTGTTTTTTCCAGCATAGCCAGAGCAACCGCCGGAAACGTAGATTCAGATCATGGCCGGAGCAGCTTTGCGGAATAAACCCTGCCCGGCGGCCTGAGCGAATAACAATAAAGGTGAATATCATGACGCAGCAAAAACATACTCCGGATTCTCAGCAGGCTTTACCGGCAACCACCGACGTCGTCATTGTCGGGGCTGGTTTTGGTGGTTTGTGTATGGGCATTCAGCTGAAAGAAGCGGGCATCAGGGATTTTATTATTCTGGAAAAAGCCGATGAGGTTGGTGGCACCTGGCGCGACAATACCTATCCGGGTTGTGCCTGTGATGTGCAGTCGCATCTGTATTCGTACTCTTTTGCCGGTAATCCGGAGTGGAGTAAACGTTATGCCCCATGGCACGAGATTCAGGATTATATTTTAAAAACCACCGACGATTATCAGATGCGTCCCTTTATCCGTTTCGGCCAGGAAGTTAACCGCAGCCAGTTTGACAGTAAGACCGGATACTGGACGATTGGCACCAAAGGCGGGGCAGAAATCCGCGCGCGTTATTTTGTGCTGGCCTCGGGCCCGCTGCATCATCCGGCGATTCCGGATATTCCCGGTCTGGACAGTTTTAAAGGTAAGGTGATGCATTCTGCGCGCTGGGATCATGGCTATGATCTGAATGGCAAGCGCGTGGCATCTGTTGGTACCGGCGGCAGCGCGGTGCAGTATCTGCCGGAAATTGCGCCGCAAGTGCAGCAACTGGATGTTTACCAGCGTTCTCCGGCCTGGGTTATTCCGCGCGATGAGCGCCGCTATGGTGAAATCCGTAAAACGCTGTTCCGCACTTTCCCGGCACTGCGCAAACTGCACCGTGCACGGTTATATACCACCAATGAAATGCGGGTCTGGCCGATTTTTCATCCGCGCCTCGCCGTTGCCTTGCAGAGTCTGGCAAAGCTGTTTATCCGCATGAAAGTCAAAGACCCGGTGGTACGTAAAAAGTTGACGCCGGATTACACTATTGGTTGCAAGCGCATTCTGATTTCCAATAAATATTACCCGACCTTTAACCGCAGTAATGTCGATCTGATTACCGACGGTATTCAGGAAATCCGTGAGCACAGCATTGTCGACCGCAATGGCGTTGAACGCCCCTGCGATACCATTATTCTCGGCACCGGTTTTATCGTCGATCCGCGTGGTTTTATGAAAGACTTTACGCTGGATGGACTGCCGGGGCACAGCATTATGAAAGACTGGGCCGATGGCGCCGAAGGCTATCTGGGGACTGTGGTATCCGGATTTCCGAACCTGTTTCAGCTGGTTGGGCCGAATACCGCACTGGGCCACAATTCGATTATTTTTATGATTGAGTCACAGGTGAATTACATTATCCAGTGTATTAAAAAGGTTCAGGAAAAAGGCGCTGATTACTTTAACGTTAAAATCGAAGAACAGAATAAATACAACGCTGAAATTCAGGGGCGGATGAAGAATACGGTCTGGACCTCCGGCTGTAAGAGCTGGTATCAGCAGGATAACGGTAAGAACTTTACTATCTGGCCATCCTCCACGCTGGAATACCGCGCCCGTACGAAAAAGGTGTTTGCGCCGCATTTTGACTGGATCAGTATTGCGGATCAGCAAACCGAAGTAGCAGATAAAGCGGATAAGAGCGTCCGCAAAGACAAAAAGCCAGAACCCGCACCGGTCTGACACAATAAAGGCCTGCAATGCAGGCCTTAATTTATCTGTCCTTTATTTATCTATTCCTTTACCTATCCGCTCTTTTACTTACCCGCGCCTTACCCGCCCCTGCGAATCTCCAGCTCCAGTTCGCGGGGACTCAGTCCCTGCTGGCGTTTACCGCTTTCCACTTCGTGAATCAGACGACACAGGGTGCGGTTTACCGGGGTAGGCACACCCAGTTTTTCACCTTCGGCGGCAACGGCACCATTAAGAAAATGAATTTCGGTCAGGCGTTTCTGCTGCAGGTCTTCCCACATCGATGAGCGCGCCTGCGGGTCAATTTCCAGCATCTTTTTTGCCAGCCGGTGAAAGAGAAAATCCGGGCTGTTAATCAGGCCGGGTAACAATGCCGGTGGCAGTGCGGTCATACGTGCCAGACTGATGCCTTTTTTGGCGGCGACGGTTGCCAGTTCTTTCATGGCGCAACTCAGCACGCGGCGGTAACCACGCTGTTCCAGTTCCTGTTTCAGCGGAATATCGGCCAGCGCATTAATGGCATTGTTTAAATTAAGCTGCAGTTTGCCCCAGGCAACCGACTGGAAATCGCGTTCCAGCAGGCAGGGAATCTGCTGTTCGAGAAAGGCATCGCGGATCGGCATAAAGGCATCGTCGTCGCTCAGATGAACTGCACCGTCGGTACCGCGGTGAAAGTGGCCGTTGTCCTGATGCAGAACGTTGAAGCCCACAATCCCCTGAGACACCAGCAGTTGCGGACATTCCTCGCGCACCACGCGGTCGCTGCCGAGGCCATTCTGCAGACAGATAACACGGGTTCCGGGACGGCAATAGTGTGCCAGCGCGGCCGCAGCCTGCTCCATCGCCAGACACTTCAGGGTTACCAGCACGATATCGGCCTGAGCCAGTGCCGCTTCTTTGTGCTCGAAGGAGATGCCGCTGACCAGCTGATCACCACCGATATAGTCACTGATATGAATGCCGCCGGCCTGTTTTATTTCTTCCTGAATCCGGGGTCTGCCCAGCAGGGTAACCGACAGACCTTCAAGATGCAGTGCGGCACCCAGGTAGCAACCGATGGAACCGGCGCCATAAACAACAATGTGCATAAGCGGACCTCTTTTTCAGTGCGTTGCAGTGTGTTGCCCGCAAGTCAGCGATGCGGAACAGCACTCAGTTTTCAGATTTTTTCTGTTTTACCAGCCAGCGGTCGAGGGCATTGGCAAACTGGGCTTTATCGCGTTCAGAGAACGCTGCCGGGCCACCGCTTTGTATACCGCTGGAGCGCAGGGTTTCCATAAAATCGCGCATATTCAGACGCTGGCGGATGGTTTCCGGGGTATAGGTTTCACCACGGTTATTGAGAGCCAGTGCCTGCTTTTCAATAACTTCGGCGGCCAGCGGAATATCCTGGGTAATCACCAGATCGCCGGCACTGCAGCGTTGCACAATCAGGTTGTCGGCAACATCGAAACCGGCTTCTACCTGCACTGCCTTAAGAAAGGGCGATGGCGGCAGTGGCACCGCATGGTTGGCAACAAAATACGCCGTCATACCGGTACGGACAGCAGCCTTACAGATGACATCACGTACCGGGCGTGGTGTGGCGTCAGCATCAACCCAGATGGTGGGCATAAAGAGTGTCCTTTCGTTTGTGAATGATCATTGTTCTCTGATTGGGCCATAAGGGCGGGAGTATTGTGCCAATCTGTGTGAGATCAGGCCAGTTTGGCGTTTATTCACCTGTGCGTTAAGCAGGTGAGGGCATAGTTTTAACCGCACACAACAAAACAACAACGCGTTAATACACCAGCGCTGCTTGTAAGCATAACAATTAATACTCTCACATTTCAGATGAGGACCCACCGATGAATACATCTGTGACCACATACACACCGGCCGATGTGGAAATTAAACCACGGCGAATGCATTTCCCGTTTGGCGATATTAAAGAGCGTTTTTTCTTTTCCGGAAATTCTCTTTTGTCGGTATTTTTTGGTGCATTGTCGGCAACTTTTCCGCCAGGAGAGGCTGAGTTTATTGCCTCGGTGCGTCAGTATCGTGACCGTATAACCGATCCGCAACTGCAGGATCAGATCAAAGGTTTTATCGGTCAGGAGGGTCATCACAGCCATCAGCATAAGCAGATTAACGAAGCACTGCGCCACCTTGGAATTGATGCAGTCAGGCTAGAAAAGCATCTGCAACGGGATATTCAGCGCTTCACCCGGCGTAAATTCGCAACGCCGAAATTACGCCTGGCGATGACGGTGGGCATGGAGCATATGACAGCCATTATGGCTGAGTTTGTACTGAAAAATCCGCAGGTTCTGGAGCCACTGGAAGAGTCGGTGAGAGATCTTCTGTACTGGCATGCGGTTGAGGAAATTGAACATAAAGCCGTGGCTTTCGATGTGTATATGCAGCTGGAAGGTGACCGCAAATATCTGCGCCGGGTGCTGAAGCTGGTTACTGTGATGTTCAATGTGCGCATCGCATTTTATATGGTGGCGTTGCTGTGGTGGGCGAGAAAGCTGCCGTCCTGGAGCGATATCAAAGGCTTTCGTCGTTTTATGTATGGTGAAAAGGGCATGCTGAGCAATATCCGCCAGCCATACCGTGACTATTTCAAAGAGGGGTTTCATCCCTGGGATCACGATAACCGTGAACTGATTGTTAAATGGCAAAACGAGCTGCGCAGAAACAAGACGCAGGAAGTGTAAATGCCCTGACCATCATCCGCTTTCGGGGCTAAGCTCAAAGGCAACGGAGCTACTGTGTTGCGGCTGTGTGCTGATATCGTACTGATGCGGTATTGATATTGTACGGCTGACTGAGCAGATCGCTCCGGGTTTGTTTCACTACGCCGGGAGCGCGATATGAAAGCTGTTTCTCTCATGCTGTGCAGCCTGCTTTTTCTCCAGTCTGTTGCTGCCCGAGAGTATGTCATCGGCGTGGAAGATCTGGAGTACAGCCCTATTTATGTCACCCGTCATGGCAACTATGAGGGCTATGCGCGGGATCTGCTGGATTCCTTTGCCAGAAGCGCCGGCTACACCTTCAGTTATCGGCCCTTGCCGGTTAAACGGCTGTTTGCCGACTTCCTGTCCGGAAAACTCGATTTTAAATACCCGGATAATCCGCACTGGGAGGTACCGGGTCGCAACGAGAAAACACTGTATTACAGTGCGGTTACCCTGGTTGCTATTGATGGCGTTATGGTTCCTGTCGCGCGTGAGCCGGGCCGCACGCTGACCCGGCTGGTGACTATCCGCGGTTTTACCCCGCGGGTATTTATGGATGCCATCAACCGCGGGCAGATTGTGTTGCAGGAGGTGAACGATCTGAATGCCGCCGTCAGCAGTGTGCTGGTCGGCCGGGCGGAAGGATTGTATGGCAATATTGCTGTCGTGCGTCAGCATCTGCAGGAGAATGGCCTGTCGGGACAGCTGATCTTTGACCGGGCTCTGCCCCATGCCAATTCAGACTTCCGTCTGGCGACGCAGGCTCACCCGCAGCTTATCGAAGAATTTAACGCTTTTCTGCGAGATCAGGCGGAACTGGTTTCCGGATTAAAAAAGCGCCATGGTGTCGATATTGATTAATGTTCGCAAAGTGCCCGAAGCACCGACTGCCAGCAGGTAAAACTGTTGCACGGATGTGACTGGTCAGGCACAGAAGAGGCGGTCATACTGGCCGCTTTTCTGTGGCGGAATACTTATGAAAACCACTCTCCGTATTGATATTGTCTCCGATGTTATGTGTCCGTGGTGCGCGATTGGTTATGCCAGTCTGCGTCAGGCCCTGACGGCCATGGAAGACAAAATTGTCGCTGATATTCACTGGCAACCCTTTGAACTGAACCCGGATATGCCGGCCGAAGGACAAAATCTGCGTGAACACCTCGCAGAAAAATACGGCAGCAGCGACGAAGAAAGCCGCGCTAACCGTGAGCGCATCACGCAGATGGGCGCCAGCCTGGGGTTTACCTTTAATTTCCGCGACGAGCAGCGCATTCTCAACACCTTTGCCGCTCATCAGCTGCTGCACTGGGCGGCGGAACAGGGCAAACAGACAGACCTGAAAATGGCGTTATTCACCGCTTACTTCCGTGATGGGCGTGATGTCAGCAACACTGAAGAATTATGTGCGATTGCGGCAGAAACAGGGCTGGATGCCGCAGAAGCGGCGGCCGTGCTGGCGGAAGAGCGTTATGCCAACACCATCCGGGCCACCCAGCAGCAGTGGCAGGAGGTGGGTATCCGTTCGGTACCGGCGGTTATTCTTAATCAGAAATACCTGATTTCCGGCGCTCAGCCACCGGAAAGCTACGTTAAAGCCTTAACCGAAATTCTGTTTGCCGCAGACGAATAATCTGGTCGTTAATCAGCCGTTATCCTTCTGATAACGGCTGACCAGCCACAGCGCCAGCATCATCACCGCAGCGCCCGCTGCCAGCCGTAACACATCGGTGTCACGGTTCCAGATCAGCAGATTAACAATCAATCCTGCGGGAATCAGCGCATTGTTCATAATCGCCAGCTGACCGCTGCTGACTCTGGTCGCGCCCAGATTCCAGAAAAAATACCCCAGCCCGGAAGCGACAATCCCCAGCCATAACAGAATGCCCCACTGCAGTGAGCTGGCCGGGTATTTATCCCCGCCCAGCAGCAGCCAGGCGGGTAGTACAACCAGCAGAGCACCCAGATAAAACCAGCCAAAGCTCTGATGCTGAACCAGTGGGCGTGATGATGGCCAGGTTTCCAGCAGGCGTTTGTACAGCACCTGACCACTGGCAAAACAGAGGTTGGCGCCCTGCACCACAAAGAACCCCAGCCAGAAATCCTGACTGAGCTGGTTATAGCGCATGATCGCGGCACCAAGAATGGCAATCACCGCACTGAGCAGATACGCCGCGCGGAAACGCCGCGCCAGCAGGTCATAAATCAGGGTGACGTACACCGGCGTAAAAATGGTAAAAACCAGTACTTCCGGCACGCTCAGCAGCAGGAATGACTGGTAATAAAACAGATACATCAGCCCCAGCTGAATGGCACCGATTGCCATTAAACGCAGGGCCAGAGCCGGAGCAACCGGGTTTCTCAGCAGCCAGGGCAGGAAAATCAGAGAAGCGAGCACAACCCGGGTTAATACGGCAAAATAACTGTCGACCTGGCCGGCCAGGTAAACGCCGATCAGCGAAAAAGAAAAGGCCCAAAGCAGGGTAACGGCCCACAGAATCGGCATACCCGAATATCCATACAGCAGCAGTAAAGGCGGCAGCATGCAGCAAACAACCGAGCGAATCCAGCACCTGTGGGAACGCCTGGCGACCATTGGTGGTTTTACATACGAATCCCGCCCCGGACCACGCTCACTGACCGGCTGGCAGGGAGAAGGGCGCGGACGGGTGCAGATAGACGACAGCAATGCGGATGAGCGGCATTTTATCGAACAGGGCGAGTTTCAGTTGCAGAGTGGCCAGATTGTTGAAATGCAGAATCGTTTTATCTGGAAAAAAACACCAACCGGCATCGCTTTGTCACATGGCCGTCGTGGTGAGCCGGTGTTTTTATTTGAACTCATTCCAACGGCTGATGGATTATGGAAAAGTTCGCAAGATCATGTCTGCATTAATGACTTATATTCCGGAGAGTTGCGCGAAAGTGCTAATGGTTTTGAGCTGACCTGGCATATCACCGGACCGAAAAAAGATGAACATCTGTTTTATCGTTATTTTCCTGACAATTCGTAACACGAAAGAGTCTTGAGTCATTACTCTAATCCTCTTAATGTGTCACATGTTGATATCCGATAAAAATAAATACTGAGGACTGATTATGTTAGGCCAGATTATGGACCGTCCGCTGCTGATTTCAGGTTTACTGGAACACGCTGAACAAACTCATCCCGGCAGCGAAATCGTCAGCCGTCGCTGTGAAGGTGATATTCATCGCTACACGATGAAAGATGCTGCACAACGGGCGCGAAAAGTTGCGAATTTATTAGCCCGGCTTGGTATTCAGCAAGGTGACCGAGTTGCTACGCTGGCATGGAATGGTTACCGCCACTTTGAACTGTATTTTGGTGTGTCTGGCTCAGGCGCTGTACTGCATACCATTAACCCGCGGTTATTCGCCGAACAGCTTTCTTACATTATTAATCATGCTGAAGACCGCTGGATTTTTGTCGATTTAACCTTTGTGCCACTGCTGGAAAGCGTTAAAGATCAGATCACCGGCGTCGAAGGTTTTATTGTGCTCTGTGACGAAGACAAAATGCCACAGACAGCACTGCCGAATGCACATTGTTATGAAACCCTGCTGGCGAAAGAATCGGATGTATTTACCTGGCCGGAATTTGATGAGCGCAGTGCGGCGAGTATGTGTTACACCTCCGGTACCACCGGTAACCCTAAAGGTGTTGTGTACAGCCATCGTTCAACGGTTATTCACGCCATGGCATCCATCGGTGAAGAAGCGCTGGGTCTGGCATCCACATCCTGCTTCCTGCCGGTTGTTCCTATGTTCCACGTTAATGCCTGGGGCACTCCGTATTCTGCTGCCATTACCGGTGCTAAACAGGTATTCCCGGGTCCGGGCATGGATGGCGCATCGCTGTGGGAGCTGATTGAAGCAGAAAAACCGGATTTATTACTCGGTGTACCAACCGTGTGGCTGATGCTGCTGAATCATATGGACAGCATCGGTAAAAAACTCGAATCAGTTAAAAACGTTGTTGTTGGTGGTTCTGCAGCGCCGCTGTCAATGATCCGCGCGTTCCAGGAAAAACACGATGCTTTCCTGATTCACGCCTGGGGCATGACCGAGATGAGCCCGATCGGTACCGTCAACGCACATAATAACCACATGGAGCAGCTGCCACTGGAAGAGCGCTACCTGCTGCAGGCCAAACAGGGTCGCCCTGTGTATGGTGTGGAGATGAAGATCGTTAATGACCAGAACGAAGAACTGCCACGCGATGGCGAAACTTTTGGTCGTTTATTGGTACGTGGTCCGTGGATTATCAGTGGTTATTATAAAAATGATGACCGCAGTAATTTTATTGATGGCTGGTTCGATACCGGTGATGTGGCAACCATCAGCCCGGATAATTACCTCACCATCGTAGACCGCTCGAAAGACGTTATTAAATCCGGCGGCGAATGGATCAGCTCAATCGATCTGGAAAACGCTGCCGTTGGTCATCCGGAACTGGTTGAATGCTGTGTGATTGGTGCCCGTCATCCTAAGTGGGATGAACGTCCGTTACTGCTGGCCATCCGCAAAGAAGGCAGCAACCTGACTGAACAGGATGTGATGGATTACCTCAGCGATAAAATTGCCAAATGGTGGATGCCGGATGCGATTATTTTCGTTGAATCCCTGCCGCATACCGCGACCGGTAAATTACTGAAAGTGGATCTGCGCAAAGAGTATGAAAATCACCTGATGAATCTTGCCGGTGCCTGAGCCTGCTGAGAATCGATATTTCAGGTAAATAAAAAAACCCCGCGTATGCGGGGTTTTCTTATCTGGATTTAACAAATAAACAGTGATCAGGACACAGCATCAAAGACCTTGCTGAAGCTGGATTGCTCATTGATATCAATGGGGAGTTTAAGTTTGCGCGAAATATCACTGGCGGAAAAAATCCCGCGGATCTGGTGCATCTGCTCATCCACTACCAGGCAATGCTGCTGATGGTTATCTTTCAGAAAATTCACGACATCGTTGATGCTGGCGCGACTGACTTCATCAATATTCAGTGCCAGTAAATCTTTTTTGCGGATCATCAGATCAGTCACCTGAATGTCTTCCCGGCTCTGATGCAGCTGCGCTGCTTTGGCCATAATATTCTGTTCTGATAACTCCTGTGAACTGATCACGCCAACAAAGTGGTCATCTTCATCAACCACCAGTTTCAGACGTACATGGGTTTTAATCATGGTATTGCGGGCATCAATGGCCGATACCGTTGATTCAATCACCAGAGGTTCGTTGGTATAAAAGTCGGTAAAAAACTGTATTGCACGACTTTCCAGCGTGTAACGTGGGGACTGTTCCGGATATACCAGCTCATCCACGCTGACAACCGGATAAAGAGTTAATTTAGGCATAGTAATCTCCTGATTATTCAAAGGCAGCAAACGTGCAAAAATCTGCAAGGTCAAATTGTTATCAGGCTGTTGGTGGGGCACGAATGAGGAATAAGGGCAGGGTGTAAACATTGAATGACTGCCAGAGCGGAGTCCGGCTGTAACCATCAGGAATAAATAATGCGGGTGAGCCAGTGTGGACCAGTTGCGGATCGTCACCCTGAGCGTTATCGGCAAAGGTTTGCGTGGTGCTGCTGTCGCTGCTTTGCAGTATATCCGGCCGGCTATCGGCTGCTGTAGCTGTAGCTCCGGTCTGGGGGCCGGAATCCGGGCTGAGTAACAGTAAACAACAGAGCAGGGAACGCAACATCTTGAAGCCGTCTCCGGTGACCTGACTGAACAGATACTTTCAGTCTAGTCTGTATGATCCGTGCCGGCCACGTGGGTTCCGTTAACTTATGTTATAAAATTTCTGCCTGCTTATGCTGGAACGGAATGATTCATGGCACTGATCATACGTAGTATTATGCGCGGCTCTGTCAGTGTTATCTGTGAGTCGTTTTATGCTGCGCCAGCACTCATTATTTGACCGCATCAGCACTGCTCTGGGAAATGGCAGGCTCGACTGGATCGGGTTACGCCCGGCCCGCAGGGCGCCCCTGCTGAGTGTGATGCAAACCTATGCCATTGCCGACCTTGGCCTTGAGGGGGATCGCCGTTGCCAGGGTGCTCCGGGGTCTGCACGTCAGGTAACGCTGATTAATGCTGAACATCTTGATGTTGTGGCAAAACTGCTTAAACGAGAGTGCATAGATCCGGCTCTGTTGCGGCGGAATCTGGTAATCAGTGGTATTAATCTGCAGGCTCTGCGCTATCAGCAGTTCCGTATTGGTGAAGCAATATTTTCGGCAACAGCACTCTGTCATCCCTGTTCCCGTATGGATGAAGTGCTGGGTCCGGGTGGTCATGCAGCCATGCTGGGGCATGGTGGGTTATGTGCGAGAATTTTGCGTGCCGGAAAAATCCGGGTCGGTGATGAGCTGGTTTGCCTCAGCGTTGATGAGCGACTGCCGGAATAGCCCCGTCTTTTCACTGCACTTTAACAGCTATACTGCCTGTATATCTTATCCATGATTTATGTCGTCAGCCGATGACAGATCACCGGTCAAAATAGCGTGCCTGTTGTTGCGAATGAGGAAAATAGTTGAATAAGCATAAGCTGCAGTATGTTCGGGCGTTCATTTTCCTGCTGCTGATGTACCTGTCGCAGGCCGCCACTGCAGTTACGGTGACGGAAAACGATACAGCAATACAACCGGATTTATTCAGCCGTTATCTGGTTGATTCTGGTGCACAGGCAAGTCTCGATGAAATCCGCAGGCGCAGCGCAGACTTTATCGCCGTGGATAATCGTCGCCAGCTGAATTTCGGTTACACCCATGATGCCTATTGGCTACGCCTTGAGATTCAGTCTCAGCTCCTGCAGCCAAAGCTGTGGATTCTGGAATTTGAATACGCCTACCTGGATGATGTAAGCCTTTATGTTGTGCGGCCTGACAACATAAAAGAAATGCATGCCGGGCGATATGTACCAGTCAGCCAATGGCCGGTTCCTGCCAGAAATGCAGCTTTTCCGCTGATGCTCAATCCGGGAGAAGACATCGTTCTCTATATGCGTGTCGTCACTCAGGCGGGAATGGCGCTGAATACTCGTCTGTTATCTGCTGATCAATACGCGCTGGATAATAATCAGACCGTCATCATCATGGCGTTGTATTTTGGTATGCTGATCGCACTGGGCAGTTATAATTTTTTACTGTTTCTGGCACTGCGACAGAAAACCTTTCTTTTGTATTCCGCCTTTGTCTTTACCTTTGGTTTTGCGGCCTCCGGCATGAATGGCATAGGCCCTTTAATGTTATGGCCGGATATGGCGCTGACCGGCTTTGCTGACCGTATTGTTCCGGCCGGCTTCAGTGTTGCTACTGCTCTGGCAATGATGTTTGCCCGCAGTTTTCTGCAGATGCAGACACTGGCGCCGCGCTGGCACCGTTTTCTCAGTATGGCCATTCCGTTGTGGTGGTTTGGTGCGGCACTGACTTTGTTCAGTAATGTTCAGCATGCCTTACAGATAATGTCGGTGATGGGCATTATGACCACGGTAACGTTACTGGCAACCGGGATAGCGGCGCTGCGCTGCAAAGTTCCGGCGGCCGGTATTTTTGTGATTGCCTGGACCTTGCTGCTGATTGGTACTGCGTTGTTGTCAGTACGTAATGCCGGCCTGATTCCCTCAAATTTCTTTACGGTTTACGGTATGCAGCTGGGTTCTGCGGCAGAAATGTTGTTGCTGTCATTTGCTCTTGCTGCACGTTTTAACGATTTAAAACGGCAGAAAGAAAAAGCCCAGCAGGCCTTGCTGGATACATTAATGCAGCAGGAAAAAATTCTGGAACAGCGGGTTTCAGAGCGTACCTCAGAGCTGGAAAAAGCCAAGATGCAGCTGCAGCGTCAGGCTACCGAAGATGCACTGACCGGCCTTAATAACCGTAATGGTCTGCGGCAATATTTCTCGCAACTGAAAAAGCATACGCCACAGGACGAAGTGATCGCATTGATGCTTATTGATCTGGATGATTTTAAACCGATTAATGATCGTTACGGGCATGGTGCCGGTGATGAATTTCTGCAGGAAATTTCCAGGCGTCTGCAGGATATTGTGCAGGAAAATGATGCCATTGGCCGTATGGGGGGCGATGAATTCGTAGTGATCTGTCGTGCGGTCAGCGATGAACAGCTGGTGCATGATTATGCCAGCCGGATATTATCAGCTGTCAGTGCGCCGTTCTGCTTAAGCAATGGCGAAACCGTCGCCGTTGGTGCCTGTATTGGTATCTGCATGCGGTATTTGCACAGTGAAACCCTGAGCACCTTACTGCGTTGTGCTGACGAAGCCATGTATCAGGTAAAACGCAGTGGTAAGCAGGGCATTCTGCTGGATCATGATCAGGATTTTCCTGATGCCAGTGCTCCGGCGCAGTAAGAAGCAACTGCTTAACCACCGTTGCTTCCGGATAGCTTGCCGACGTTTAGCCGACGCTTTCCAGTGCACCGTTACGCCAGGGTTCAATCACCACTTTAATATGCGGGTTAGGTTTCAGTAACTGCTGAAAAGCCTGCGCCACACCGTCCATCCCGACTTTACCGGTCAGCAGCTTTTGCCAGGGCACTTTGCCTGCGGCAATGGTGTTCAGGCATTCGCTGAATTCTTCCGGCTGGTAATAATACGAGAAGCGCATATCCAGCTCTTTGACCGTGGCATAGGCATAATTAATCGCCGACACCGCGGTATGCACGCCGGTGATAACCAGTGTGGCATTGGCCGGTGCGCGTTGCACAAAGCCATCAATTAATGTGTGCAGACCAACGCACTCAAAAATCACCAGACGCTGACCGGCGGCAACCTCTGTGGCCAGAGCTACTTCATCCTGCTGTGCCGGATTAACGCTGCCCGTAGCGCCAAATTCCTGCGCGATCTGCAGTTTGTCCTGCTGTAAATCGGCGGCAACAATATTTTTAATGCCACGCAATTTCAGCGCCGAAATAACCGCCAGACCAATAGGCCCACAACCGACCACCAGAGCAGTATCTTCCGCGCCGATATTGCTGCGGTTAACTGAGTGCAAACCAACGGCAAGCGGTTCAGCCAGTGCCGCGGCTTCGGCCGGTACGTTATCGGGCACTGGGAGAAGCAGAGCTTCGTCGAGAATAAAATATTCTGAATAAGCACCGCTTAACCCTGGCGTAACACCAACACCGGCGCCGTTCTGGCTGAGCAGAATCGGCACCGAGGTAACCCGGCTGCCAATGGGCAGATTCTTTTCCGTTGCCGGACCGTAGCTGACAATTTCGGCGCAGAACTCGTGGCCGAGTAACAGCGGGGTATGATTATCCAGACTGTCCGGCATTACGCCGAGCTTGCGGTAAAAATCAAACACCTCGCCGGTATGGCGGGTAATATGCAGATCGGAACCACAGATTCCACAGGCCAGACTGCGCACCAGTACCTGCCCGGCCTGCGGCTCGGGCAAAGGCATCTGCTGCACACTCAGCGCACCGTCCTGCATTACAACAGCATTCATGGTTGCCATAGTGTTGTTCCTGCTCAGTCGTTGCTGAAACCGGCAATCGCACCGGGTTTGATATAGCGCGGGATTACACCCTGTGCTTTGGCGGCGGCAATAATCATCTGTTCGATCCAGCCGGCATCCATAATGTTCATGAAATTATTGTTGTCATCGAAATTAATATTGGCGCCGGAGATCACCATAAAACCATCCGCACCGCCGGAGTCTTCCGGGCAATGGAAGGTATGAATGGAACCACCCGGCTCATATAAATAGCTGCCGGCAGTCTGTGGCTGATCCGGGTATTCCAGATAATTCCAGCGGCCGCTCAGGGTATAAAAGTGCACCACGCCGGTATGAAAATGCTTAGGCAGGGTGATGCCGGGTTTGAATATAGCGCGGATAACCCAGGTGCCGTTTTCCGGATCGAGAAACAGTGGATACACATCAACGCCGGGCAGGGCATCTTTAATTAAATTTTCTTCGTTGGTGTTCAGGGTCAGTAAAAAATCCTGATGCTGGATAACGTCGGGTAATGCCATGGTTAGTACCTCACGGTTTTATCTTTATTGTTGGTGATGGGTTTTATTCCGGGCCTTGTTACACAGGGTCCAGCAGGGGGTATTTAAAATTCTCGAAACCATCGGATGCGCTGATGGTGCAGCCGTTAATGCAGTTGGCTTCGTCGCTGGCGAGGAAGGCCACAACATTGGCGATTTCAGCAGGCTGGGTAAATGTCTGGCGCATCTGCTCTTTGCGGATATGGTCCCACAGGCCCAGTGCCTCGTACTGGCGCAGCATCGGCGTATCCACCCGTCCCGGTGCCACGGCACAGACGCGGATGCCCAGGCCCGCAAGCTCCAGCGCTGCGCATTTGGTCATCATGTCGACCGCAGCCTTGCTGACGTTGTAGGCAAAGGTCATTTCGGAAGCGATGCTGGCGTAGACCGATGAGGTATTAATAATCACGCCGTCCGTTCCCTGTGCCTGAAACTGACGGGCGGCGGCCAGAATGCCGTAATACACACCGTGCTGATTCACCCGCGTAACCGGGTCAAAATCGGTTTTCGGATCATGTTGCAGCAGAGGTTTAGCGAGGCCGATACCGGCGTTATTAATCACAATGTGCAGGCGGCCGAACTGCTCGGCGGCATGGCGCACCATCTGCTCCACCTGGGCGTAGTCGGTAACATCAACCGCCAGCGTACGCACCCGCTCGGTGTTCAGATTGCTAAAAACTTCAAGGGCTTCGGCTGACAGATCCACGGCCAGAACCCGTGCACCTTCTTCCAGTAACTTGCTGACAATGGCCTGACCAATGCCACCTGCGGCGCCGGTGACTACCGCGGTTTTACCTGTTAAGCGCATACGTTTTACCTTGCTTGTTATTGTTGTTAAGCACCAATGTAGGTGGTTAATTGCACAGGTTCTTGACCTTTTACGAGCACAAGTTGATATATTGCGAGTATTGATGGCGGAATAGCGGAAGGTCTGAGGATGTATCTGGTACGCAGTGGTGCCGTCGCCCAGTTCGAGCAACTGGTGCTGGAATACGGACAAAACCCGATAGAACTGATGCAGCAGGCGGGGCTGCGTCAGGCGCAGTTCCGCGATCCGAATACCTATATCGCCTATCCGCGCCTGGCCGGATTACTGGAAATAGCCGCCCAGCGCTGCGCTCAGCCACTGTTCGGTGTTTTGCTGACACAGCGGCAGACACTGCATGTGCTGGGCGATTTACCAATGCTGGTATCGCGCGAGGCGACGGTGGCCGATGCGCTGGCGCGGGTAAATCAGAACCTCTACCTGCATGCGGCGGGCGCAACGCTGGAAGTGCAGCCACAGGGCGAACAGGTGCGCCTGGCGCTGTCGATCAATGTGCAGTCCCCTTATGGTATGCAGCAACTGATGCAGCTGAGCGTGGCGCAGCTGGCGATGTTTGTCTGCAGCCTGCTCAATATCAGCAGCACCGGTCTGACGCTGCACCTGCGCCAGCCCGCTCCGGCCGGGCAGGGCGCAGATGAGCGCAGCAATACATTACCGCCACTGCGTTTCTCTGAGCCTTTCGACGGTGTGGTGCTGAAAAGCTCTCAGCTGGCGAGTCGTAATCATCAGGACGAAGAAGCACTGAACCGCCATCTGCAGGAGCATCTGCACTATCTGCAAAGCCGCTATCCCGGCAACCTGGCCGACCAGGCACGGGACATCATCGGCCGTCTGCTGCCCACCGGCGAATGCTGTATCGAACGGGTGGCGACGGCGCTGGGCATGCATGAACGCACACTGCAAAGCCGGCTGCAGCAGAATGGTGAGAGCTACCGTGGCTTATTACAGCAGGTGCGCCAGAGTCTGGCCGAGCAGCAACTGCGTTACGGCGCCCAGACCATCACCGAACTGGCGCTGCAGCTGGGCTATGCCGAGGTGGCGGTATTCAGCCGGCATTTCCGCCGCTGGACGGGAATATCGCCACGGGCGTGGCAGAAGCAGCACCGGCCTTAGGGCTGGTGACAGAAAGGTGTTATGGGAGTTGCCTGGTGAGCTGTCAGGGAAGGTGTAAGAAGGTGCCAGAGATACTCTGGCAGGATAGGGAGGCTGGACTTTAAACCTATTTAAATACAGCCAGATCTTGTTTGGCTGAATATAGTTTGCCGTTGGACACTAGGTCAGTTTGTCGTTGGTGTCCGCTAAAGCGGGGCAGGATCACTTGTTAGCCGCACAACGCCTGCTTGATAGATTGAACCCGTGGATCACTTAAGATTGGCCCCTTCAATATCAGGATGTGAGCATTAATATGAGCTCGGTACGATGCGTACTCCCCTACGACCTCGTGGGGGATCAGCAACGCTTCGATAATGTTGAAATGCTCGTCATAAATTACGGCTGCGAGGACATCAAAATCTTTATCGGCGTACTTCCTGATAGCGCTGAGTTGGCGCGATTTGTTTGTGGGCGTAACGCGCCGCCCTTTGATCTGTATGCGCACACCGTCTTTGCTGACGCCATCATATCCAGCTTTGGAGTTTGCCTGAAGCTCAAGATCCAGAGCCTTCGAGACTAGCCACTCCGTGTAATCGCCTAGTGGGTTGTTCTGTGTGCGGACTACCCCTCTGACTTTAAGCTCATTTGTTGCAGATGCCTGAAGCTGCAGAAGCTCTTTGTCCGTAAGATCGCTGAGTCTCACTTGCTCTCCTATTTAGCTGCGACTGGTGTCGAGCAACTTTTTTGTTCATCTTGAGTGACAGCGAGTGACGCAAAAAGTGTCTATCGTCAAGCTGGAACCGATTATTAGTTCTATGTGTGAAAAGATCGCCTTTTTTTATTTTCCTGATCCAGCCATTCCCTTATATAGTTTACTGTTTCTTCGCTAACGTTTTTATTTCTTTCTTTTTTAATTTCGATGATATTGAAAATACCATTTCTGTTGGTAATCTCTAAGGTTGCTCTCTCGGGATAGTAAACTGAGAATATAATGGATTTTCCCGATCGTGCTTTATCAACATAAGTTGCAATGCAGTGCCCCATTTCTACGCCTTCATATACAAGTGAGTTTGCTGATGAAATCCACTTTATTCCTTCGTGCTCCTGGATGTCAGGGCGGTCAAATTCAATGTCAGGATCGTAGTGCCTACGGCTTCTGTTCAAAGAATCAACCCAGGCATCATGCAATTTATTAAGTTGATCTACTGTTTTGCATGAAATTACTATGTTTCGAGAATTTTTAATGTTTAATTCTTTTCCTGCTCTAATGGTGTCTTCGGTTAATTTATTTAATTCTACGGAGCCTGGTAGGTAGCAAGACATTCTATCGTGATTTTCTGAGCACCAATCTAACAAGTAGTGTGCACCATGCAGGGTAGGATATCTTTCTGCTATGTATAGAACTTGTATTGGTATTCTGGACCAGTGTGCGTACGCAGAGGCAAATTGAGGGTTTTTGATTGTTCTAATAATTAAGTTTAGTTCGTTTGACTCTCCTGTGATTGGGTCTATTTTAGATATGAATTTTTCATCCCCATCGAAATTTATACCAATTATTATTTTTATAATGTCTTTTCTCTTCATGCCTAGCCAAGAGTGAATCTGCATTTTATCTAAGGAGTTCTTTATTGAATAATCAAGCATAATCCAAAGTAGGCACGGGTTTGATTCTAGCATTTGAATGCCACGAAAGCTTTCAGTGCAGATTTTTATGAAGGAGGTCTGTAGGTATGAAAATGTAAATAATTTTGGTGCTGGTAACCAAGGAGTGTTTTCAGGTATAGGCACATTTTTATTAAAATAAAACGATGATCCATCATTTGAGTATAGAGGGAATCCTGCGTCCAGGGCATATTCGCATACTCCGTGCGCTTGTATCTTCACAACAAGGCTTTCGGTCTTCATTTCTATGGATACAACAGAATCTATTGCCTCAGTAAAGTCAAATATAAGAATAATAGATTTTTCTGTTTCAATTATTTTAATGTCTGGGCACACGTTTTTCTACTTCTTATTTAATTCAGTTAGTTTTTCTTTGAGCTCTAATGTAACCTTCTCAAGGTCTTTTTTATGTTTCGTTGAAAATGCGTGAGATAGGGTTTCCGTCGTAATTTCAAGTTCTATAAGTCTCGATTTTGCAATGATGTGGTTGATGTCGTTTAGCTGTTGAATTGCTTTCTTTCCATTATCTGCTAGTTGACCTAGCTCAACCTCAATAGGTCCAATTTTAGCCCTGCCAGATTGTCCATCAATAAAACGATCAACAACCTTCATGATGGGTTTTCTTAAAAATAGTACAATTAAAACTGCTGCAACTGGCCAAGATAAAACCAAGGGGATTATTTTTAACGTAGATTCTGTCATGGTGCCTCGATGAGCTAACGCCGCATTCAGCGGCTTGTCCTCTGTAATGCCTTGTTGGGCGATGTTTGGCGATATACCAAAATTGGATGGACCAGAACTCTCGGATACCGACAGGTTCTTACCATAGCCTCAATTCCATCAAATCCTCGGAACATACCTCGAAATGCATGTTCAACACTTTCGTAGTCTTTAAGGTCTTCTTTTTCGAATTCTTGTAGTGGAAAAAAGTTTTCTCCTTCGTTCGAAGGAACAGAGGTTATAACACCAAGTATTGTAAATTCTTCAGTAGGGAATGAACCGTAAGTGAAGTGAAAAGCTGTTGGATCTGAAACTGTAAAATTTGAAGCATCTAGGTGCCCAAAAATATGTTCATCATCTTCATCTTTGAATGGATAAACACGAATGTTTGTTATGTTTGGAAGAAATGCATCAATCCATGTTTTCATGCCATCCAAAATCCATTGTGGAACCATGCCAACTGCTGTTGATGAATCTAGTAATGAATCTAGTCCAGCTCTTAGATCCTTTGCCTTCTTCTTAGCTTTAGCTTGTGAATTTCTATCTCCGATTGTACTCTCCAAATCTTGGATTTTCCGTTCAATTTCTTGGTACTCTGGGGAATCCTTCAATGTCTCAGCATGACTTCTGTTTATCAGTTTTACTATGTCTGGAAAATCTTGGCCGATTTTTTTCATCCTTTCATAGTCTTCTATGACTACTCGGCCTGAGCATTTAATGCATAGGGCATTTTTAAGTGTAGCCCTAAGGTCTGAGTCTTTTAATGTCTTCCCTTCTTCAAAGTTAGCTAAGTCTAAAAGGTAGCCCGAAGAATATAGTTCTGACTCTAATTCTTGCAATAAAGCATGATAGGGTTTGATTGTTGTTTTATCTTGCTCTCTATCTTCTGTCGTTCCTCCAGCATCATGTTTGAAAACTTTGAAATCGTAGTTTCTTTTATTGTCTGACGTAGACCACTTTTCAGATTGAGTTTCCCTTAACTCAACCACACCACCTGTGATCTGACTATACAGCGAGATGACTTTATCCAAGTCTACATACAGGTAATCAAATAGATTCAAAGTTTATTCCTTCTGCTATTTTCGCCTAACCGTTTATTGGTATACGTGCGCATTAATTCCGAAAGATTCGTCCGAGAGTTATCATATAACTCATTGCCCAAGCTGAGAAATTTCCCACAATTAAAAAATCCATTCCGGAAAAACGCGCACGCCGGTTGATTCGCTTTTCTGCGTCTGTAAACCTGTCATACCGATTTCCAGTTCGTTGACTATTAACGGGTTTTTCTTCCCCTGGCCTGTCAAACCGCGCACGCACAAATACAAAACGTGCCGGACTTCGTATGAACTGAACAATCTGCGCTTTGGATGCTCAGCATCTCTTTGCATCTGAGGGCAGACAACAGCGCTCGCCGTTTACCTTCACTGCCCGCCTTCACTGCCCGCCTTCACTGCTGCAGTCACCGCTGCCTTTACCGCTGCCTTTACCCTGCCTTCACAGGCCCCGGTAGGCAGATCGTATTAATAACAGAAAAATCAGCATTGCTGACTAGGTATAAAGTACTGGTTTTGCGTGTAGGAGGCGGGGAGGGATTGAGATTGGAGGTTAGAGATCATGGGCCATAGCTCGTAGAATAGGAGGACAGAGATAGCAGCTCAGCAATCCTGCGGCCGATCAATATCAGCGGCACCGGCCTGACGCGGCACCCGCGCCAGCCTGCTCCGTGCGAACGCGGCACTGATGAGCGCAGCAGGCTTGCCGGCGGTCAGGAAACCCCTGATCGCCACTTTTTCTGCTTCTGATTATTCCGTATGCCCTTCCAGCAGAGCGTTCATCGGCTCTGCATACAAACGGGCTGTAGACAAAGTTACGGCCGAACTGATCTTAAATTCCCCCCTGTCTCTGAATTGTCATAATTATTAGTTAGCGTGCTGCTTCCGCTCTGAGACGTAGCCTATGACAGACGCGAAACACACCAGACAGCATCGACAAATCAGCGGAGAACTGATGGCTAATCGCTCGGATTTACGGGCTTTTATCCGTAAATCCGTAGATCAGGAAGCGGATGTCGATGATATTTTTCAGATGACACTGGTGCGGGTGATTGAGCGCAGTCGCCTGTCAGAAATTGAGCAGCCGCTCAGATACGCCTACCGGGTAGCGCGTAATCTCCTGATTGATATGGCTCGTGGACGGCGAACAGAGATTGTACCGCTGGATGAAGATCTGGTGTGTGAGCGCACCGATCTGGAGCTGCAACTTGATCGCCAGCGCCGTATGGAGCTTTATCAGAAAACCCTGCAGAGTATGCCAGCCCTGCGCCGTGACGTGTTTGTACGGTATCGTTTGAAGGGTGAATCCAAGGCCAGTATTGGCAACGCTCTCGGGTTGTCTTCTGCCAGCGTTGATAAACACATTACCCGCGCGCTCAGCACCCTGAAGCAGGCAGTTCAGGGGCTGCAAAAATAAATTGTCCTTTTTTCCCGATTATTCCGTCATTGTTTAAATGACACTGATTTATGAATCCTGATGAGCAGATCTGAGACACGACACATTGCTGCCAACGACGCCCGGCATAACCCGGCGGATCTGCCTGATGATATTGCTCTGGATGAGCTGGAGCAGGCTATCTGGCAGGACCCTGCGCTGACCGACGCATTAAAAAACGTAGCCGAACCGTCGACAAGAGTGCGCCCGGGTCTCTGGCAACCCGCTATGGCGGCCTGCTTTGTGCTGCTGGTCAGTGGCGGATTGTTTTTTCTGCAACCTTCCGGGACCACTCCGGTAATCAGCCAGCTGTTGTCTTATCAAAGCAAAGTTGCTGAGCGGCAGATGGTCAATCTGCAGGATGGCAGTGAAATATTACTCAATGCCGATACCCAGTTGTCAGTATCCTTCAGCGCTAAGCAACGCAGCATTTCGCTGAAAAAGGGTGAAGCGTATTTTGATGTACAGAAAGACCCTCAGCGTCCCTTTATTATTGGTACCCAGTGGGGGGATATTCAGGTTGTCGGGACAGAATTTAATGTCGACCAGACGGCCCAGGGAGTAGAGGTCAGTGTTTATGAAGGCCAGGTTCAGGTTACCTCGCTGCATGGTAATACCACCATGCTGCAGGTCGGGGAAATGGCACGCCTAACGGCTGACAAAATCGAAGTGTCGGTATTTCAGCCGGAAAGCCAGGGGGCCGACTGGATGTCGGGGCAGCTGATTGTTCAGGGGCATTCCATTCAATATGTCGTAGATCAGCTGAACCGTTACAGCGAACAGCCTATTTATCTGGCACCGGATGTTCGGGATGTGCGGATCAGTGGAGCCTTTGAGGTAGAAAAAATAGAGCAGTCATTGAATTTACTCACTGAAATATCAGGTCTGCAGTTAAGTCAGATTCAGGGTGTTTATTATTTATCGCCAATCCAATGAAGCAATGGATTAACAGTAAGGGAATATACTGCGTTGTGATTGGCTGACGATGCCGATATGAAAAAAATTCTCTGTAGCCTGATCATCTTTTTACTGCCCGTTTTTTCTGCACTGTGTCAGGCATCCGGCGATATTACCCTCAATGTACAGTTCTCTGCCGGTTCTCTGCAGCATAGTTTGCCAGAGATATCCCGCCGTTATAGCGTCAGTATTGTTGCCCGCAGTGAATTGCTGCAAACACTGAGTCACGGAAATATCCGGGGGGATTATTCTTTAACGCAATTGCTGACTGAAATTCTGCAAAACACGGGCCTCAGATACCGGGAAGTTTCTCAGGGCTATTTAATTGAGGCCGTTCCAGAGGAGGATGCAGCTCCGGATCATGTTGAACAGCTGTTGGTGCTGGGTCAGCGCTTTAATCCGGCGAGCCCTTATGCTCAGGGTAGTTTATACGCTGCGCTCAATTATCGTTTAGCGGAAGAGCAGGCCAGACCGGAGTCTGTTTCAGTATTGTCGGCCGCTGGATTGCAGGCTCTGCCATACGAAAATCTGGCTGAATCTCTGCAGTACCTGCCGGGCGTTATGCTCAACAGCGAACGTGGGGAGGGGCTGAGTCTCAGCGTGCGCGGTCTGGGAGCGCAATATCAGCGCATATTGTTGAATGGTCATGTTATGGCTATTAACGAAAACGTGCGCAATAGCGGCCAGGGAGGGCGACAGTTCCGGTTTGACGTTCTTCCGGCAGAGAATGTTGCTCAGGTCGAGGTTCTTAAGTCGGCCTCCGGGCCAGGAGCCATTGGCAGCGATATAAGTATTACCGGCTATCGTCCGCTGTCTGTTTCAGAATTACCGCATTATTTCCGTACCGAGTGGGAGTATCAGCCGCTGGCAGAAAGAAGTTATCCGACTATTTCGGCAATGACTGGCTGGCGTAATCATGACGAGACTCTCGGAATTTTATTCGGACTGCAGTATCGCGAGCGCTATCATTATCAGGATCAGTACCAGACCTGGAACTGGGACCTGAATAAAAACGCCTGGAATAACTCACAGCTGGATGATGACTTGCTGGTTCCCAGTAACCGGTTCGCCTTAACCAATGAGCAGGAGCAAAGACAGCGCCGCAGTTTCAGTACATCCGCACAATGGCGTCTGGAAAACCAGAACATTATTTCTTTCGACTATTTTTTATCCGATTTATCGATAGATTTTAATGAGGAGCGTTTGCAGGCAAGACTGGATGCAGAGGATGCTGTGTTTTCGGATCCCGGGTTTTCCGGAAATGCACTGGTTAGCGGATTCGCCCGGAATGTGTATCTGCAAAGCAGTCTGGATACATCAGGACAATTACACCGTAACCAGCTATGGATGACAGATTACGAGTGGCAGCATGAATCCTGGGAAGGCAGTGTCAGCCTGGCGGTTTCCTCTGCCCATAGTGGAACGGATAAACCGATCAGCCGAACGGTAATCAACTCGGTGCCGACCGATCTGAATTTTTCAGCACCGGCTGATAAGCGAGCGTTGCGATTTCTGCCTGGCTTTGATCCTCTTCAGGCAGAAAATTTTGTGGCGCTGGATCTTCTGACCCGGCGTGATATTCAGTTACAGCACGATGTACAGTCGTTACAGCTGGACTGGCGAAAAAATCTGACTGTCGCCGGGCTGAGCAGCTGGAAGTCTGGCTTTTCTCTGGTACAACAACAGCGCCGCTACCGCCGGCAGGATGTTGCATTAAGTCATACCGAACAGGTACATCTTGTGCCCTCATTGGATATGAGTCGTAACCAGGCGCAGCCTTTTCTTTCTGCGGTAAGTCATCAGAGTGTAAAACACTGGCTGGTTCCGAATTCTCGCTTACAGCAGCGTTTTGATTCTGCTTTGACATTTCCTGTCGCCACAGAAGCTGACCGGAAAAACAGCTATGACAGCGGAGAAAATCTGCTGCAGTGGTATAACCAGATTGATTTTGACATCGGCGAACACCTGAGTGGTAATGCTGCTGTTCGCCACAGCCGGCTGACGCTATTGTCTTCAGGTTATGAGGCAGACAGTGCATCCGCCGTCAGTTATCAGCGGAGCTACCATTATTGGCTGCCATCTCTGAACATCCTTTATCAGGCCGGGCCATTTTGGCAGTGGCGTACCCATCTTAGTCAGTCAGTCAGCATGCCTAACTATCAGGACCTGACACCAGGAGTCAGCTTAAATTCTACCGAAGGTGTCTTTCTGGCCAGCGCCGGAAACCCCCGGTTAAAACCCATGCCGGCAGATCAGGCAGAATTTTCAGTAAGTTTCCGGCCGGCGAAGGGCGTGCGCTATCAATACAGCTTTTTCGCAAAAAACTTACAGGACTATATTGTCAGTGAATCACAGCCTCAGCTGATTAACGGTGAAAACTACCGGGTTACACTCCCTGTGAATAATGGCAAAGCGAGTATTCTCGGGCATGAGGTCAGTTACGATATCGGTCTGCCAGACTGGGGGATTCAGACTACGGCCACTGTTGTACACAGTGATGTCGCTCACGGCGATGAACATTACCCTATGGTTCAGGTCTCGCCTGTGTCATTAGCCGGCCAGTTTTATTGGCAGCTCGGCAATACACGCATGCAATGGGGTGTGAGCTATCGATCCGATTATCTTCTGGAAAAGGGGGCAGAAGGCGTTGCCGATGTTTATGTTGAAGGCGATGTGCGTTTACAGGCTCAGTTGAGCTGGAGTTTCAGTAAGGACACAACCCTGTCCCTTACTGGTACCAATTTACTTGGTTCGGAAGATATTTCATATATTCGTTCTTCGGGCAAAAAAATCTACCACTCACTGGAATACAGTGCTCCGCGATTTCTTCTTGTTCTGAATGTCAATTTATAATTTTTAAAAAAATAATGTCCTATTTTTAACCGGGCACCGTCTATTTGAAAAGACACAGCTGATCTTGATGCATGCAGGCTGTAGACATTCAATAATCGAGGTGAAAAAACTGATGAAGAAATATGGATTAGCTGCGGCTATTGCTGCAATCAGTGTGAGTTCTGTAACCCATGCGGACGAAAAAAATCCGGCAGTGGATGAGAACATCACGGAAGAAGTAGTCGCTTATGGCAGTTACGCCGACAGCCTTGACCGGGCAATGGATATTAAACGCCAGTCAGCGACGGTGATGGATGCCATTAATGCTGAAGATATTGGCAAGTTTCCGGCTGAAAACGTTGCGGAAGCAATGCAGATGCTGCCGGGTATTCAGGTGGCAAGAAGCCGTGGTGAAGGGTTGTCGGTCAGTGTGCGTGGTCTGGGTCCACAGTTTCAGGTAACACAGCTGAACGGACGTAATCTGGCTGTAAACGAAAACGTTGAAAACAGTGGTCAGGATGGTCGTCAATTCCGCTATGACACGCTGCCATCTGAGTTGATTTCCGGGCTTGAGGTTATTAAATCTCCGGAAGCACGTCTGGATGAAGGAGCGATTGGCGGTATTGTAAATATTAAAACATTTCGCCCTTTAGCACTGGAAAATTCAGGTGCGGTATCGGCTAAGTTAACTCAATCCGATCTGGCAGACAGTACAGATCCAAAGCTGTCGGGTTTATATCGCTGGACTAATACTGATAATACGTTGGGTATTCTCTTTTCCGGCGCCTATTCTGAGCGGGAAATTCGTCAGGATCGTTCGATGAACTGGAACTGGATTCGTGGTCAGCTGGATTCAGCAGACGCGGCACAGGATTTCAGTGAAGTATTTGGTAATGGTCGTCATCGTCCAACCCTGGAGCGACAAAACAAAGAGCGGATGTCGTTAGCGTCGGCATTGCAGTGGAAAAGCAGTGAACAGCATGAGATGAACGTCGATCTTCTCTGGTCGGATCTGGATGTTGAATTCGACGAAATCGGTATGGATATTGAGCTGGGTGGACCGGTAAGCAACGCTACATTAATAGGAGACAGTCTGGTTGCGGGCACGGCAGAGAATACTAACCTGCAGTTGTCCCGGGAGTCGTCAACGTCTAATCACCAGTCGCTGTCTTTTGCGATGAATAACAGCTGGACACTGGATAACTGGATTATCTCTGCCGATATCAGCCGTTCTGATGCACACAGTGAAACCGATGATCCGATTCGCCGGACTCGTCTCCGACTGGATGATGTGGCGGTAGATTTTGATTTTTCCGCTGGCCATAAAAAGCCACCAAAGTTCAGCTTTCCGGTTGATATCTCAGATGCCCAGCAATTTCCTGGCCGCAGAATTGAGTACAGAACCATCGAGGTAGACGATAGCGATAATTCACTGAAGCTGGATTTTGAATATCTGACCTCGGGAGTATTATCCAGTGTTCAGTTTGGTGTTGCGAAACGTGATCGGGAGCGTGATTACAAGCGCCGTGACATTCGTGTTACCGATGGTCTGAATGGCGTAGTGTTTGATGACAGCTACTTTGAATCATTTCCGGTTAGTGATTTTGGTAAAGGAATTTCCAGTAATTACCTTGATAACTGGGCGGTTCCTGACGGTGATAAATTCCATAATGAGTTTTTTGGCAGTGATTTGTTGAGTCAGCCGCTGACAAATGATGATAAGAGAAACTCCTATAAGGTAGTGGAAAATATAACCTCGGCCTATGTTCAGGGTAACTTTGAATATGATCTTGGTGTTCCTGTTTTTGGTAACTTAGGTTTCCGTCATGTTCGCACTGAGCAGAATCCATCAGGAACCAGCATTGTCAATGACCAGCCGGTATCTGTAGATGTTACTCAGAAATACAACAAAACCCTGCCAAGCCTTAACCTGAACTTTGATCTGAGTGATGAGTGGTTAATGCGCTTTTCGGCAGCAAAAGTTATGAGCCGGCCATCCTTGCCAGACCTGCGTCCGGGTATATCTTTCAGTACCGATGCTCCGACAGCCAGTGGTGGCAACCCGCGTCTGAAACCATATGAAGCTATGCAGTATGATATTTCTGCAGAATATTACTTCTCTGATTCAGGCTATGCCTCGGTCACTGGTTTTTATAAAGATATAAGCACCTTTATTACCGGTCAGTCTCAGATAGTTAATGTTAACGGAACTGACGTTACGGTGAGTGCTCCGGCGAATACCGGTGAAGGTGAAATCAAGGGACTTGAACTTGCCTATCAGCAGGTTATGGATTTTCTGCCAGCACCATTTGATGGTTTAGGTGTTCAGGCAAACTACACCTATGTAAAAAGTGAAGTTGAAGTGGCCGAAGACGGAGACCTGGTATCTCAGCCGGTTACCGGGTTGTCTGAAAACAGCTATAACTTAGTCGCATTTTACGAGAAGAACGGATTCAGTGCCCGCATTGGTTATAACTGGCGTGATGATTATCTCGCCAATAATGGTGTAGGTGATGTGGCAGATGATTATATTGATGAATTCGGAACACTCGATATGAATGTTTCTTACGAAATTGTTGCAGATACCCGGATTTCATTCGAAGCCGTGAATATCACGGATGAAAGTATTTACGGTTATCACGAAAGCAAGTCCCGTCCTGGCTCTATTGACCATTATGGATCACGTTATTCTCTGGGTGTAAGTACCAAGTTCTGATTATTAAAGATAAAACAGGCTCTGTTATCTGAGTCATTGCCTCCTGTATTGCAGGAGGCAAATTTTTTTAAGGGTAATGTTATGAACAGACCAACTATGGCTAAGAGTTTGGCAGAACTGATTGAACATCGTTTCAGTCGTCGGCGTTTTTTGCGTAATACACTACTGACTGGTGCTGCAGCATCGGCCACTGTCGCCTGTTCGCCGCTGGCTGGAAAATCCACGCAGGAATTCAGTCAGGCCAGTTTTAAATTTGATGAGATTGAACACGGATTTGGTGCTGAAATGCATGTGGCAAATGGGCATAAGGCGGATGTGCTTATTCGTTGGGGAGATCCGCTGCGGCCGGGGCTTCCCGTTTTTAATCCGGAAAATATGGATGCCGATGAACAGGAAGTACGATTCGGATATAACAATGATTATGTTGGCTATTTACCGCTGTCTGCTGATGAAGGGCAGCAGCGGGGTTTATTGTGCGTCAACCACGAATACGCACTGCCTGAGTTGATGTTTGCCGATGGCGTGGCTGACCGTGGTGAGCGCCTGCAACAGCAGGTTGCAATAGAGCAGGCCGCGGTTGGTAATTCGATAGTAGAAGTGCGCCTGAATAATGGCCGCTGGCACTATGTACACGACTCACCTTATAACCGCCGTATTAATGCGCGCAGTACCAGCATCACCTTTTCCGGACCCGCAGCGGGACATGACCGGTTAAAAACGCGATACGATAATACCGGGCGTCAGGTTATCGGTACTTTGATGAATTGTGCCGGTGGCATGACGCCGTGGGGAACTTATCTGACTTGCGAAGAAAATTTTGACAGTGTTTTCGGTGGCGAGTTAGCGCCGGATCATCCGGAACAGCAGAATTATCAGCGTCTGGGTATTGGTGGTAAAGCCAGCCGCTGGAGTCAGGCAGATAGCCGCTTTGATCTTGCCCATAATCCTAACGAAGCAAACCGGTTTGGCTGGGTGGTCGAGATTGATCCGCAAGACCCGCACAGTACTCCGGTAAAACGTACAGCATTAGGGCGCTTCCAGCACGAAGGGGCTGAAACCATGGTTCGTGCTGATGGGCGTTTGGTGGTGTATATGGGAGACGACAACGGCTTCGAATATATTTATAAGTTCGTCAGTCGCGATGTTGTTGATCGTAACAATGCCAGTGCCAATAAAAATCTGCTGGATTATGGCACTCTGTATGTCGCACGGCTGGAAGCCAGCGGTGCCCTGCATTGGGCGACCCTGCAATATGGCACTGGCCCCCTGACTCCTGAAAATGGCTTTTATTCTCAGGCTGATGTCGTGCTGGAAGCACGGCGGGCCGCTGATTTATTACAGGCGACTCCGATGGACAGGCCTGAAGATATCGTACCGGACGAACGCAGCGGTAAAGTGTATGTGATGTTATCGAACAATATCAGACGTGAAGAAACAGACGCAGCGAACCCGCGAGCAAACAATCGTTTCGGTCATATTGTTGAATTAATTGAAGATGATCAGGGCGGAGCGGCGCGCTGGGAAATGCTTATCCGTGGTGGCAATCCGGATATTGCTGCGCATCAGGCGGACTTTAATCGTCACACGACCAGCAATGGCTGGTTTACCTGCCCTGATAATGGTGTGGTTGATCCGCTGGGACGTCTGTGGGTAAGTACCGATCAGGGTTTGTCGGTTTCCCGGGAGACCGGTACTAATGATGGCTTGTGGGCCATGTATACAACCGGTGAAAAGCGTGGTTTAAGCAGGATGTTTTTCCGTTGTCCGGATGGTGCAGAGGTCACCGGGCCAATGTTTACTCCTGATGCCGCTTCACTGTTTATTGCTATTCAGCACCCGGGGGAACCGGGCAAAGAACAGCTGGATCCGTATCATAATCCACTGAACCGTTGGCCGGATTTTAATGCGGCCATGCCGCCACGGCCTGCCATCGTGGTGGTGCGCCGCATAAATGGTGATGTTATTGCGTAATTGAACTGCCGGCTGCGTAGCCTTTTTCTGAGGCTATGCAGTCAGTTCTGATTTAACAATATCCGTGGTTGGCTTTAATGGATTTCTCCGGCAGAACGGACAGCGTTATTGATGCAGCCGTTTTGCCCGGTTTTTATTCGGGAAATTTTTCTTAATAAGGACAGTGTTCTGCCGGGATCAGAATGCTTTTATACGTTCAGGTCCTGCGGCCGGTCGATATCACGCACAATGCCATCGTCCTCAAGCAGCAGCTCAAACAGCTGATCATGGTGTTTTTGCAGCAGATCGCGTGCGCCATGATCACCTTCGCAGGCCATCAGCTCACAGGCAAACTGGCGCTGAAAACCAACCGGATGAGCGGGCCGTTGGGGCTGGCTTTTCAGCCGCGGGCGCACAATGGCATGTTGTTTAAGGTTGTCTGCTACGTAGCGGTAGGTCTGGCTGTGAATAAAGGGCATATCGGCCAGTGCAATCAGCCAGCCATTCCATTGCTGGGTGGCGTGTACACCAAAGGCCAGACTATGGCCCATGCCCTGTGCTGCTTCCGGGCAGATGCCCCAATCGATACTGAGTTTATCCAGAGCATCGCCCCATTGCTGATCTCCGGGGCGCAGTACCACAAACAGTGGTAAACCGCTGGCGCGGATCTGCTGCAATGTTGTGAGCAGCATCGGCTGTTGCTGTGTACTCTGGGGCTTGTCTATCTGCACCAGACGTTTATCGGCGCCAAAGCGCTCGCTTTTACCGGCGGCTAACAGGATCACGCCAATCGGGGCATCGGTGTTGCTCATATTCAGATAGTGCTCCGCACAATCGAAGGCTGATGACAGTACCACAGCTCAGGCGGAGGGAATATGACGGCTTCAGTTTACCGCAGGCCGTTCGGCCAGCAGATGGGCGAGAACCGATAGGGCGATTTCGTACGGCGTTTTACTGCCGATATTGAGGCCAACGGGCGCATGCAGGCGCTGCAGCTGAGCAGCGCTGACGCCGAGCCCGGCGAGACGCTCGCGACGCTTGGCCGAGGTCGCCAGTGAACCCATGGCGCCGATATAAAAAGCGCGGGTGTCGAAGGCGTCGAGCATGGCCATATCGTCGAGGCGCGGGTCGTGGGCCAGCGCGACAATGGCACTGTGCGAATCGGCAAAGCGCTGGTTTATAACTGTGTCGGGCATGGCGCACAGCAGCTCGGCACCGGGGGCATCGAAGCCCTGCAGGAATTCCTCGCGGTGGTCGCAGATGGTCACGGCAAAACCCGCCGGTTGTGCCAGTGCCGCCAGATGACGGGCAACTTCGCCGGCACCGACAATCAACAGCTGGTACGCCGGCTGAAACGGCTGAATAAAGTATTCAGAGGTTAACTGACAGGTTTTCGTAGAATCATGCTGCAACAGTGTCAGGCGTTGCTCTGACGACTGCAAACTCACCTCGCGCACAAAGGGCGTGCGTGAACTCAGCCAATCCAGCATCTGCTGAATACCGGCCAGATCATCTTTGCCCAAACGCTGCAGCAATATCTGCAGATGACCACCACAGGGCAGACGATAACGCGCCTGCTCGGCGGCATTATCACCAAACAGCAGCAGCTGTGGCTGGCTGCCATCCACCTGACCGGCGCGCAGCCGGGCAATCAGATCCTCTTCCACGCAGCCACCCGACAGCGAACCGGCCATCCCGAAGTCGGCCGACCAGGCCAGCAGCGAACCCACCGGACGCGGACTGCTGCCGTAGGTGGCGACCACGGTGGCGAGCCAGACCGGGCTGCCGGCACTCAGCCATTGCGCGGCTGAGTGCAGTACATGCTGATCAGTGCCTGAAGCAGACGGTTGCATAGGGTGCGCTGAGCCTTACGCCAGCTGCAACGGCAGGCGACGCAGACGCTGGCCGGTGGCGGCAAACAGCGCATTAGCCACCGCCGGTGCCAGTGGCGGCACGCCGGGCTCACCCACACCGGTCGGGTCGTACTGGTTGTCGGCAATATCGACCACAATCTGCGGCGCTTCCGGCATCCGCAGCAGGGCGTAGTCGTGGAAGTTGCTCTGCTGTACCGCGCCGTCTTTCAGCGTGATATTGCCGTACAGCGCGGCGGTGAGGGCAAAGTTAATACCGCCTTCCATTTGTGCGCGGATCATATCCGGGTTAACCGCCTGGCCGCAGTCGACGGCGCAGACCACACGCTTAACGCTGAAGGTTTTCCCCTCAACCTGTACATCGGCAATCTGCGCGACCCAGGTGTTAAAGCTTTTATGAATCGCCACGCCCTGATGGCAGCCCGGCAGCGGCCGGCCCCAGTCGGCCAGTTGCGCCACCCGGCGCAGCAGACTTTGCGCGCGCGGATGCCGGGCCAGCAGCTCAAGGCGGAAGTTCAGCGGGTCCTGCTTCTGCTGGTGGGCCAGTTCGTCGATAAAGCTCTCGGTTACAAAGCCATTGTGCGAGAAGCCCACCGAACGCCAGTAACCAACGGGTACGCCGGGTTCGCTGTGGATAAAGCGCACGTCGATATTGTCCAGCGCGTAAGGCACATCGTTGGCGCCTTCGTAGCCGGAGCTGTCTTTCGGCGCCAGAATGCCTTCGCCCAGCTTGCCGGCACTGGCCAGCATCGGGAACATAAATTTCGGCATAAAGGGATACTGCGCCGGGGCGGCATCGCCAACAAACCACTCGAACACTTTCGGGTGGGCAATGCGGTGCTGCCAGCCACTGGCTTTGCCGTCGGCGCCAATCGTTGCCTGCAGACGATGCAGACTGGCCGGGCGATACCAGTCGTGGGCGGTGTCTTCTTCACGGTTCCAGATCAGCTTCACCGGCTGCTGCAGGCGGTCGGCAATCACTGCGCATTCGGCGACGTAATCCTGCAGGATACGGCGGCCAAAACCACCGCCAATCCAGGTGGTGTGAATCACAATGTCATCGAGGCTGTAGCGGCTGTGTTTACCGGCTGCGACCCGCGCCATGCTGGCGGACTGGGTCGGCGCCCAGACTTCCATACCATCGGCATCGGCCTTAACCACGCAGTTCTGTGGCTCCAGCGTGGCGTGGGCCAGATAGGGCAGCTGATACTCGGCGCTTAAGGTGCTGGCGGCCTGTTCGGCGGCAGCGCTGAAGTCGCCGTCGTCGCGTACCTGTTCGCCGTCTTCGTTATCCAGATCGCGGGCGTACTGAGCAAAAATAGCGTCGCTGCTGGGCGCGACCTCCGGCGTCTGCCATTTGATCTGCAGTAACTGCTGCGCTTTACGCGCCTGCCAGTAAGAGCGGGCCACAACGGCTACACCGGAACGACCGGCGGCTTGCAGTTGGAACACATCAACCACACCGCTGGCGGCTTTGGCCGCGCTGCTGTCGAGGGTTTTGACCGTGCCACCAAAGGCCGGTGCGCGGCTGATTACGGCGTAGAGCATGCCCGGCAGTTCAACGTCGATGCCATACACGGCCTGGCCCGTTACTTTCTGCTGGGCATCCAGACGCTTGTTGTATTTACCGATATAGCGGTATTCATCCGGAGATTTCAGCGCGGTGTCTTCCGGTACGGAGAAGGTAGCGGCAATGCTCGCCAGTTCGCCGTAGCTGAGGGTTTTACCGCTGCTGTGAATCACCTGACCGTTGTCGCAGTGCAGACTGCTGGTGTTGTCCAGCGCCCAGACCTGAGCGGCAGCCTGCTTCAGCATTTCACGCGCGCTGGCACCGGCCAGACGGATGCGCTTAAAGCTGCTGGCTACGCTGGTGGAGCCACCGGTGATCTGTAGTTTGTACAGCGGGTTATCGTAGGCGCTGCCGACGCCGGCAAACTCGACCTGTACCAGCGCCGGGTCGACTTCCAGCTCTTCGGCCAGCAGGGTGACCAGACCGGTATAGGTGCCCTGACCCATCTCAACGCGGTCGAGGATAAAGGTAATGCGGTTATCGGTATCGATGCGCAGCCAGGCATTGCTCTGCCATTCGCCGGCGCTGACCATGCCCTGATTTTTCATGCCGATGGCGGCACAGCCGGGCAGGGCAACACTGAGCAGCAGGCCACCGGATGACAGGGCGCTGGCTTTTAAGAAGGAGCGGCGGCTGAGGCCACTGTTTAATGACTTATCCATGGCTCAGCTCCTCTGAATTGGCCGCTTGCGGCAGAGTGACTTCACTGAACAGCTCGCCGTTGCGCGCGGCCTGCGGATGGCTGCCGGCGCTCATCATGCCCGCCGCTTTATGAATGGCAGAGCGGATGCGCGGATAAGTACCGCAGCGGCAGATATTGCCGCTCATGGCGTTGTCGATATCGGCATCGCTGGGATTCGGGTTGCTGGCCAGCAGGGCGGTAGCGGCCATGATCTGTCCGGACTGGCAGTAGCCACATTGCGGCACGTTCAGCTCCAGCCAGGCCTGCTGCACCGGGGTGAGCTGCTGCACGCTGGCGTTGGCCGGGCTCAGCCCTTCGATGGTGGTGATATTCTGCCCGGCAACCGCCGACAGCGGCATAATGCAGGTGCGGATCGGCTGACCATTCAGATGCATGGTGCAGGCGCCACACAGGCCCGCGCCGCAGCCGAACTTACTGCCTTTTAAGCCCAGAACATCGCGTACCACCCATAACAGCGGGGTATCGCCCTCAACATCCAGTGTGTGCTCCACACCATTTACGGTCAGCCTGATCATGGTTGCCTGCCTGTTGCTTGTGTTAGGTGTTATAAGATTTCTAAGTGACCCAAGGTTACCACCGAATTAATATCAGTAAATAGCCTGAACGCAGTGTTGCTTTTAAAACGCAGAATTCTGGTTATTCGCGGCCATACGCTGGCACTTTGCCGTCACTGCTGATAAGCAGTGCGCCACAATAAAAATACAGGACAATCCGATGAACAATACCGTGCTGCACCAGTACGAAATATCCCCATTCTGCGCCAAAGTCCGGCGCGTGCTGCAGCTCAAAGGGCTGGATTATGAGGTGCGTAATATCGGCGCGCTGACAACACAGCTGGGCGGGGTCAAACGCCTGAGTCCGCAGGGTAAATTACCGGTACTGGAGTTCGGCGGTGAGCGTCTGGCGGATTCAAGCCTGATTGTGCGCGAACTGGAGCGGCGCTTTCCGGCGGTTGCGCCACTGCTACCAGACGATGAACAGCAGCGTGCTCAGGTGCATCTGTGGGAAGACTGGGCCGATGAGAGCTTGTATTTCCTCGAGGTGTATCTGCGCTTTGCCGTAAAAGAAAACCGTAACTACTGGGCCGGGCGTGTCTGTGCCGCCGATCCGGCCTGGTTTGCCACCATTGCCCGGCCGATAGTGCCGGCCACCATGATGAAGCAGCTGAAAGCTCAGGGCATGGGGCGTAAATCATTGGCGCAGGTATTGGCGGAACTCGATCAGCACCTGCAGATGCTGAATGCCCTGTTGCATGAGCGCGAATGGCTGGTGGGGGAGCAGATAACGCTGGCCGACATTGCCGTGGCCGTACAGCTACAGGCGATAGCGGCGACGCCACAGGGGCAAAAGGCGCTGCAGGGCTATCCGCGTATCCAGTTGTGGCTGGCGCGCAGTGGTGAGCAAGACACTGAATAAACAGGGCAGATCGGACCATGACTGTTCTGGCGTGGATCAATCCGGGCCAGTTCCGGCGTCACAGCGGAAAGAGGGCTGACAGCAGAGTGCGGCTGTTGTAAAAACAGGCCAACAACATAGAACGATGGTTCTATATTGCTGGTAAAAATAATAATAACCTCTGACTTCCCGTAAGCAGAGGTCGCTCGTTCTCTGCACAGGTGACGCTATGAAAACAACCCTGAAAACAACCCTCGCATTTTCCCTTGGTATGCTGGCTTCTGCCGGTGCGCTGGCCATGAGCTCAACCCCGCCAAGTGACCCTATTACCGATTTTCAGAACAGCTGGGCAGGCAAAGCCCTGGCTCATCAGCGCAGTATCGATATGAACTCGCCGCTGGCGGATAACAGCATGCTCGGCTCGCACAATACCTATAACTCTTCGGTCTACAGCGACCCGACCCGTTATATCGACCCGCAGCAGAAGCACTCCATCTACGATCAGCTGCGTATCGGTGCGCGCTTTATTGAACTGGATGCACACTGGACTGCGCACACCCATGGCTGGCCGTGGGAGTGGGGTACAGACCTGCTGCTGTGTCACTCCGGTATCGGCACCGAATGGGGCGATCTGCATGTTGGCTGCAGCCTGACCGACCGCCGCGTCAGCGATGGTGTGCAGGAAGTGGCGAACTGGCTGAACGACAATCCGCAGGAAGTGATCATTCTGTATTTTGAAGATCACACCGATGGTCATCATCAGGAACTGCTGAACATTCTGAACAGCAAACTGAACGGAAAAATCTACGCCAGCAATGGCTGTAAGAGCATCCCATCGAACCTGACCAAAGCTCAGGTGCGTGCCGCCGGTAAACAGGTTGTGCTGTGGAAAGACGGTGGCTGCTCTGATAACAGCGGTATGAAAAACCTCGCCTTTACCGGGCTGGGTGACATTGGCCGTACCTGGGAAGACCGCACCGCCGTGGGTGCTATCGGCGCCTTCTTTACCGGTGGTGCTGTGAACCGTATCGACAGTGCCGGCGTGGTGCAGGCATTTAAAAACGGCGTGAACATCGTCAACCTCGATAACCTGACCTATAACGACGGGCGTATGGCGGCCGGTGTCTGGTCATGGGATAACGGTGAGCCGAATAACTACAACGGCAATCAGGATTGCGCTGTGCAGTGGGGTAATGGCCGCTGGGATGACGCTGACTGTAACAGCAACTATCACTTCGCCTGTGAAGACAACAGCGGCAACTGGGCGATCAGCGCCTGGGCTGGTCGCTGGACCGATGGTGCGCAGGCTTGCTCACAGCTGGGTGGCAGCTACCACTTTGCCGCACCAACCAACAGCAAGGCCAATGAAGCGCTGAAAGCGGTTAAAGGGGGTATGAGCCATGTGTGGCTGAATGCTTCTGACCGTGCACAGGAAGGTAAGTGGGTGGCGAACTGAAGATTCAGACGCTGTCTCACCTGGCTCCCACGCTTTGCGTGGTAGCCCTTACTGGCACAGTTGCATTCCCACGCAGAGCGTAGGAACGAGGATGCAACCCAAATAAAAAGCCCGCATTTGCGGGCTTTTTATTATCTGGCTCCCACGCTCTGCGTGGTAGCCTGCTGGTTGCACGTTATTCAGATCCCTGCATTAACCTGTTCACCAACCACACGTCCAGCCGCTGGCTGATAACGGTTACGGCGCTTAAAGGTCGCCAGATCATTAAATGGCACGCCATTTTCTTTCATCACTTTTTGCGCAGCTTTTGCCGTCAGCTGGCGGATATAAAAGGGCTCGCCAACCACAAAGTGGTGAATGCCGTGGGTGCTGCCGAAATTAAAACAGAATAACTGCAGCGGCCAGAACAGCGGGTTGGTTAATACCTGTGTTTGCTGCAGTACGGAATTAACGTTGCCGTAGTAGTGCATATTTGAGCTGATAAAGTTAATGCTGAATGAACGCAGATAAAACGGCGCAATTAATACCACCACCCATATGTCCAGCAGTTCAAAGCGTGCCAGAGTTTCGGCCGACCACGCCGGAATAACACCAAAATAAGGCGCGATTATATTAATCGCATGGTAGCCCAGTACGCTGTACCAGACGGTAGCGGTGATCCACGGCAGAGGGAAGTTGGCGGCCAGCACACGGGCGGCGTGGTACAGCTTTTTACCTTTCGGTGCTTCGACCAGCGCGCGGGTAAAATTGCCGACAAAGGTATCCAGCATAATCAGCCAGCGCAGTGGCCCAAAGGTGCGGCCATTACCGATGCCACGCTCTTCGATGTCGGCCTCGGTACCTGAGGTTTTATGATGCAGAAAATGCAGGTGGCGGCGAATCCACGGATTAATCGTACCGGGGCGGAAAATCCACACACCGGCCATCATCAGATGGTGGATCAGTTTATTGTTTTTAAAGTACTGCCAGTGAATTAAATCGTGCTCCAGCTCATGCAGCAGCGAGGTTAAAAAAGCGACCGTCGGAATACACAGCCAGGCGCTGATCATGCCCTGCCAGTACGCAAAGCCCGTCAGCAGAATGCCGCTGATGGCAAACAGAAAAATGCTCATGCCAATCAGATTCTGATTGGCGAGAATCGGGTAGCGGCGGCGGGCGTCGTCACCGGCGCTGCGGATAACGCTGCGGATGGCTTCGATACGCTGCGCATCGGACTGCTGCAGCGTATCTTTTCCGGATGCCGGTGAGTCCGGGATATATTTTTTTATTATGCTCATAACCTGTTTCCTGTTGCAGATAATCCTGTCACTCCGGCGGCTGCGGTAAAACAGTGCAAATGGCCGCCGGTTCAGAATGTATTAGCCGCTAATCCGGTTGTTAAGGCTACCTGAAAAGCGTTAAATGGCCTGAAACCCTATGGTTTTTGTCCGAAAGACCCGGTTTATGGCCCGCACACTACTCAGGAAAGACGATGAGCCAGCTACAGCAACAGGCTATTTATCCGGCCGCCGAGCTTTTTCTGCTGAAGCAGTTTATGCGCCGCGAAGGCATTGCTCCGGCGCAGGCGCTGCTTGGTACCGGGCTGGATGAAGCGCAGCTGAGCCGGGCCGACTCGCTGGTATCGTCGGAGCAGTTTGATCGGATTTACCGCAATCTGTACCGCCTGGCGGCACGCGCGGATTTTGGTCTGGCACTGGGACAGGCGCTGAATCTGTCGCGCTGGGGATTATTGTCGGCGGCGCTGTTCAGCAGCAAAACCCTGGGCGATGCACTGGCTACTGCCAATCAGTTGCGGGTATTATTACGCAGTCGTTTTACCCTGAGTGCCGCGATGCGTGAGGGTGGTTACGATATTGAGGTGCGCAAACGCGAGGGCATGGAATATCCGCTCAATTCGGTATTTGCCCATGAAATGTTGTTTGCCAGTCTGCAGGTGCAGATTGCTCAGTTATTGGGGGCGGATTTTCGCTTCAGCGAGGTGCGGCTGAATTATCCGCCACCGTCTCATACCGCCGAATACAGCCGCTATTTTTCCTGCAAGGTGCTGTTTAATGCGCCGGTCAGTGGCTTCCGCATTGAACGCGATACCATGCATCAACCCCTGCCACTTGCGAACCCGGCGGCGAAACAACAGGCGATGCTGGTGGCCGAAGCAGAGCTGAAACGGGTGCTGCAGGTACAGAAGGGCGATATCGGCTGGCAGGTGCGGGCATTGATTCAGGGCAGCGAACAGCGTCTGGCATTAGATGATGTTGCTGCCGGTTTAAATCTTTCGCCGCGCACATTAAGACGAAAATTACAGGAAGCGGGGCTGACCTTTCGCCAGATCAGCGATGAAGAATTACTGAAAAAAGCCATGTTATTACTGGACGATCAGCAACAGAAAGTCAGCTCTGTTGCGGTAGCTTGTGGCTTTAAAGATTTACTCAGTTTCCGCGAGGCCTTTAAACGCTGGAGCGGTATGACGCCGCAGGAGTACCGGCGGCGCTGATACCGCAGGTTCAGCGTACCGGAATTCAGAGGCTTTTTAATTCGCCGATAAAACGATAGCCAACGCCGGCATCGGTTTCGATATAAGCAGGTCTGGTCGGGTCGTCACCGAGTTTATTACGGATCTGGCGGATAAAAATACGCAGGTAGTGGCTGTCTTCAATATGACTGTCACCCCAGTATTTGCGCAGCAGATATTGCTGCGTCAGTATTTGTCCCGGATGCTGAATTAATTCCAGCAATAATTCATATTCCCGCGGCGAAAAGCGGATGCGCTCACCATCGACGCTGACGGTGCGCGAGGGTAAATCGACTTTTAAATGACCGTCGTCGTAGCCCATTGGCGCCTGTTCTTTACCACTGGTGCTGCGCAGTACCGCACGGATACGGGCCAGTAATTCTTTTACGCCAAAGGGTTTTTCCACATAGTCGTTACAGCCATTATCCAGTGCTTCGACTTTTTCCCGCTCGCTGTTGCGCACCGATAACACAATGACCGGCGTTTCACAGAAGGTGCGCAATTCACGCAATACCTGCTGGCCATCGATATCGGGTAAACCGAGATCAAGAATAATCAGATCCGGTTGTTCCAGCGCAATCTGTTCAAGCCCGCGGCGGCCGGTATCGGCTTCACTCAGCTGATAGCCCTGCGATTCCAGACTGATGGTTAAAAAGCGGCGGATCTGCGGTTCATCATCAATGATCAGAATGCGCGTCATAGCGTTCCCCGGTTGGTGTTATCCATAGGCTCAGCATTGTTTCCAGGCACGGCATTATCCACAGGCAGGCTGAGGCGGAAACAGGTGCCCTGTTCTGCGGAGCTGTAAAGAATATTGGCGCTGCCACCATGGGCGGCGAGAATTCCCTGGCAAATAGTCAGACCCAGACCGGTGCCGCCGGTTTGCTGATCACCTTTGGCGAGGGTAAAAAACATATCAAAAATATGCGGCCAGTGTTCCGGCGGAATACCTGGCCCGGAGTCGGCAATATCAATCAGCAGGCGGTTGCCGCTGGCATGGGCATTAATCTGAATATTTTTACCGGCCGGCGTGTAGCGTACGGCATTTTCCAGCACATTAAAGGTGGCCTGTTCCAGCAGTGCGGCATGGACGTAGAGCAGGGGTAATTCCGGTTCAATCTGAATAACAATATTCTGACCGTCGAGTAACGGTTGCAGGCGTTTAAGAGAAACGCTGAGAATATCGTCGATACCGGCCCAGTCACGCTCCAGCTTTAATTCCCCCTGACCGATCTTGGTCATATCCAGTAACTTCTGAATATAGCGGTCCAGTCGTCGCGCTTCCGACAGCGTGTTGCGCAGCAGTTCGTCCTGTTGTGCTTCGCTCAGACTGGGACGCAAATCACACAGGCTGCTGACCGATCCGATCATGGTGGCCAGGGGGGTGCGTAAATCGTGGGATATGGACGACAACAGGGCCGAACGTAATTGTTCGCGCTCTTTAATCACGGTTTCCTGCTGCAGATTTTCGACCAGTAATACCCGGCTCCAGGCGAGACGGAGGATTTCGGCGGTGGCTTCAATACGGGTTTTCAGCCAGGCATTCACCGGCGCTTTCAGTGGTAACTGAATTTCGTGCAGGTGCTGATCGTTGTCGCACAGCACGATATGAAAACAATGATTATCCCAGTGGCTGCTTAAGCTGCCTTTCTTAACACCGTTGTGTTCGTTGCTGGCGCGGGTGTGGACAACGGATTGGGTATCCGTCTGTAATAAATCGGGTCGGAACAGGGCCTGTACTTCCTGCAGAAAAATATCAATCAGTTCTCCGGCCTGCATACAGGAAGCCAGTGACTGTGCCAGCATCATCTGCTGTTTGGTCCAGCGTTCGCTGCTTTGCAGGGCATCTACCTTTTCCCGTAAACCCGCGGCCAGCTGGCCGGTAACCAGCGCGACCAGAATCAGTAAAGAGGCAGTGAGAATATCTTCGCGGTGCAGAATAAACAGGGTGAAGTGGGGCGCGGTAAAAAAGAAGTTGTACGACAGAAAGGAGACAACCGCGCTCAGCAATGCCGGGCGGATGGCGGTGGAGACGGCCGTGAGCAGTACCGCTGCCAGATAAAATAAAGCGAGGCTGGCAGCCGGTAACAGCTCAGCAAAAAACCAGCACACCAGTGTGGCCAGTAACGGTGCTAATAAAGCCAGTAACCAGTGTGACCAGCGCCACCTGCTATTATCGTTCAGCAACATGCTATCAACCTCTCCAGAATACCGGGCTCAGCAGAACCATAACGGTAAGCAGCTCCAGGCGTCCAAGAATCATGGCAAAACTGAGAATCCATTTTGCTGCATCTGATACCTGGGCAAAATTACCGGCCGGGCCAATCATATCACCTAAACCCGGGCCGACATTGCTCAGTGCGGTGGCGGCGCCGGTAAATGAGGTGACAAAATCAAGGCCGGTAGCCGCCAGGGCAAGGCTGGTAATGGTCAGGGTCAGAAAGAATAAAAACGAGAACGCGACCGCCGACACCATAATATCGTCGGAGACGGTTTTACCGTTGTAGCGGATAGAAAAGGTGCCGCGCGGATGCACCAGTTTATTCATCTGATCGCGCAGAAACAGCCATGACAGCTGAAAACGGAATATCTTCATACCGCCACTGGTTGAACCAGAACAGCCGCCAACAAAAGTGACAAAAAAGAACAGACAAACACTGAATACACCCCACATGGTGTAATCCTGCGAGGCATAACCTGTGGTGGTAATCACCGACACGATATTAAACGCCACATGGGTAAGGGTGGTGAAAAAATCACGCTCCTGAGTCAGTGACAGCTGCAGGGTGAGCAGGAAAACCAGCGCCAGTACCACCAGTAAAAAACCATAGACCTGCTGATCACGCAGTGCGCTCAGACGCTTTTGTGAAACAAAGCGGATAAACAGCGTAAATGGCATTCCCCCCAGCAACATAAACACCACCGAAATCCACAGAATGGTGCTGTTAAAGCGTCCCATAGAGCTGTCATCGGTGGCGTAACCGCCGGTCGAAACCGTGGTCATGGCGTGGTTAATGGCATCAAAGGGAGTCATCCCCGCCAGCCAGTAGCAACAGGCACAGAGCAGGGTAAAGCCGCAGTACATAGACAGCAGCGCGCGGGCGAGATCGTGGAAACGCGGCAGCGATTTATCCGACCAGTCGGATGATTCAGTCTGGAACAGACGCATACCACCGACGCGCAGAAACGGCAGAATAGACACCGCCATACCAATCACACCAAAACCGCCAATCCACTGCAGCATTGAGCGCCATAACAGAATGGAGGGCGGCAGGGTATTAAGCTGCGACAACACCGTAGAACCTGTTGTGGTAATGCCCGATACCGCCTCGAACACCGCATCGGAAAAATTCAGTGGATGGTTGACCAGAATCAGCGGCAGGGCGCTGTAAAACGACAGCATCAGCCAGCTCAGACTGGTCAGCAGATATAACTGGCGCGCATTTAATGCAAAAGGACGGTTCAGGCCCGGCGCAACCAGTGTACAGCCAATCAGCGTAACGATGCAGGCAGCAAGAAAGAACGCGCGGTACTCACCGTCACCGCAGAATAAAGAATACAGGGCCGGTACCAGCAACAGGGTGGCTATCACAAAGGCCAGCAGACCACAGACAAATAAAACCGGACGAAAAAGCCTTAACACGCAGCACATCTCCCAGCGGACAGGCAACAACGCTATTGTCCGGCCGGAGGCTGTAAAAATTCGAGACAGCAAAGCGCGGGTTGCCGTAAAAATTCCGTAAGAATGAGGTTTGAGACGAACCTGAGAATGCAGCAGGAATCAGCTCTTATCGTTGGGAATAAGAGTGTTAGTGCACAAAAACAGAATCTGGACAGGGATAAAAATGGTGGGCCTGCTCGGACTTGAACCGAGGACCTAACGATTATGAGTCGTGTGCTCTAACCAACTGAGCTACAGGCCCTTTTGCTGCAGGGGCGTTTTGTTCAAAAAACAACCACTGAGAAAAGTCGCTGCGGAAACAGCGAAGGGCATTATAAGCAGCTCTCAGTGTGAGTGCCACCTCTTTGATTTGCATAAGAAAAGTGTCGGGTGAGGCCACTGCTCGCCGGTTCTGGCCGGGTTGTTGTATTGATTGTTGTGCCGGCTGGGTTGTTATAGCAGCCGTCTGGCTTACAGCCAGATCAGCAGGGCGGATAATGTCAGTACTGAACCCAGGGTGCTGAGCAGAATGGTGCGTGACACCACCGCGGCATCCTGCTGATAAAACTCGGCCAGCATATAGGGGCCGGTGCCCGTCGGCAGGGCGCTGAGCAATACTGCGGCACTGGCCCACAGCGGCGGCAGGGCAAACACGTAGGTGGCGAGCAGCCAGGTAAAAAGCGGATGGGCTATGAGCTTAATGCCCACCAATGTGCCGGCGCCGCGGGTGTTGCCGGGCTGTTTATGGGCAAGAAAAGCGCCGAGTGATATTAAGGCACAGGGCACAGTGGCGTCGCCGAGTAAGGTCAGCAGTGCGCCGGCCACCGCCGGCACATCCAGATTCAGCAGGTTCCAGGCAATACCAATCAGCGGCGAAATCACCAGTGGGTTTTTCAGCAGGGCGATTCCTACTTTAAGCATCGCCTGACCGATACCGCGTCCTTTCTGCAGGCTGACTTCGACACAGATAACGGCGATGGCAAACAACAGGCTGACCACCACCAGAGTGGCAATCAGGGCCGGTGCCAGGCCGCTGTCGCCGAGTACAAACAGGCACAGCGGAATGCCAACGTAGCCGGTGTTGGCATAGGAAGCCCCCAGTGCCTCGAGGCTGGCGGCAGCCAGTGGTGCACCGCGCCGGGAGCGCCACAGCAGGGTGAGAACAAAGGTGGCGAGGGTCGCGAGGGTAAAGGTGAGCACAAAGCCGCTGTGCCAGATATCGGCCAGCTGAGCTTTGGCGGTGAGGTTAAACAGCAGCGCCGGCAGGCACAGCCAGACCACCAGACGGTTCAGTTCGGAAGCGGCACTTTCGCCCAGCCGGTGAGTTTTGCGCAGAATAAAACCGAGCAGGATCAGGCCAAAAATAGGCGTCAGGGTATTGAGAATAAAAGACATTGTTGCGCTGCTGCATTGAGTACGCTGTCAGCATAATGGGGTGGCTGCAACGTCACAATCTGGATTTAGTCGTAGTAACGCTCTGTGTAGAGCGGCGGATTTGTTGTTTGACCTTAAAGTCAGCTTTAAGCGTAGTATTGTACTTTTGCAGAGCTGTTACCGGAGGGCGTGATGAAAATTGGTGAACTGGCGGAAGCAACCGGGCTCAGCGCGTCGCGTATCCGTTTCTATGAAAAAATAGGCCTGCTCCGCGCGGTAAAACGTCAGGTTAATGGGTATCGCAGCTATCCGGCGGAGGCTGTGGTTTATCTGGGGTTGATTACATCAGCCCAGCAGGCTGGTTTCAGTCTTGATGAGTTGCGGGCGTTGCTGCCGGCGGATCTGGCGCAATGGGATCATGGTTCGCTGGTTGCTGCGATGCGCGCCAAACTTGCGGATATTGAAGCCTTGCAAAAACGTCTGGAAGAGAGCCGTACGCAGTTGCTTGAGGTGCTGCACGAAGTTGAGCGTAAACCGGCGGATATGGATTGCGCCGCTAATGCTAAACGCGTGCTGGCACAGTTTGGTATGGGTGAGGCAAAAGACTCGTAGCGGGCCACCGCTATGTGGTGGCCCTGTTTCTTATAGTTCTAAGTTTCTTATTGGTTTAACTTTCTATTGGTTTAAGTACCCATCGCGCATAGCCTGCAGGCCGCGCTGATAAGGGGTGACCACAAAGTCCGGAAAGCGGCGTTTGAACTTATCGGATACGAAGATGTTATCGGCCTTGTAGCGTGGTAATAATTCTTCGGTCTCACGTACCTTGCGGTTAATCAATGCGGCGAATTTCAGCTTCCAGGCTTCCATCACCTGATAGTCCGCTGTGGTGGCGAAAATATCCGCAGCCAGCCTGATGAACTCTTTGTAGGTCAGACGGTTATCGTCACAGGGCAGGTGCCAGGTCTGATTGTAAGCATCCGGCGTATTGCCCAGCAGAGCCATGGCGCGGCTGGCATCCGGGGTGTAAATCAGTGAGCGCAGGGTGTCGTCACGCAGAAATACCCGTGCTTTGTCGCCTTTCAGCAGGGGTTCAAGCACTACGGAATTGGTAATGCTCTGGGTTTGTCCGGGGCCATAAAATTCCGGAGCACGACAAATCAGCGCTTTTATACGTCCTGCCTGCATGGCCTCCAGCAGTTGCCGGGTAATGGCTGCCCGCACACGGCCTTTGGCACCGACTGGAGCAAAAGGAGATTCTTCAGTTAATGGTGTGCTGTTCTGCGGGTACATATAAGTGTTGTCGAAGTAAACCAGCTTCACCTGATGAGTACTGCAGGCATCAATCACATTGCGCATGATGATTGGCCACTGCTCAACCCACTGCGCGGTATTAATCGGCAGGCCAGCGGTCAGGTAAACAATCTCTGAACCTTCTACTGCACGCAACGTTTGTTCTGCGTCCAGCAGATCGGCTTTGAACAGCTGATCTGAGTCGTTGATCTTGCGCGGATTGCGACTGACCAGACGGATATTGTCGGTAAATTCACGTTTCAGGCTGATGGCCAGTTCGCGCCCGATCTGGCCGTTTGCGCCGAGTATTGTTTGCATGGTTCTGCTCCTGTTAATCAGACGTCAGGCGGTTGGACATGCGTTTTCTGGTACGCACACATCCCCCGATTCAGGCCATGCTAAGGTTAAAGTTAACTTCAGGGTCAAGGGTTTAAATCTTTACATTTTTAGTTGTTTGCAGGCGCTTGACCTTAAAGTCTGGTCGAACGTTAGCATGACTTTTATCCGCTGTTCCCCGGAGTTTAGTCCGGGCGGGCAGCTTCAACAGAAAGAGGTAAAGGTTATGAATATCCGCACATTCGCCGTCGTGGCAGGCATGGCTTTCGGTTCCATCAGTGGTGCTGCAGTGGCTGATAATGTCGGTGCACTGAGTGCAGAGCAAAGCACCATGATTGATCTGGGTGGTCATGAGGTTCCGGTGCTGAAAGGGGGGCTCTACGATCGCTACCGTTCAAATCCACCGTTGTCGGTGGTGGAGCAGGAGCGTCCTGATATCGATTTAAGCTGGTTTAAAACGCTGAGCAAAAGCAAAGCCGATATGGGCTTTGAGTCCTGGTCGCCGAACTTTTATTACCAGAACAGCCGTACAACCGCGGTGTTTACTGCCGATATCAACAAGCTGCGTGAACTGATGCCGGCTGAGGTTCTGGAACAGGTTCAGCCGCTGCAGATATGGCCCGGACGTGGCGTAGTGGCGCTTACCGCATATACCTATTTTTACTGCGATAACGACAGCTACAACGAAATTGCGCTGTCGGTTATTACCAATAAGCCCGGTCACAGCAGTTTCGGGCCGCTGACGCTGGCTGGTCAGTCAATGAATCACGATTTTTGGGGATATGTGCTGAAATTGCCGGTAAATACCGAGCTGGCGCGGGTACGCGGTGTGGTGGGCTACAACCTGCCGAAGTGGAAAACGGACATTAATCTGCGCGAAACAAACGACAGTGTAATTTACGAAGTAATGGATGCCGACACAGGTAAGGTTGATTTTGTATTCGAGACGGAAAAACTCACTGATTTATCCAGCGAGCCACAATATGCCCGTAACAGCTACACCAACCTTAATCATCAGGGTGAATTAAGTACCGGGTATGCCGATTCTGTACAAACATCATATGCCTCAACCTCGGACAGTGATGCGGTTAAATTGCAGCTGAGCGATGGCAGTTTCTCGCGTTATATTAAAGCGCTGGATCTGGGGAAAATGATGAAATACGAATATGTGCCGGAGTTTCAGGTCGCTTTGTATGCACCTCAGACATTAAAGAGTTATCTGGCAAGCGAATAAATTTTTCGCTGGAATTAATACAACCCCGGCACTGACCGGGGTTTTCTTTATTCAGATTTTCCGGATTTATTTTTTATCACTTTCGTCTTTAATTCCGCTTCGCGACGAACCTGAAGTTGTTCCTGCAGCCATTGCCCTGCTGGCCCAAGAGCTGTGCGCCGTGACCAGGCAACATCGATTTCCACGCTGCGTGGATAACCACTCATTGGTAGCTCCACCAGATTCTGACCAAAGCGTTTGACGACGGTGCGGGGAAGTTCTGCCCAGCCGAAACCGCGTTCGGCAAATTCCAGCAACGTCAGATAATCCGGCGCTGACCAGGCCTGGCCTTTATTGTGCTGCTGGCCGGGTGCATAGGTACGGATCAGCAGCTGGCGTTCATTCTCCAGATCCTGCCGGCGCGGGTTACGCAGCCGGGCCAGTGGATGGTCGCGGTGCACATACAGGCTGAACTGCGCATTATCCGGCAGGCGGGCGGTGGCGACGTCGGCCGGATACTGACTTTGTGCGGCGAGGATGCCGATATGCACTTGCCCCTTCTGAATCATATCGATGACATCAGCGCCTTCCGCCGGGCCACAGCGCAGCTCTGTGTGGGGAAAGCGTTCGGCAAAGCTGGCCATCACTTCACCATGAAAGACGACGCTGTAGATATCGGTCATCACCAGTGACAGCAAGGGTTCAATATTGGCCGCCAGCCGCTGGGCCAGAGCATCGAGTTGTTCGCTGGCGGCGAGAATGGCTTCCACCTGCGCCAGTACCTGACGCCCGGCTTCGTTCAGTTGCGGCTGACGGCCACTGCGGTCGAACAGCGGGCAGCCGATATCCGTTTCCAGATTGGCAATGGCGATGCTGATGGTCGACTGGCTTTTGCCCAGACGCCGTGCAGCGGCGGAAAACGAACCGCTGGCGGCCGCCTCAACGAAGGCTTTCAGGGATTCCGGTGAATAGCGCATGTATTGATAAAACCGATGGAAGCTATGTTTTAAGTATCTGTTTTATGAAAGATCATGGCAATCCGCTTTATTTGCCAGACGACCGACCATGAAGACCATCCTGAACAAAGAACGCATTATTCACGCCACCGGTTTCGAGCTGATTGCGATTTTGCTGTTTACCCCGTTAATGGCCTGGGCACTGAATGCTGAGGTCGCCACGACCGGTGCTCTGACGGTGATGATGTCGTTGCTGGCAATGCTGTGGAACATGGTTTACAACGGCCTGATTGACCGTTACCGGACAACGGAACGACAGCACTGGCGTTTTCGTGTACGGCTGTTGCACGGTGTGGCCTTTGAGGTCGGATTGGTGGTGCTGTGTCTGCCACTGGCGGCCTGGATGCTGGATCTGACACTGTTGCAGGCATTCTTTGTCGAGCTGGCATTCTTCGTTTTTATTCTGCCTTACACCGTGCTCTATAACTGGGGCTTCGATAAGGCGTGGGGGCGTTGGCAAAGCAAAACAAAGCCGGCAGCTGCTGTTGTTTGATGTTCGGCTGGCCAATAAAAGAACATAAAAAACTCTTGGAAAAAGCGCATAAAAAAACCCGCACGTGGCGGGTTTTTCTATGGCAGCGGACGATTACTCGTCGATAAAGCTGCGCAGGTGATCGGAGCGCGAAGGGTGACGCAGTTTGCGCAGAGCCTTGGCTTCGATCTGACGGATACGCTCACGGGTTACGTCGAACTGTTTGCCGACTTCTTCCAGTGTGTGGTCGGTATTCATGTCGATACCGAAGCGCATACGCAGTACTTTGGCTTCTCTTGCGGTCAGGCCGGCCAGCACAGAGCGGGTGGCTTCGGTCAGGCCGTCAGAGGTAGCCACATCGAGAGGAGACTCGGAGTGAGTATCTTCGATGAAGTCGCCCAGATGTGAATCTTCATCGTCACCGATCGGGGTTTCCATGGAGATTGGCTCTTTGGCGATCTTCAGTACTTTGCGGATTTTGTCTTCCGGCATTTCCATGCGCTCGGCCAGTTCTTCCGGCGTTGGCTCACGACCCATCTCCTGCAGCATCTGACGGGAGATGCGGTTCAGTTTGTTGATGGTTTCGATCATGTGCACCGGAATACGGATGGTGCGCGCCTGGTCAGCGATAGAACGGGTAATCGCCTGACGAATCCACCAGGTGGCGTAAGTGGAAAACTTATAACCACGACGGTATTCGAATTTATCTACCGCTTTCATCAGACCGATGTTGCCTTCCTGAATCAGATCGAGGAACTGCAGACCACGGTTGGTGTATTTTTTAGCGATGGAAATAACCAGACGCAGGTTAGCCTCAACCATTTCTTTCTTGGCGCGACGGGCGCGGGCTTCACCGATGGATACGCGACGGTTAACTTCTTTAATTTCCGGAATGCTCAGACCAACACGTTCTTCAACGGCGCGGATTTTCTTCTGCGAACGGAAAATTTCCAGACGGTAGGTGTCCAGTTTTTTCGAGTAGCTGTGACCGGCAGCGATCAGGCCGTCGATCCATTCGTTGCTGACTTCGTTACCCTGGAATTCTTTGATGAAGTCTTTACGGTCCATGCCGCACTTACGGGTCATCATCACCATGATCTGACGTTCCTGAGTACGGATCAGATCGAGAGAATCACGGGCGCTGTTAACCAGAGAATCGAAGTATTTCGGCGTCAGTTTAATTGGCGCGAACAGCTCAGCCAGTTTGGCCAGAGCTTCTTCGGTTTTCTTGTGTGCACGACCATTTTTGGCCAGGGATTTTTCCATGGCGTCATGGGCTGCACGGATTTCATCGAAACGGCGGGTAACTTCGGCCATGTCGATGCCGCTGTCTTCGCTGTCATCACTGCTGTCGTCGTCATCAGTGCTGTCGTCGTCGGTTTCTTCTGCGGCGGCCGCGGCAGCTTCCGGACCGGCCTGTGGGCCTGGCTCAGGATCAACATCGGACGGATCGATAAAGCCGGAGAAAATATCGCCAACGCGGTTCGGATCTTCTTCCGCTTCTCTGAAAGCGTTCAGAATGGTTTCCGCAGCGCCCGGATAGTAAGCCAGAGCGGACATCACTTCGCGGATGCCTTCTTCGATACGCTTGGCGATTACGATTTCGCCTTCGCGGGTCAGCAGTTCCACTGTACCCATTTCGCGCATATACATACGCACAGGGTCGGTGGTGCGGCCAACATCGGATTCAACCAGAGCCAGGGCAGCGGCCGCTTCTTCTGCTGCGGCGTCATCGGCGGCATCAGACATAAACAGTGAGTCACCATCGGGCGCAACTTCAGATACCGGAATACCGATATCGTTGATCATGCGGATGATGTCTTCGACCTGATCCGGATTGGCAATATCGTCCGGCAGGTGGTCGTTTACCTGGGCATAAGTCAGGTAACCCTGCTCTTTGCCTTTGGCGATAAGTTCTTTAAGACGGGATTGTTGCGTGTTCGCTGACATAGAAGCCCTGTGTTCCGTTTTTTAAGGCGGAAGAAAAACGCCGAAGTATAACTTTTAACCGATCTTTAGGCCATAGGCACGACGTTAGGTTCCGCTGTTTTTGCGGATGCCGGTGCCTGTAACCGCAGGGTTCGGTTGCTTGCTTCACTATCTTCAGCAAGGTCAGTTAACGTGGGAAATCGGCCTGGCGAAAATATGCCCGGATGTGCCGATGCTGGCCTCTTGGCTCTGTCACGTTGGTTGCTGCGCTGCTGCAGTCGTTTATTGAATCCGGCAGCATTATAAAGCGGCTGTTGTCCGGATTCAGAAGTTCTTTGTATATAAGGGCTGTTGGTTAAATCTCAAGCCCCTGCGGCCGTTTTCTTTGCTGTCTTGCGGCCACTTTGTCTGTTTTTTGTTCAGTGTCTGTTCTCAGTGGCGGGCGTAAATGCGCGCACGCTTTTTGTTAATGCTGTGCAGTTGCTGGTGCAGTTCGCGTTTACGGGCTTTTTCTTCGTCGCTGAGTTTCTCGCCGCGTTCAAATTTGCTGGTCAGAGTGCGCAGTTCGGCGCTGAGTTTGCGCGCGCTCATCTGTTTCAGCACCACGGCGATATCGGCCGCGGTCGGTTTCATCTGGCTGTTGGGGTTGTCGGCCAGCTGCTGCAGTTCTGCCTGGTAGGGCGAGCCGATCCACTGAATAAGCAAACCGACACTGCTTTGTTGCGGTGCCTGTTTCAGTTTGCGCAGCACTTCAATCAGCAGGCGTTCGTACTCACTCTCCGGTTCGGTGTCGGGCAGTTCTAGTTCGGCTGAAAGTGATGGCTGCTTGACCAGCGCGGTCAATGCTTTATGCACCAGTGGCGCCAGGGTATCGGCACTGTGATCCTGATGCGGCGGCTGCGGTTCGTGCCGGTCATCGTCCAGATAAGAAGGCAGCTGCTCTTCGTATTGTGCCTGTTCCGCCACGGCGGCTGTTGCTGGTGGCGATGACTCAAGGCGGTCGAGGGCGACACTGTCGGCGCCCAGTTCGTCACGCAGTTTATTGCGCATCAGGCTGCGCAACATGCCTTTCGGCAGTTTATTAATTAACGGGGCGGCCAGCTGATCAAGGCGGGCTTTGCCGTCCAGAGTGTCGAAGTCGACCTGTTCTTTCAGGTGCTCGAACAGAAATTCCGGCAGATGCACGGCCTGATTCAGGCGCTGTTCAAAGGCATCTTTGCCTTCCTGACGCACCAAAGTGTCCGGGTCTTCGCCATCGGGCAGAAACAGGAAGCGTGCCTGTACGCCGTCTTCCAGTACCGGTAATACGGTTTCCATCGCCCGCGCTGCGGCGGTGCGGCCGGCCTGATCGCCGTCAAAGCAGAAAATCACTTCCGGCACGACTTTGAATAAGCGCCGCAGGTGGTGCTCGCTGGTGGCGGTGCCAAGGGTGGCGACGGCGTAATGAATGCCGAATTCGGCCAGCGCGACCACATCCATATAGCCTTCGACGATGACGATGCGGGTCAGCTTCTGGCGGATTTTTCGTGCTTCGTACAGGCCATAAAGCTCGCGGCCTTTCTGGAAAATCGGGGTTTCCGGCGAGTTCAGGTATTTGGGTTTTTCGTCACCCAGTACGCGACCACCAAAAGCGATATAGCGGCCGCGGGCATCGCGTATCGGAAACATAATGCGGTCGCGGAAACGGTCGTACGTGCGGCCATCTTCTTTTTCAATCAGCATACCGCAGCTGATCAGTTGTTTGATCAGCTCGCGTTCGCCATTGGCGGCGAGAAAATTCTGCAGGTTATCCCAGCCGGGCGGGGCGTAACCGATACCGAAGAATTTGGCTGCTTTGCCGGATAAACCACGGTTCTTTAAATAATCGACGGCTTTGCCGCGCTGTTCATGGCTGCGCAGCATTTTTTCAAAATAATCGCCGGCTTTCTGCATCAGGTCGAACAGTGGCTGGTGTTGTTGTTCCTGGCGGGCTTCGAAGCTGACCTGTTCTTTCGGCACTTCCATACCGGCCTGGGTGGCCAGTTTTTCTACCGCATCGGGAAAACTCAGACCATCGAATTCCATCACGAATTTAAGCGCGCTGCCGGAAGCCCCGCAGCCAAAGCAGTAATAAAACTGTTTGTCCGGGCTGACGGTAAACGACGGTGACTTTTCGTTATGGAAAGGGCAGCAGGCGGAGTAGTTTTTGCCGGTCTTTTTCAGTTTGACACGACTGTCCACCACATCGATTACGTCGACGCGGGCGAGGAGGTCATCTATAAAAGACTGGGGTATGCGGCCTGCCATAAATGCGATGCCTGTTGCTGAGCGTATATTTGATTAAGCCGTATAAACGACAAAAGCGCTACACACCGGGATGGGTAGCGCTTCTATTGCCTGCAGAGCAGAATCAGCCCAGTTGAGACTTCACCAGTTGACTGATCTGTGCCATATCGGCACGACCTTGCACTTGTGGTTTCAGGATGCCCATGACTTTGCCCATGTCCTGCATTGAAGCAGCACCGGACTGTGCAATCGCATCAGCCACCAGTTTGGCCAACTCTTCTTCGCTCAAGGCTTCCGGCAGAAATTCGCTCAGTACATCAATTTCGTACTGCTCGACCGCTGCCAGGTCGTCGCGTCCGGCGGCAGAATACTGCGCGATGGAGTCACGACGTTGTTTGGTCATTTTGTCGAGAATAGCCAGAGCACGCTCGTCGTCGATTTCAATTCGTTCATCGACTTCTACGCGTTTGAATTCTGCCTGCGCTAAACGCAGGGCATTCAGCCGCTCTTTTTCTTTGGCGCGCATTGCCGCTTTAACAGCGTCTTTAATGGTAGCAACCAGAGTACTCATGCGGTCTCCTTCCTTCCCGTAACCCGGCTCTTAGTAGAGGCGGGTCATTTTGCGCTGTTCGCGCTGCACTTTCTTCAAGTGACGCTTAACAGCGGCAGCCGCTTTGCGCTTACGGATCCAGGTTGGCTTCTCGTAGTGCTCACGACGACGTACTTCAGACAGTACGCCTGCTTTTTCGCAAGAACGCTTGAAGCGACGCAGTGCGACGTCAAACGGTTCGTTTTCTTTAACTTTTACAGCTGGCATCCAATCACCTACGTTTTAAATCAGTCTGTTTATGGGGAAACCACAGGCCCCAGTTAGAGGGCGGGCATTCTAAATCCTTTGTCCGTGGATTGCAAAGAGTAGTTTGCAGATTGACCCCGGGCAACCGGCAGACCGCATATTTGCTGGGCTCTGGCCGATGGGTAGCGGAGATTATCCTGTCTTTCCTGCGCCACTTATGCGGCATTCCGGGCGATCCGGGAATTGCGGCTGGCGCAGGCTGGGGTGCGGCAGTATCATGCGCCCCTTCGTTAGATCGTGTGAGAAGAGATTATTTATGCGGGTTTTAGGTCTGGAAACATCCTGCGATGAAACCGGCATCGCCCTGTATGACAGCAAGCAGGGTTTGCTGGCGCACCGGGTTTACTCTCAGATTGCACTGCATGCCGAATATGGCGGCGTGGTGCCGGAACTGGCTTCCCGTGACCATGTGCGCAAAGCATTACCGCTGATCCGTGAAGTGATGGATGAAGCCGGCCTGACACTGAAAGATCTGGATGGTGTGGCCTACACCTCAGGCCCTGGTCTGGTGGGTGCTTTGCTGGTTGGTGCCTGTCTGGGCCGCAGTCTGGCCTGGGCACTCGATCTGCCGGCGATTGGTGTTCACCATATGGAAGGCCACCTGCTGGCACCCATGCTGGAAGATAATCCGCCGCCATTCCCTTTTATTGCGCTGCTGGTATCCGGTGGACACACCCAGCTGGTGCAGGTCGATGGTATTGGCCGTTACAGTCTGCTGGGCGAATCCCTTGACGATGCCGCCGGTGAAGCCTTCGATAAAGCTGCAAAAATGATGGGGCTGCCGTATCCCGGCGGTCCGGCGCTGAGTGCTCTGGCGGCTCAGGGCGATGATAAACGTTTTAAATTCCCGCGCCCGATGACCGACCGTCCTGGTCTGGATTTCAGCTTCAGTGGCTTAAAAACCCGGGTACGTACCACCATTCTTGAATGTGCGGTCGATGGTGTACTGGCGGATCAGGATAAAGCGGATATTTCTGCCTGTTTTCAGGCGGCCGTGGTCGATACGCTGGCGATTAAATGCAAACGGGCGATGCAGCAAACCGGTATTAACCGCCTGATTATTGCCGGTGGTGTCGGTGCTAATAAACGTCTGCGCGAAAAATTACGCACCACGGCGGAGGCTTTAGGTGGCGCGGTATTTTACCCGCGGCCGGAACTCTGTACCGATAACGGTGCCATGATTGCTTATGCCGGAACCCAGCGTTTAGTGGCTGGCGAGCAGTCGGATCTGGCAGTATCGGTGGTACCGCGCTGGCCGATGACCAGTCTGACGCCGGTTGATTGTGTTACGCCTGACGCTAACGCAGAAAGTGGTGCTGAACATGGATAAGGTGTTTATCCGCGGTTTAAAAGTCGATGCCGTTATCGGCGTTTACGACTGGGAAAAACAGGTGCGCCAGCCGCTGATTTTTGATCTGGAAATGGCCTGGGATATTCGTCTGGCAGCCGCCACCGACGATTTAATGCACGCGTTAAATTATCAGGCAGTTACCGAATTTATTGAACGCTTTGTGCGTGAGCAGCATTTCCAGTTGCTGGAATCATTGCTGGAGCGTCTGGCTGAGGCGCTGCGTAAAGAGTTTGGTATGCCCTGGCTGGGCATTCAGGTAGAAAAACCGGCGGTTGTGCCGCAGGCGCGTGCGGTTGGCCTGTACATTGAACGCGGTGATCAGCCGGCAGGAGACAAGCGCTGATGTCCCGTGTGTTTCTTGGTTTAGGTTCCAATATTGATGCCGAACAGAATCTGGCGGCTGGTATTGCGCGCCTGAGTCAGCAGTATTCATTGTTGCGTGTGTCTCCCTGGTATCGCTCCCCGGCGATGGGTTTCGACGGTCCGGATTTTATTAATCTGGTGGTTGAGATTGATTGCGCCTGTGCTCCGGCGGAACTTGCGGCCGGTTTAAAGCAGCTGGAATTTGATTTTGGCCGCAGCGCTGATGCGGTGAAGTATTCATCCCGCGCGCTGGATATCGATATTTTATTGTTTGATGATCTGGTCGGAGAATTCTCAGGGCTGCAGTTACCACGCTCTGATATTCAGCAATTTGCTTTTGTTTTACGTCCGCTGCTGGATATTTTTCCTGACGGTGTTGATCCTGCCGACGGAACACCACTGACGCATTACTGGCCGGCATTAACCGACCAGCCGTTGTATCCGGTACGCGCCAGCCAGAATTCTGTTGCCCGCGGCTAGACGGGTTTTAACAGCAGTTTTTAACAGCGGTTTTTATTCAGCGCTTAGTTGCTGCTGTGTTTTCCAGTATTGCAGATGTTTGTCCCGCGCTTCGTTCAGTGCGGTTCTTATTGCTGCGCCCTGATGCCCCTGGGCGATCATATCCTGCGCATTAATACTCAGCGCTTCTTTGAGTGCCGCACGCATATAACCGGCCTGTGGATAAGGCTCATTTTCCAGCCCGGTACGGCCTTTGGCATCCGCCTCGCAGACCAGTAAAAACTGTTCAAAACGCTCACTTTTGCGCCAGGCATCAAGCTGATTAAAGACTTTATTCAGCGTACTGCCCTTCAGTTCAAACGCGCGGTGCACATGGGTATGAAATTCACTGCTGAGCACGGCTAACTCTGCAGCTTCCCGTGGTGCTTTCAGGCGCTGATGCAGGGTTTTTAACGGCTTTTTACCGCGCGCTTCGTGAGCAATATGGCGTGGCCATTCTTCCTCTGGTGTCAGTGCTTTACCCAGGTCATGACTGAGGGCTGCCCAGCGGACGGCAATATTGCTGCTGAGTTTTGCCGCGGCTTTTAACGACAGTAGTGCATGAATACCGCAATCAATTTCCGGATGATGTTTTTCCGGTTGCGGAATGCCGAACAGAGCATCAATTTCAGCGAACCAGATTTTCAATGCACCGCAGTCGCGCAGCACCTGAAAATACACTTCCGGCTGTTGTTCACCCAGTGCCCGCTGAGTTTCGTTCCAGACCCGTTCCGCGACCAGATGGTCCAGTTCGCCAGCGTTTACCATATTACGCATCAGGGTCATTGTTTCGTCGGCAACACGGAAGCCCAGAGGAGCAAAACGGGCGGCAAAACGGGCGACGCGTAACACCCGTAACGGGTCTTCAGCAAACGCCGGCGATACATGGCGTAATAAGCGTTGTTGCAGATCGGACTGGCCATGGTAAGGGTCAATAATATTGCCATGATCGTCCTGCGCCATGGCATTAATGGTCAGGTCGCGGCGCAGTAAATCTTCTTCCAGCGTGATGTCCGGACTGAAGCGGCAATCAAAACCCTGATAACCCTGACCGCTTTTCCGTTCGGTGCGGGCGAGAGCGTATTCTTCGTGGCTTTGCGGATGCAGAAAAACCGGGAAGTCGGCACCGACCTGCTGAAAACCCTGAGCCAGCAACTCGTCCGGTGTGCTGCCGACCACAACCCAGTCACGATCTTTCAGCGGGATATTCAGTAACTGGTCGCGTACCGCGCCGCCGACAAGGTAAATCTGCATAACGAATATTCCATCAATAAAAAAAGCCGTCACAAAACTGTGACGGCTTTTAAGTTTAGCCTTTCAGGCATCAGAGCAGAACCTTTGCAGGCCCTGCCTGGCCGGAATCAGAAGTAGAAACCGGTTTCCAGCGCTACGCCTGCTTCTTTCTCAGGATCGCTTGGGTTTGCCATGGCGGCGATATCCAGATGGATGCCAAATGGTGACAGGCCCAGACCAACGGATACCATATCAGCATTGGTGGTGCTCATGTTGGTGCGGTAACCGGCGCGCAGTTGCAGAGTGCTGAACAGATCAAACTCGGCACCAATCGCGGCGTACTGGGTGGCACTTTCGAACGCGATCGGATCGTTTTCGGTCAGATCAACATCCAGTGCAACGTTAACCCAGCTGCTCTGGTATGCAATACCGGCACGGAACTGAGGGTTCAGGTTTACTGAGCCGCCATCGATGCTATAGGCCGGCTGCAGCGGGTCCGGGTCGCCGTTGGAGTCTTTTGGTGTAACCACGACATCGGCGTAGTCAAATTCACCACCCAGTAAGTTCTTACCTACCAGGCCTGCCACCCAGTTACCTTCAGAACCGAAGCGGTAAGAGGCACCGATATCCAGGTTTACTTTACTGTATTCTTCTTTGGAGTCTTCCAGGCTGTCTTCATCGACCTCATCGAAACCGTCGACTTCATCAGCGTAATGGTAGGTCGTGATTTTCTGCAGTTTTGGCGTCAGACCAATGGCTACTTTTTCACCGGCAAAATCAAACTCACGGGAGAAAGATACCCCAAGGTCGACAATAGCTACTGCAACCACTTCGGCAGTCGATGTCAGGTTGGCATCACTGGCGTCATCTGTGAACTGGCCGTCCTGAATGATAGTAGTACCGTTATCCGTCACATAATCGAAGCCCTGCAAGGCATTCACCTGATCTTGCAGGTTCTGTAATGTGGTTGCGTCTGGTGCACCACTCTGGAAAGCAGCGTCAATGGCTTCAGTCGTAGTATCCGCCTGCTGAAGATAGGCCTGAGCCGCAGGGACATAGCTATCCAGCAAGCTGAGATCGCGCTCACTGAAATTTACCTTGGCGGAGATATTTGCGCTGCCGGAAATGGACACAGCCGCTGCAAATGTTTTGCTGGGAATAGCCAGTGCCCCGCCGACACCGAGGCGGGCCGACAGTGGGTTGCCGGAGATGCGGTTTAGTGAGTCCGTCAGATCATTGACTGCATTACCAGTGATGGTCAGGTCGCTGTTGACGTCTGTAAACTGGTCTCTGACAGCGCTATTCAGTGACTGAACTGTCGCAGGGTCTGGGGCTGCCTGATTGAGTTCCAGCACCAAGGCATCGACGGCATTGGCCAGGTCATTCAGGTTTTGATCCAGACCTTCAGAAACGCCCATGGCCCCATCAATTGCCGCCTCAAAATCCGGAAAAATTTCGTCAGAAATTAATTCTGCTTCATCGATCAGTTCTTCTTCATCCGCCAGGTTAACACCCACCTGCGGGAACAGCAGGGCGAAATCATCATCTTCAGATGCCTGAGATAAAAGAGAAGGGTTGTAGGCCGGAGCGTGGGCGCGCTGGGCGCTGGCAACACCGGTATTACCCATAGCCAGACCACGGGCGTCCATCGGCAGGAAAGGCGCTGCCTGAGCTGACTGAATTCCGAGGGTGGCGATGGCGACTGCCAGTAGTGAACGTTTGGTCATGGTCGGGGTTCCTGAGTTATTGTTTAGCAGATGATCCTGGCTGCGTATAAATATGCACCTGTTGGGAATTATTCCCGATGTGCGATTGTCTTAACAGATTTAACACACAAGCCCGTGTTGGCTTTCTTATGATAGTCAGTTTTCGCCACCCTTGCATAACGAATATGGCAAGTCTATCCTGCCCGACCTGTGTTAATTCATTAACAGAATAAGTAGATCTGAATGCTGAACGTCATCCGTCCGAAACAAGCCTTTGCCATTATGGCCGCGCCGCAGCGAATCCGCCGTGCCATGGTTGTGTGTGCCCGTTTCCGACGGTCGTTTTAGTCAGTTCATCTGTTCTGTATTAAAAAGGCCGCTTCCGCGGCCTTTTTTGTGGGCCGCCGGCGGTGTTCTGGTCTTCCCGGGGTCTGAGTTATGCCTGTTGTTATTGCTTATCTGGCGGTGGTTTTTATCTGGTCCACCACGCCAATCGCCATCCAGTTCAGTCAGGATGGACTGGATTTTTATACCGCGCTGACGCTGAGAATGTGGTTCAGCGCATTGTTATCTTTGCCCGTTCTTTTGCTGTTGCGTCAGCCTTTGCGTTTTAACCGTGCTGCATTAATGAGTTATCTGGCCGGTAGTCTTGGCGTCTATGGTGCCATGATGTCGGTGTACTGGGGCTCGCTCTATATTCCGTCCGGACTGATTTCTGTGCTCTACGGGCTTAGTCCGATGCTGTCTGGTGCGCTGGCCTGGTTCTGGCTGAATGAGCGGGAGCTGACCCCGGTGCGGGTGCTGGCCTTATTGCTGGCTTTGTTGGGGCTGGCGTTTGTTGTTGCCGGCCGCCTGGCGCTGGATGCCGGTGCCTGGCGTGGCATTCTCGGTACACTGGTGTCGGTTGTGTGCTTTGCTGCCAGTGCGGTTTGGGTGAAGCAGGTGAATGCGGGTCTGCATCCTATGGTGCAGACCAGCGGTACGCTGTGGCTGTCATCCTTTGCTTATCTGCTGACTCTGCCATTTTTCGGGTTGCACCTGCCGGATGAATGGCCGATAGCCAGTCAGCTTGGGCTGGGTTATCTGGTGGTGTTCGGTTCGCTGCTGGGCTTTATGCTGTATTACCTGGTGCTGCAGCATCTGTCTGCTTCGCGGGTAACTCTGATTACGCTGATCGCACCTGTACTGGCGGTGTTCTGGGGCTTCTGGCTGAAGGATGAACGACTGGCCGGGAGTTCGGTGCTGGGAGCCGCTTTGTTGCTCACAGGACTTGCTCTGTACCAGTGGCATATCTGGCCCGACCGTAAACTGCGCGGCTTACTGGCTTTCTCCCGGGGGATAAAAAAAGCTTAATTTTTTATTGCCGTGGCCGATAAGGGCATCAAGGGGAATCTCTGTCTGTAAACCACAGCGCATATTGCGTTGCAGGTGCAGAACAGGTTCCAGCGCCTCAGTTGTCCGGGAGATTGTTATGAAATGGCCTTTTATCGTGGCAGGTACTGCCATCACGTCGATGATGCTGCAGGGGTGTTCCAGCGCCCTGATTGAAGACAGTAGTCTGAATGAAGACCCCGAGGCTTATTTTCAGCCGGTAGAGCAGGAAATTGATCCGATTGCGCCGATGGTCCTGCGGGTGGTCGGCTACGGCGCTATGGATACGGATAAAAAGAAAAGCGATGTACAGCGCCGCCTGATGGCCATCCGCGCATCGAAGATGGATGCTTACCGCTCGATGGCTGAGCGGGTGTATGGCACCTCGATTCAGGGCAGCACCACGGTGCGCGATATGGTTGTGCTGAATGACCGTTTCCGCAGCTATGTGGAAACCTATATGCACGGTGCGCGGGTTGTGTCTTCTGATGTGATGCCGGATGGCAGCGTGGAAACGGTGCTGGAAATGGTGATCGATCAGGGATTCCGTAATTGTCTGCAAACCGCTGACAGCCAGCGCTTCAATGTCGATTGTCGTGCGCCAATGGGTGGCGGTTCAGAAATCAGCAACTTTGCATCCAGCCAGCGCCAGCGTGTGCAGGGCGAGGCCAGTGTTCCGGAAACCGGCTTTTACTTTATTGAGTAACAGCTCTGGGAGGTTGTATGCGTATCCTGAACATTTTAATGATGACTCTGTGTTCTCTGCCGGTTTCTGCTCTGACGGTGGAAGTAACCGGAGAAGCACCGCTGAGCGGTGCCATTTCCTATGCCCGTGAACAGGCTCTGCAGGATGCTATGCGTCAGGCCAGTCTGCGTGCCGGTGCTCAGGTCAGCAGCACTCAGCTGATGAGCCAGGGCGTGGTCAAGCAGGATGATGTGCAGGTGCGTTCGAATGCACAGCTGAAGAATATTGAAGTGCTGTGGGAAGATCAGGCTGGTGGCTTATATCAGGTTGCGATACGCGCCGATGTCAGCCCGCAGGCGATGTGTCCGGCCAGCACTCAGCGTTATCGTAAAGCGGTGGCGGTGGCCGGTTTTGGTCTGGCCCGTCCACAGCAGGCAACGCTTGGGCAGTTGCAGAATATCGAACAGGATCTGCCCCGCGTGCTGGTAAACACGCTCAATAACCGCGGTGCTATCCATGCGCTGGATGCGACCCGTACCAGTCTGTATCAGGACCCACGCCGTGCGCCATCAATGGAAACCGCACAGCAGCGTTTAACCACCTCCGTGGCTCTGGCAACTCAGCTGGGGGCGCAGTATGTGGTGTCCGGTGTGGTGCGTGATCTTTCGATGATGGGCGAGGCTGGCAACGACAGTCGTCGTGCATCGGGTGCGGACAGCTGGCTGGATTTACTCGGGCTGGAAGATAACAACCGTGACCGGCAGTTTGTGATGGATGTCTTTGTGCACGATGGGCTAAGCGGCGCCATGCTGTTTCAGCGCAGTTATTCTGCTCATGGTGCCTGGGACCGTCCGGCGCGGGAGCGGGTGCCTTTTGCCTCGCCACATTTCTGGCAGACGCCGTATGGCGCGGAGGTGCGCGAGTTACTCAGCGGCGTGGTGGATGATGTGGATGAAGTTTTGCGCTGTCAGCCCTTTATGGCCCGTATTGTAAAAGCCAAAGGTAACCGCCTGCATATTGAGGCCAGTGCCGGTGCCGGTATTCGTCCGGGTGATAAGTTTCAGGTTTATCGTACCGGTACCTTCTATAACCTCGACCTTGAACCGCGCACCGAGCTCAGCGATATGGCAACTGAGGTGGTGATCAAACAGGTGCAGCCACAATTTGTGGTCGCGGAGATGAAGCTGACAGCAGAGCATCTGGCAATTCAGCGTGATGATATGGTTATCGCCTGGTAGTCGTTTATAAGAGCAGAGCGAATTGTATTCGCCTTTGCTCTTATTTATACCTGTGTCAGCTGTGTTACCCTGCCGCCTTTCTCCCTGAGCGGACATATTCATGCTGACCAATCGCCACCCAGCCTTTCTCGCCGCACTCTGGATGTCCGGTGCGCTGCTCTCTTTTATGCTGATGGCGATATCCGGACGCGAATTGTCACACTCGCTGACCACTTATCAGATTCTGTTTTTCCGCAGTGTAATAGGTGTGTTGGTTATCTCTATTTTGCTCAGCCGCAGTGGCTGGCAACAAATAAAAACCCAACGGCTGAAAACCCACTGGCTGAGAAATATTGCTCATTATGCTGGCCAGTACGGCTGGTTTTACGGGCTGGCTTTTATTCCACTGGCAGAAGTGATTGCCATTGAATTTACCACGCCGGTCTGGACCGCGTTGCTGGCTTTTTTCCTGTTAAAAGAGCGTCTGACCGGAGCACGCCTGCTGGCGCTGGTATTGGGCATTGCCGGGCTGTTATTGATTCTTCGGCCCGGCGCCGGTGTTTTGCAGCCTGCGGCTTTTGCGGTACTGGGCGGCGCGCTGGGTTATGCCTTTTCTTATATCCAGACCAAATCCCTGACCCGCACTGACACTCCGCTGTGCATTCTGTTTTATATGACGCTGATGCAGCTGCCGTTCGGGCTGGTGCCGTCAGTGCTGAACTGGACAACACCAGCGGCTGAGACGCTGCCCTGGATTGTGCTGGTGGGGCTTACCGCAATGAGCGCACACTTCTGCATGGCGCATGCATTCCGGCTGGCGGATGCAACCGTGGTTGTGCCTATGGATTTTCTGCGTTTGCCATTGATCGCAGTGGTGGGCTATCTGTTTTATCAGGAAAGTATTGATCTGTTTGTGCTGGCAGGTGCTGCCTTAATGTTCAGCGGTAACCTGCTGAATCTGCGGGCGGAATACCGGCGTAACTGAGGTAAGAATACCTGCCAGTTACGCCGGATGGTGATCGCTTATGCCTCTGGTTTATTCTTCGATAGCCACGGATGGGCAGCTCTGGCGTTTTACCATACGTTCATCCTTGTAGGTTTCCAGATGAATATCAAAACCCCAGAGAAAATGCAGGTGTTTAAGCACTTCGTGAGTGTCGGTCGACAGCGGTGTGCCATTTTGCATGGTATGACGCAGGGTCAGTGAACGATCGCCTTCAAGATCAACCGACCAGATCTGAATATTCGGCTCACGCACCGACAGGTCATACTGGCGGGCCAGCATTTCCCGCAGTTTGCGATAACCGCGTTCATCGTGAATAGCTTCAATCAGGTATTTATTCTTTTCATCATCGTCATAAATGCTGAACAGATGAAAGTCACGCATCATTTTCGGTGACAAAAACTGCTGGATAAAACTCTCATCCTTGAAGTTGTTCATGGCGAAGTGCAGGGTCTCCAGCCAGTCGGAGCCGGCGATATCAGGGAACCACTCACGGTCTTCATCCGTCGGGTTTTCGCAGATACGCTTAATATCCTGAAACATATTAAAGCCGAGCGCGTAAGGGTTTATGCCACTGAAATAAGGTGAGTCGAAGCCCGGCTGCAGAACAACGTTGGTATGTGAGGTGAGAAACTCCATCATAAAACCATCGGTAACCTTGCCCTCATCATAAAGATGATTAAGCAGGGTGTAGTGCCAGAAAGTCGCCCAGCCTTCGTTCATGACCTGGGTCTGACGCTGTGGATAAAAGTACTGAGATATTTTACGTACAATACGGATAATTTCGCGCTGCCAGGGCGCGAGCAGCGGCGAATTTTTTTCCAGAAAATACAGAATGTTCTCCTGCGGCTCGCTGGGGAATTTCCGTTTTTTATTATTCTTCTCTGCTTTCAGTGAAGCTGGCAGTGTCCGCCAGAGATCATTCACCTGCTGTTGCAGGATATTCTCCCGCTCCTTCTGCCGTGTTTTTTCTTCTGCCGCAGAAATAGGTTTTGGCCGGCGATAACGGTCGACGCCATAGTTTTGCAAGGCATGGCAGGCATCGAGTACCTGTTCAACTTCTTCCTGGCCATAGCGCTCTTCGCAATGGCGTACATAGTTTTTAGCAAACAGCAGATAATCGATAATTGAACTGGCGTCTGTCCAGGTGCGGAATAAATAATTGCCTTTAAAAAAGGAGTTATGGCCGTAGCAGGCATGGGCGATTACCAGGGCCTGCATCGGCATGGTGTTTTCTTCCATCAGGTAAGCAATGCAGGGGTCGGAGTTAATGACAATTTCATAAGCCAGCCCCATCTGGCCGCGCTTGTAACCTTTTTGCGTAGCCAGAAACTGTTTGCCATAAGACCAGTGGTTGTAACCGATGGGCATACCAACCGATGAGTAAGCATCCATCATCTGTTCGGCGCTGATGATTTCTATCTGATTCGGATAGGTATCCAGCTTATACAGTTTGGCGATGCGGGCGATTTCGCGGTCGTAAACTTCAAGCAGTTCGAAGGTCCAGTCGGAGTCGGTCGACAGGTATTCTCTGGCCTTTTCGCTCATACAGCCTCCTGGTAACGATCCTTGGCAAACAGCTCGCGGAACACCGGATAAATATCACCGGGATTACGGATCTGAGCCATGGCAAAGCGTGAAGCAAACTGACGGCTCAGGCCGGTGTAGGCTTCCCAGAGTGCCTGATGCTGGTTAGGCGTAATTTCGATATAGGCAAAATACTGCACCATCGACAGCAGGGAGTCGCCGAGAATTTTGGCGCAGAGCGGAGAGTCATCGTCCCAGTTATCACCATCGGAAGCCTGGGCGGCATAAATATTCCAATCGGTGTTCTGGTAACGTTCTTCGACAATTTGCTGCATCAGTTTCAGGGCGCTGGAAACAATGGTGCCACCGGTTTCGCGCGAGTAGAAAAAGTCTTCCTCACTGACTTCCCGCGCGCTGGTGTGGTGGCGGATAAATACCAGTTCAATATGCTCATAATTTTTCTGCAGGAACAGGTAAAGCAGAATATAAAAGCGCTTGGCGATGTCTTTAATGTCCTGGGTCATGGAACCAGATACGTCCATAATGCAGAACATAACGGCCTTGCTGCTGGGTGTCGGAACTTTGACCTGACTGCGATAGCGCAGATCCAGATCATCGAGAAAAGGAATGGTTTTAAGGCGTCGCTCCAGCTCAGCGATCTGTTCTTTCAGTGCCAGAACTTCAGGAGTATCGCCAGCGTTTTTCGCCAGATGTTCAGCAAGTTCTGCCTGCAGCTCTTTTAATTTCTTACGCTTGCCGACGCTCATGCCAATACGCCGGGCATGGGCGTTACGCAGCGAGCGGACAACGGAGAGGTTATTGGGCGTACCTTCGGAGACAAAACCGGCACGCCGGGTTTTGAATTCCTTGGACTGGCTCAGTGTTTTTTTGATCATATTGGGCAGAGCCAGATCATCAAACAGGTAATTCAGAAACTCGTCGCGGGTGATATAAAAGGAAAACTCATCTTCCCCTTCGCCCTGATTGCTGGCCTTGCCTGAGCCGCTACCGCCTCCTCCCTGCTGGGGTTTGTCCAGCTGATCTCCGGCATGAAATTCTTTATTGCCGGGAAATACTCGGTGCTGCTTGCCCCCGGGGCCATGGCTGATGCTGGGCTCATGGGTATTACGTGTAGGAATGCTGATCTGTTCGCCGCGCTCCATATCGGTAATGGAACGACGGTTTATCGATTCAGAAACCGCTTCTTTAATATGTTGCCGGTAGCGGCGTAAAAACCGCTCCCGGTTGACCATGCTTTTGTTTTTACCGTTCAGGCGACGGTCAATAATATAAGACATGGTTCACTCCTTATCAGCCGACAGGATTGCTGTTGTCGTGGTCTACTGCGATTTACGCACGCGCAGATACCACTCAGACAGCAGTCTTACTTGTTTCTCGGTATATCCTCTCTCGGTCATGCGGGCGACAAAGTCGTCGTGTTTTTTCTGATCGTCGGATGACGATTTTGCCGAGAAGGAAATAACAGGTAACAGGTCCTCGGTGTTGGAGAACATTTTTTTCTCGATAACGGAGCGCATTTTTTCGTACGACTGCCAGGACGGATTATTGCCATTGTTATTGGCACGTGCCCGCAGTACGAAGTTGACGATCTCGTTACGGAAATCTTTAGGGTTACTGATGCCGGCCGCTTTTTCGATTTTTTCGAGTTCTTCGTTAATCGACGCTCGGTCAAGCATTTCACCGGTTTCCGGATCGCGGTATTCCTGATCCTGAATCCAGAAGTCGGCATAGGTTACGTAGCGGTCAAAAATATTCTGACCATATTCAGCATAGGATTCGAGGTATGCTGTCTGAATCTCTTTACCGATAAAGCCAACGTATTCGGTCGCCAGGTACTCTTTAATAAAATTCAGGTAACGGTTATGTACTTCTTCCGGAAATTGTTCCTGTTCTATGGCCTGTTCAAGAACGTAGAGCAGATGAACCGGGTTAGCTGCCACTTCGGTTGAATCAAAGTTAAAGACTTTGGACAGAATTTTGAAAGCAAAGCGGGTGGAAATCCCACTCATGCCTTCATCAACGCCAGCGGCGTCACGGTATTCCTGAAGCGATTTTGCTTTCGGATCGGTGTCTTTCAGATTTTCACCGTTATAGACCCGCATTTTTGAATAAATACTGGAATTTTCCGGTACTTTTAAACGTGAAAGTACGGTGAACTGAGCCAGCATTTTCAGCGTATCGGGGGCGCAATGGGCGTTGGCTAATGAGCTGCCGGAAAGCAGTTTTTCGTAGATTTTGACTTCTTCATTAACACGCACACAGTAAGGCACTTTGACGATATAAACCCGGTCAAGAAAAGCCTCATTGTTTTTGTTGTTTTTAAAGGTCTGCCATTCCGACTCATTGGAGTGAGCGAGAATAATTCCCTGATAAGGAATGGCGCCCATGCCTTCGGTGCCGTTGTAGTTACCTTCCTGAGTGGCGGTCAGCAGCGGATGCAGCACTTTAATAGGTGCTTTGAACATCTCAACAAATTCCATCAGGCCTTGGTTGGCGCGGTTCAGCGCTCCGGAATAGGCGTAAGCGTCCGGGTCATCCTGGGAGTAATCTTCCAGCTTGCGGATATCAACTTTACCCACCAGAGCAGAAATATCCTGGTTGTTTTCATCGCCGGGTTCGGTCTTGGCAACGGCAATCTGATCCAGAATGGATGGATAGAGTTTAACAACTTCAAATTTACTGATGTCGCCGCCCATTTCATGCAGGCGTTTGACCGCCCAGGGCGACATCACATGGCCGAGATAATGGCGTGGAATTCCGTAATCTTCCTGCAGAATCTGAGCGTCTTCTTCCGGGTCGAATAATCCCAGAGGTGATTCAAAAACCGGAGAGCCTTTAATGGCATAAAACGGAATATGTTCGATCAGATGCTTGAGGCGTTCGGCCAGAGAGGATTTACCGCCGCCTACGGGGCCAAGCAGATAGAGAATCTGTTTGCGTTCTTCCAGGCCCTGAGCGGCGTGGCGGAAATAAGAGACGATGTTTTCCACCGCTTCTTCCATGCCGTAGAACTCGGAGAAGGCCGGGTAACGCTTAATCACTTTGTTGGAAAATATGCGGCTTAAGCGCAGGTCTTTGGCGGTGTCGATTAATTCCGGTTCGCCGATGGCCATCAGCATGCGTTCAGCGGCTGTGGCGTATACGCTTTTGTCCTGTTTGCACAATTCGAGGTATTCCTGCAGGCTCATGACTTCTTCCTGCGTGGCGGAGTACCTGTCTTTGTATCGGCTGAATACGCTCATAGTTCACCTCTCCGGTAGCAACTGTTCGGTCTTGTAATTTTTTTCGGTTACATAAAATTCCGTTAATTAATGCCTGTTTCTCTCAGACCAGTATGGTTCAGTTTGGTTGAGTCGTGCCACTAAATAATTTTATTACACGCTTTTTTAAGGCTGGATTTCAGATCCGGGGTGACTGTTTTTTGTCGCCCTGATCAACCTGAATTTAATTATGCATTGAGCGTGCCGCTTATTACTGAACGGAATAGAAGGGATGCTTCAGTAACGCCGGGTATGGCTCAGATTCAATGGAGGGGAAAAGGAGAGGGGAGACCACAGCGTTTGCTGTGGCCGGTGTTATCAGCTGTGCTCGCACCATTCCGGGAATGCCAGCTTCCACATTTCATAACCGCCATCCAGGCTGTAGACATTGGTGTAGCCCTGCTCGCCGAAGAACTGTGCAGCACCCTGACTGGAGTTGCCATGGTAGCAGCAGACGACCAGCGGCTGATCTTTGGCTGTGGCCGCCATGAATTCTGTCAGATTCTGGTTATCGACCCGCTTTGCCGCGCGAATATGGCCGGCGGAATAGCTCATGGCATCCCGGATATCGGCGATGGCAGCATTGCCCTGCTCAAACAGGGCTTTGGCATCACCGGCTGTAATATGTTTAAACGCACTCATGTATTACCTCGCTTGGCCCCGCTGTTGTATGGGGCTGTGTTATACGGTCTGAGCCGGCACCCGGAACCATTGCTGGTCTTCGAGACGCAGGGCTGATAATTCTCCGCCCCAGACACAACCGGTATCCAGAGCATAAACATTGGTGCCATTCGCTTTGCCTTCCAGCGCCGCCCAGTGGCCAAACAGCAGGCGGGTGGTTGCTGCTGCGCGGTTTTCCGCTTCAAACCAGGGCTGGTAACCCGGCGGCGCCTGATCCAGACCTTCTTTGCTGAGCAGGTCGAGCTGGCCTGCCGGGCTGATAAAGCGCATCCGGGTCAGATAATTGACGATCAGACGCAGGCGCTCCATGCCCTGCAGACCTTTCTGCCACTGGTCGGGCAGGTTGCCATACATCTGGCGGAAGAACTCAGTGCAGTCTTCGCTCTGCAGCACGGCTTCGACTTCCTGTGCCCGTTTGCGTGCCTTGCGTGCACTCCAGGCGGGCGGAATACCGGCGTGGCTCATGCACCAGTTACGCGCTTCATCCAGCACGACCAGAGGCTGAAAGCGCAGCCAGTCGAGCAACTCATCGCGGTCCGGAGCATTGAGCACCGGCGTCAGGGTATCGCTGCTGCGACTGCTGTGGCCGCCGTAATGCATGGCCAGCAGATGCAGATCATGATTACCCAGCACGCAGCGCACGCGGTGGCCGAGGCTTTTGGCAAAACGCAGGACTTCGAGCGATTGCGGACCCCGGTTCACCAGATCGCCGGCCAGCCACAGCTGATCTTTGTGCGGATCAAACTGCACCAGTGCCAGCAGGCGCTGCAGAGGTTCGTAACAACCTTGAATATCACCAATTGCGTATATTGCCATTTAGTAATTTTCTCGTCGAGGCGTTGTGGGCGAATGTCAGTTCAGGGCGTTGGGCGTCGCCAGGGTAAACACCGGAATGGTGGCGTGAAACAGAGTGCCGTCATCGGCTTCCATCACATAATAACCGCGCATGCTGCCAACCCGTGTGGCGAGTACGGCGCCGGAGGAGTAGCGGTAACTTTCATGCGGCTCAATGGTCGGCTGTTCGCCGACCACGCCTTCGCCTTTGACTTCCTGCACATCATTGTTGCCGTCGGCAATAAACCAGTGGCGTGAGCGCAGGGTTGCGGCCTGCTCGCCGCGGTTATGAATGTCGATATGGTAGGCGAAGACAAAACGCTTTTCGTCCGGCACCGACTGCTGTTCAAGGTATTCACACTGCACGCTGACCACAATGCTGTCGTCGAGGCTCATGCCTGTTCTCCGCTGTCGTCCGCGTTTGCATCAGGCGCGGCATCGGCGTCAGCCTGCTGCAGTTCGTAAACGGCATCGGCGATGCGCACGTATTCTTCCAGCGTCAGACGCTCCGGGCGCAGCGTGGTATCAATACCAATGGCTTCCAGCTGTTCGGCGCTGATCAGGTTTTTCAGGGTATTGCGCAGGGTTTTACGGCGCATGCTGAAGGCTTCGCGCACCACGCGTTCCAGTGTTTTGGTGTCTTTCGCCGGGAAAGGCAGCACATCGTAGGGGCTCATGCGCACGATGGCGGAATCGACCTTGGGCGGCGGATTAAACGAGCCCGGGCCAACGATAAACAGCGGCTCCACCTTGCAGTAGTACTGCGCCATGATGCCCAGGCGGCCGTAGTCGGAAGTACCGGGGCCGGACGCCAGGCGATCAACCACTTCTTTCTGTAGCATAAAGTGCATGTCCTGCACGATGGTGTGATGGGACAGGAAGTGGAAAATCAGCGGCGTGGAAATGTTGTACGGCAGGTTGCCGACAATCCGCAGTTGCTGACCCGGTTGCAGCAATTGGCTGAAATCGAACTTCAGCGCATCGCCTTCGTGGATACGGAATTCCGGAAAGTTAAAAAACTTGGTGCGCAGAATCGGGATCAGGTCGCGGTCGAGTTCAACCACGTCGAGCTTACCGCAGGCGTCTAACAATGGTTCGGTCAGGGCGCCCATACCTGGGCCGATTTCGACCAGCGCATCGCTGTGCTTCGGGTTGATAGCACGCACGATCTTATCAATCACATGATGGTCGTGCAGGAAGTTCTGACCAAAGCGCTTACGGGCTTTATGGCCCTGGGCTTTCGGAACGTGACCCTGATTTTTAGGTACGTGACCCTGAGCCTTATGGGCATTGCCCGGAGCTTTGGAGTTGTGTCTTGTCATGTCAGTTTGCCATTTGCAGTGCGACTTCGATGGCGGTCAGCAGGCTGCCGCTGTCAGCCTGTCCGGTAGCGGCAAGATCGAGCGCCGTACCATGATCGACCGAAGTCCGGATTACGGGAAGTCCCAGGGTTATATTGGCGGCGCGGCCGAAGCCGTGAAACTTGAGCACCGGCAGGCCCTGATCGTGATACATGGCCAGGGTTGCGTCCGCCTGTTGCAGATGCTTGGGAGTATAGAGGGTATCGGCGGGCAGTGGGCCAATCAGATCCATGCCTTCATCGCGCAGCTGCTCAAGGGTCGGAATAATAATATCCAGCTCTTCACGGCCAAGATGGCCATCTTCTCCGGCATGCGGATTCAGACCGGCAACCAGAATGCGCGGTTTGGCGACACCAAAGAAGGTTTGCAGATCGTGATGCAGAATACGGGTTACGCGTTTGATGCGATCCGGGGTAATGGCATCGGCGACGGCGCGCAGCGGTAAGTGAGTGGTTACCAGGGCCACGCGCAGATCGCTGGTGGCCAGCATCATCACCACTTCTTCAACGCCACAGTAGTCGCGGAAGTATTCGGTATGACCACTGAAGGCGATGCCGGCGTCATTGATAATGCCTTTGTGCACCGGGGCGGTCACCATACCGGCCCAGTGTTTATCCAGTGCGCCCTGTACGGCGACGCGCAGGGTTTCCAGCACATAGGCGCTGTTGGCTTTGTCGAGTTGTCCGGCACGTACCGGAGCACGCAGGCTGACCGGACAGACGGTCAGCTCGCCGGCGGTGCTGGCCATGGCTTCAGCGGCCGGGTCAAACTCACGCAGACGCAGTGGCAGGCCAAGCTGCTCTGCGCGCTGCATTAACAGATCCGGGTCGGCAATGACGACGCGTTCGCAGCTATGCGGCTGTTGTGCAATCTGAATGCACAGATCCGGACCAATGCCTGCAGGCTCTCCGACGGTAATGGCCAGGCGCAGCGTCATGGACGCTCCTTGATATCAACATAGGCTTCGGAGCGGATCTTACGCAGCCAGATCGGCAGTTCTTCTTCAAAGCGGCGGCCATACAGCATCTGGCGCACCTGATTGCGCTGGTTCTCGGCGCCGACATCGGTCTGGCGACGGTTTTCAACCTGCAGAATGTGCCAGCCGAACTGGCTCTCGAATGGCGCGCTGATTTTTCCGGCACCGGTCTGCTGCATGGTGGCATCGAATTCCGGCACCATGTCGCCCGGATTAACCCAGCCCAGATCACCGCCACTGGCGCCGCTGCCCGGGTCATCGCTGAACTCCTGCGCCAGAGCAGCAAAGTCTTCACCGGCCTGCAGGCGCTGATACAGCTGATTAATCAGCTCTTCTGCCTGCTGCTGGTCGCGTACCTCGTTGGTGCGGATCAGAATATGGCGGGTTTTGGTCTGGGTAATCAGCTGGGTGTTGCCACCGCGTTTATCTTTAAGCTTGATGATGTGATAACCGCTGGCGCTTTTGATCGGATCGGAAATGCCACCCACCTGCAGCTTAGGTGCCACCGGGGCAAAGATGCCCGGCAGCTGGGCTTCTTTACGCCAGCCCAGATCGCCGCCATCGAGGGCGGTGCGGCCACTGGATTCGGCAATGGCCATCTGGCGGAAATCGGCGCCATTACGCAGTTTCTTCACCAGCATTTCGGCTTTTTTAGCGGCGGCCTGCAGATCGGCCGGTGAGGCTTCAGAAGGCACGGCAATCAGGATATGGCCCAGATTGTATTCCGCGGCAGAAGCCATTTTGCCCAGATCGGAGGCGAGGAAGTAATCGACGTCCTGATCGGTAATCTGAATACGCTCACCGACCTGAAAGCGTTGTACACGGGATATGCGCATTTCATTCAGAATCTGCTGGCGGGCGCTGGCAAAGGACACACCTTCTTTTTCCATCGCTTTCTGGAACTGCGGCAGCGTCATATTGTTCTGTGCAGCAATGCGTCCCAATGCTTCGTTCAGCTGAGCATCGCTGATACGGATACCGCCGCGGTCAGCCATCTGCAGCTGAATGCTTTCCAGAATCATGCGCTCCAGCACCTGAGCACGCAGCACATCGGCCGGCGGCAGAGCGCCACCGGCATTCTGGCGTTTTACGCTGTCAATGCGTTCAGTCAGTTCACTGGCCATCAGGATGTCGTCATCAACAACGGCGACCACTTCATCAATGGGTACCGGAGCAGCCAGCGCGTGCTGACTTGCCAGGGCAAAAATACTGCTGAGCAGGAGGGTTTTAATAGTCATGGTATTGTCGTCTTGAGTATCCGGTTATGCCTTCACTGATAATTTCGTCGGTGCCACTGCCGAAGCTGCCGAGACCTTTGAGCTGAATGCTGAGCATGAAGCCGTAGCGTTTGTCGGTGCTGAATTCGGCATCAGCATCGGTATCTTTGGGCGATGTTTCGCGGTACAGCATCTGTACCCGCCAGCAGCAGTTCTGGTACTCGATACCGGCCAGGGATTCGAGCACCGGGCTGACCGGCTTTTTCTCGGTGCTGTTGCTGTCATAAGAGCGCAAATCGCGCAGCTGGCGTCCAACCAGTGCCCAGCGGTCGGTCAGCGACCAGAAGAAGCCTGCATCCAGCTGCTTGGTGCTGGTCAGCACTTTATCGGTTGTGTTGTTGTAACTTTGCACCGTGTTGGTGGCAAGGTTCAGGAAGCGGTTATTCAACCCTTCAAAGCGCACACCATAACGACGCTGACGGGCGAAGTCTTCATAGGTATCCCATTCCAGCGTGTGGTACAGCGACCACTTTTCATCCGGGTTCCATTCCACTTCGCCCAGCGTACTGGATGTGGCCTGAGTATCCGCGTCAGGCACGGTGCTGCCGTTCAGCTGCACCAGACGGTCCTGGTTGTACCAGATACGACCGACGCTGGCGCGGAATTGTTCCAGACCGTCATCGCGGATAAAGCGCGTGGTCAGACCGGCGCTGACCTGATCAAGGTCGGCCAGACGGTCGCCACCGGTAAAACGGTCGCCGTTAAACAGGCTGGCATAGGTGACGGTGGTTTTGGTGCTGTCGAAATTAGGAATCTGATCCTGCCCGGCCAGATACGGGCTTTTCACCCAGAACAGGCGTGGCTCCAGCGTCTGCTGATAGTCGCTGCCAAACCAGTCGAATTCGCGCTCAAAAAACAGACCGGCATCGACGCTGTAGCGGCCGGTTCCCTGGCTGACATCCAGCTCGGTGTCGGCAAGGGTGTCATCGGCGTTGGTGAGGTTATAGCTGCGCTGGCGATATTCAGCCTTGGGGCGGAGAAAACCAAACGGCCATTCCAGCGGATAAGCAATGCTGGTGTCGGACAGCAGACGGTCGCCATTCAGGGCAGCAAAGCCGCTGAGGGTTTGTTCGCTGTCGTTAATAATGGCTTCGTCTTCACGGGTAAAACGGGTGGCCTGCAGGCGTTGCTGAATCTGCAGGGCATTGATCACCAGCGGCTGATAACTCAGGTTCAGCTGCGGCAGGCGACGGTAAGGGCGGTTACCGAGGGCGATGGTTTCGTCGATGGTCTGGAAGCTCTCGGCGGTAATATCAAAATGCCAGTTATTCTGATCCCAGAGAATTTCACCGCGGCGCGGCAGGTGAGTGGTGCGGTTAACGGCCGCCGTCGGGTTCATATCGCTGAGGTAGTCTTTGTCGCTGATGTTGTTGTACACCCAGCGGTGCTGCCAGCCAGCGCCCAGCTTGCCGGATTGCTGATAATTCACCAGCCAGCGCTCTTCGCCTTCGGTCGCGTCTTTATTGAGGTAACCGTAGTTCAGTTCGCCGTCACCAAACCAGCGGGTTTTGTGTCTGAACTGGGTTTCCCACAGCATGCCGCGGTCGAGAATATGATGCGGCACGATGGTGGCGTCGGCATTGGCGGCAATGTTCCAGTAAAACGGCAGCTGAATATCTTCTGCCTGACCGAATTCATTCAGGGTGAATTTCGGGTCAAGGAAGCCGGTCATGCGCTGGTCGCCGATCGGAAAGCGATAATAAGGAATGTACAGCACCGGTACTTCGGCCACGCGCAGGCGGGTATGCCAGGCGCTGCCGATGCCTTTATTCTGGTCAAGGTGCAGTTCGCTGGCCGCCAGATCCCAGTCGTTCTGGCCGGGCTCACAGAAGGTAAAGGTGGCGTCGGTTAAATTAATCTGGCCGGCTTCGAGGGTTTCGATATGGCCGGCGGAGCCACGGAAATGACGTTCCGGTACAGAATACTCGGCTTCGTAAAAATGCACTTCGCCGTTGCTCTGGCTGATGCTCGCCGATTCACCCTGCAGCACAACCTGAGGTGCCTGCAGTGACACGTTGCCATGAAACTCACCATAGCCACGGCTCTGATACCAGCTGGCACGGTCGGCACGTAATACGCGGTCCTGTTGCTGCAGTAACACGTCACCACTCATTTCGGTGTCGCCGTTTTTATTCAGGGTGGAGTTGTCGGCTTCTGCTTCAATACGGTCAGAATCCAGCGCAGTGATGGCGGGAATACGGTAATTACCACTGCAGAATTCCGGCAGTGCCTGTTGTTCGTCTGCGCTCAGCTCGGCGCGGTCGTACCAGCTCAGAGGGTGCGTGCTGGTGTTAATGAGCGGTGCGGCGCTGGCCTGTTCTTCTGCCTGTGCGGGAATAATGGCCAGAGCACTGAGCACAGATCCTGCCAGCAGCGGAGCAGGCAGCAAAACTTTGCTGAAGCGGGCGGCAGGGCGCAGGAAAAAGGGAACCAGGCGCTGAATGTAAGGACAAATCTGAGTCATGAGCGGCTGTAGCGCCTATCCATATTGAGTATGTTATCTTAACGCGCACAGTAACTTATTAACCGGGGTGCCGCGCAAGGCGCCCAATTCTAGAACGACTAACCCTGAGAGGCCAGCATGGATCAGCGGCGGGACAATCTCGCTCAATGGGCGGTGGCGATGATTCGCCAGCATTCCGATTTTGATGTGACCGCAGAAATGGACATGGTATCCGGAGACGCAAGCTTCCGGCGCTACTTCCGTCTGCATTGCTTGAACCACAGCTGGATTGCCGTTGATGCTCCGGCTGAGAAAGAAGACAACCCGCGCTTTGTACGTATCGCGCAGGCCTGGCACAAACACGATGTGGCTGTACCTAAGGTGCTGGCATACGATTTTGACCAGGGCTTTATGCTGCTGGAAGACTTCGGCGACCAGATGCTGTGGCCGGCGCTGCACGCTGATGGCGTCAGCAGCGCGACGATACAGGGGCTGTATGAACAGGCCATTACCCAGTTGCTGCATATTCAGGATTTACCGGCCGATAATCTGCCGCCTTACGATGCGGCATTACTCGATCAGGAAATGGCGCTGTTCCGCGACTGGCTCTGTGTGCAACAGCTGGGTATGACGCTGAGCAGTGCTGAAGAGCAGCTGTTGGCCGACACCTTTGCCTTATTAAAGGCCAATGCGCTGGCGCAACCGGTGGTGGCTGTGCACCGCGATTATCATTCACGCAATCTGATGCTGCGCGCTGACGGTTCGCTCGGTGTGATTGATTTTCAGGATGCCGTAGCAGGCCCGGCGACCTACGATCTGGTGTCTCTGCTGCGTGACTGTTATGTGCGCTGGCCGGCGACGCTGGTTGATGAACTGGCGGCGTCTTACTGGCAGCAGGCGCGTCCACGTGGCATTTATCTGGGCGAATGGAACCAGTTCCAGCGCGATTTTGATTTTATGGGAATGCAGCGTCATTTAAAGGCCGCCGGTATTTTTGCGCGCCTGAATCTGCGTGACGGTAAGAGCGGTTATCTGGCAGATATTCCTAACACCTGTCAGTACCTGCTGGAAATCAGTGGCCGTTATGAAGAATGCGCCGCCTTCCATCAGTGGCTGGCTGAGGTCTTTATCCCACAGCTGGATAAACTGCCGGCTGCGGGTACTGACCAGCGTCGTGACAGCAGCGCTGAATGAAAGCCATGATTCTCGCCGCCGGTCGCGGGACCCGGATGGCGCCGCTGACCGATAACTGCCCCAAACCGCTGCTGCCGCTGGCGGGTAAAGCGCTGATTGTTCACCACATTGAAAAGCTGGTAACTGCCGGCATTACCGGACTGGTGATCAATCACGCCTGGCTTGGCCATATGCTGGAGCAACAGCTGGGCGATGGCTCGGCCTTTGGTGCACAGATTCAGTATTCGCCGGAGGCCAGTGCGCTGGAAACCGGTGGCGGTATTCTGCAGGCGTTACCCTTATTAACCGCAACAGGGCAGGAGCCGTTTTTGCTGGTTAATGGTGATGTCTGGACCGACTGGGATTACCAGCAGGCGTTGCAGGTTTCACTGGCGAATGATCTGGCGCATTTATGGCTGGTGGATAACCCGGAACATAATCCTGCCGGCGATTTTGCCCTGCGTGATGGCAGGGTTCTGAGTGGCGGGAATATTCATCATGATCGTCTGACCTTCAGTGGTCTGAGTGTGTTGCGGCCAGAATTGTTTGACGCTCAGGAGCCGGGGGCTTTTCCACTGGCACCGTTACTGCGAAGGGCAATGGACGCCGGCCGTGTGGGCGGCACTCATTTGCGTCAGCGCTGGGTGGATGTCGGTACGCCACAGCGGCTGGCAGAACTGGATGATTATCTGCGGACGACGGCTTTATGAATTTCTGGTTTGGTAAAGCCATGGGCGCAGTGATTGGCCTGTTCAGCGGCGGCCCTTTTGGTTTGCTGGTCGGCGCCTTTGCCGGGCATCTGTTTGACCAGACGTTGGGGAAGGTGTTGCTTGGCCATGAGCCTTCGGCAGTTGCCGGCAGCCACAACGAACGGGCGCAGGTGCAGCAGGTGTTCTTTCGCGCGACTTTCCGTGTGATGGGACGGCTGGCCAAGGCCGACGGCCGGGTCAGCGAGCAGGAAATTGATGCCGCCAGCCATATCATGGATCAGATGGGGCTGACCGGGCCGCAGCGTAATAATGCGATTCAGTTTTTCACCGAAGGCAAAGACCCGGATGTGGATTTAATGCCGGATCTGAACCGGTTGCGTGAGCTGTTCGCCCAGCGTGCTGGACTGGCGCAGATGTTTCTCGAAATTCAGCTCAGCGTGGCTTATGCCGATGGTCGCCTGTCGATTGAAGAGCGGCGTCTGTTTGACCGCATCTGCCGCGCGCTGGATATCGGTGCTTTTCAGTTTGAATGGATTAATGGCCGGGTGCAGGCGGCGATGCGCGGTGCCGGTCAGCGCCAGCAGCAGTCGCGGCCGGGTGCGCAGCCACAAAGTCAGTTGCGCGATGCCTACACCGTACTGGGCGTTACCCCCGAGGCAACCGACGATGAACTGAAAAAAGCCTATCGCCGTTTAATGAGTCAGCATCATCCCGACAAGCTGGTGGCCAAAGGTTTACCGGAAGAAATGATGAAACTGGCGAAAGAAAAAACCCAGGAAATCCAGACCGCTTACGATCTGGTGCGCAAAGCGCGGGCTTAATCTTTATGCCTGCTAGCGACCAGGGCGGGTGAAGCGTTCGCTGGCTTTTTTATCCAGCCAGCGTCCAAGCCGGAGCAGTTCCAGATGGGTAATAATCAGGCTGACCAACAGCAGGGCAAAGCCGATTACCGGCCAGCGGCTGGAAAGAATCCAGGATGCTGCATAAATTGCGATAACCGGTAGCAGCACTTTGCTGACAATATTGAGCAGGAACTCCCAAGGGCCTTTGCCTGGCGGTCGTGTTTTTCTTATAGGCATCCGTAATTCTCAGAAATCCTTCACCTTGCCGCGCATATTTTTAATCGCACCGCGTTTGGTTTTACTGTCGACCCGTTTCTTTTTCGCGGAACGGGTCGGACGGGTGGCGATGCGTTTGGCCTGAACTTTGGTTACGCTCTGAATTAATTGCTGTAAGCGGGTCAGGGCATCCAGCCGGTTCTGTTCCTGTGTGCGGTATTGCTGCGCTTTGATAATAATAACGCCGTCCTGAGTGATGCGCTGATCACGCAGTTCTAACAGTTTTTCTTTATAAAATTCCGGTAGGTTGGATGCCTGAACGCTAAAGCGCAGATGAATGGCGCTGGACACTTTATTCACGTTCTGACCGCCGGCGCCCTGGGCGCGTATCGCGGTCATATCGATGTCAGACCAGGGAATGCTGACGCTGTGGCTGATAAACAGCGGGTCGGTAATATCGTTCATGCGTTGCTTTAACGTCGCCTTTTTTAATGGCTGGTTTTAATCCGTGCTTTTAACCGGTGCCTTTAGACCGGTACTTTTTAGACTGGTACCTTGGCCAGATGAAAGGCAATGGCCCAGAAATGACAGAAGCCACCGCCAATCACAAATAAATGCCAGATTTCGTGGAAGCCAAACCATTTCGGCCAGGGGTTCGGCCATTTGGTGGCGTAGACCACCGCACCAATGGTGTAGCTCAGGCCGCCGTAGGTAATCCATTCCAGTGCACCGGCGGGAATCTGATCGAGCAGTGGATAAACAAACACCACCAGCCAGCCCATCAGCACATAAATGACGGTGGAGAACCAGCGTGGCGCGCTGATCCAAACCAGTTTAAGAATGACACCGGTCAGAGCCAGTCCCCAGACCACGCCAAACAACCACCAGCCGCTGCTGCCGTGCAGAGGCACCAGACAAATCGGTGTATAGGTGCCGGCAATCAGCAAAAAAATCGCCATATGATCGATGCGCTTCAGCCACTGAATGACCTCTTCTGAAGCATGGATCATGTGATACACCGTGCTGCTGGCAAACATCAGCAGCAGCGTGGCACCAAAAATCATAAAGGACACCATATGCCAGACACCGCCGTACATGGCAGCCTGAGCGGCGAGAATACAGAGGGCGACAATGGCAAAAACAGCGCCGGCCAGATGGGTCAGGCCACTGATGGGATCACGGAAAACAGCATGCATAGCGTTACAACTTATTTATGGTTTGGTGAGAGTCGGAGCATCTCTGCAGTATTTGCAGATGCCCCGGCTATGATACGGCTTTTTATCCGGGCCTGTTAAATTAGTATGCTCCGGCTCAACCTCATCTCACTTAACCTGCTGCACTGAGGATTTACCGTGTCTTTGTCGTCTCAGGATTCTGATCACTGCTGGAAGCTGTATCTTGTCCGCATGGCCAGTGGTCAGCTGTATTGTGGCATCAGCACCGATGTAGAACGGCGCTTCGCTGAACATTGCGCTAATGGCGCTAAAACCGCACGTGCCCTGCGTGGTCGCGGACCTCTGGCGCTGGTTTATCAGACTGAGGTGGGTGCTCATGGCGATGCACTGCGGGCGGAAATGCGGGTGAAAAAGCTGCCTAAGGCGGAAAAAGAGAAACTGGTGCGCGGCGAACGTCCCTTGCCCTGAAGTCTTTCCGGGCAAGGGAGTTGTGACATTTAGGCAAGAATTAACGGCGACGACGAACAACCGCAGCCAGTGCCAGCAACCAGATCAGGGCGCCACCGGAGGAGCCGGATTTTTTGTTGGGCTTGGCACTGGAAGGCGCATCAATAATTCCATCAGCATTGCCATCCATCAGCATGGCTTGCGGGAGTTTCAGCCCCGGAGCCTGCTCCTGAGTGCCAAACACCCACAGCGTTTCATTCTGACTGTTTTTACTGTTGTTCCAGCCGCTGAACTGCAGGCCATCACAGGCATCAGCAGCGCTGGCGCATTGTATATGAGCCAGATCGAAGTTCTGGTTCGGAATCAGGGAACCGTATCCTTTACCTTCGGCACGCTTTGCCAGATCACGGGCAGCGTGGGTGTCTGTTACATCAGTCAGTGTCATCCCACCGCTTTCACCGGTCAGCGCGCCGATAAAGCGGGTGGGGTTTTCGTCTTTCTCTGGCAGACGCACGGTACCGATCACCCGTAACAGCGAGCTGTCTTCCATTGAGCCTGCAATGCCACCGGCACGGGCATAAATCTGTTCGTCGAGATTAACGCTACCGCTGGTCAGAGTGTCGCTGATGTCAGTTTTGTTCATGGCGCCTGCAAGAGCACCGATTTGGGTCCGGCCACTGGTTGTGGAGGCGACAAAGCTGCGTTTAACCGTACTGCTGATGGTCGGGTCTGTGGACGAGGTTGCAGTCATTCTGCCAACCAGACCGCCGATATTTTGATCACCGCTGACGTTGCTTTGTACGCCTGCTTCATCAACATTGCTGTCGCTGAGGTAGCCAGCCAGTCCGCCGCTGTTCTCTTCACCGCTGATGGTGGTTTTCAGCAGAATGCGGTTGATGGTCAGCTCTTCACCTGAACCGATCAGGCCGCCGTTATCACGGGCATCGCAGAACGGCTGGCAGTTTTGTACTTCACTGGCGGTAGCCGTTACTTTTGTCTCGGCCTCAATTTTCTGGAACAGGCTGCGCCAGGCGTAGCCTGCCAATGCCCCGGAGTTACCACCACCCTTAACATCGGCGGTCAGTTTCAGGTCATGAATGCTGGCGAGTTCCAGATAGCCGAACAGTCCGGTGAAGTACTCGCCGGGACGATTGATCGTGAGGTTGTGCAACGCATGGCCCTGACCGTGAAATTCCGTGGCGAACTTCAGGTTGAAGTTACCAATCGGCTCAAAGCCTTTGCCGTCATTCCAGAACTGATCGCCCTCATCAAAGCGGCCATTGCCGTTGGTATCGAAATTCAGGTCGCGGGTCAGCTCGTAGCCATTACAGCCGCTGGCCGGACAACCGCCATTGGCGCCGTACAGATGGGTGCCCTGAATTTCTGTTGGGTGTTCGGTCGCGGTGTTATTACGGATCTCGTTCAGATCCTGCAGATCTTCGATTTCAATCAGACCGTTGTGGTCGCTGTCATAGATATCGCGTGGCGCGGCAACACTGAGTGCTGAGGTAAAAGCCAGCAGGGCAGGAATGAAGGGGGTAAAACGCATAGAGGCTCCGGACGTCCTGTTCTCAATGCCGGAATGATAATAGATATCAATTAATCGTTGCATACAGTGTGTGGCATTTCACTGTTCGTCTGATGCAACAGGTCAGAGTGTTTCTGTACTGCGGCTGGCCTGTATTGGCAGGTTTGGATAGTGACCGCTCAATGCTGGTGTGGTACAAAAGTACACAAATGCCAGACAATAACAATAAAGGTCCAGTCTCATGCGCGTTCTTCTTTCGTTGCTGACGCTTGTCTCGCTGACAGGCTGCGCAGCTACTCAGGAAATCTTTGTCCCCCAGCCTGCTGCTCAAAGTGTTGCTACAGAAAAGTCAGCGACGGCGGGTGCCGTATCGGTCGATATTACGCCGCCGCCAGGTATGCCGATGGGTGGCTATTCGGTGATGGCTAACCGTGGCCAGGGCTTCCGTACCCGTATCAAGGCGCGGGTGGTGTATATCAATGATGGTAAAGGGCAGTCCGTGGCGCTGGTGCAGACCGACCTGACCGCCGCCTCGCTGTTGCTGCAGCATGAAGTGGCCGCACGTGTTGCGGAAAAAACCGGGCTCAAGCCGGGTGATATTGCCATTACGGCTTCCCACAGCCACTCGGCGCCGGTGAATTTCTTTGATAACGATTTTTATAACAAGCATATGTCCAGCGGTCAGTGGCTTGAGCCGGACTTTCTGGAATTTGCCGCAAGCCGTATCAGCGCCGGTATTATTCAGGCTTATGAATCACGCCGTCCGGCTAAAATCGCCACCGGTAAAAAAGACATTTACGGCTATAACCGTAACCGGGCGCTTGATTCTTATGTGCTGAACAGTGATGTGCAGGGAGTGGACCTGGATGATCCGCAGGCTAAGTTTGAAGCCGTTAATCCATCTCTTTATATGGTGCGGGTGGATGTGCGAGATGATGATGGACAATACAAACCACTGGGCGCTTTCTCCAGTTTCTCAGTACATGCCACGGCCCTGAGCGTTCCGGTTGAAGTGTATAACGCCGACCTGTTTGCCTACGCACAGAAAGATCTGGAATGGACAATCCGCTCCCGTTACAAAACGACCTGGCCGGTGGTACATGCTCTGAGCACCGGTACTCAGGGTGATATGGCACCGGCTCTGGAAGAGCATGGTGACAACTACTTCGGCCATTTTGATGTTGACTGGAAAGCTGCGAAAAAACTGGGTCAGGGTATTGGTGCCGAGGCCATCAGCCTGTTCGAATCTCTCGGCTCGCAACTGAGCGGTGATATTCAGCTGGCCAGCGCAGCGCGCGAGCTGAACATCCGCGAACATAACAAAGCCGGTGATGTGGCCATCTGTGAAGACGGTGCGGTAGGTAATACTGTTGCCGCCGGTGCGTATGAACGCCGCACCCCATGGCTGAGCGCAATTCCGTTCTTCCATGGCGGCAATATCATGGCGCGCCGCTGGTGGTTCTTTAAAGACGGTTGTCAGGGTAACAAGCGCCATCTGGGGTTCTCTTTCCTGCAGCCGCTGCTGGAGCCGAAAGACAGCTTCCCGAATACCGTGATGTTCCAGCTGCTGCGCATTAACGACATGGTGGTTCTGCCGCTGCCGTTTGAAACCACGACTGAATCCGGTCGCCGGATTTCGGCCGCCGTCAGTGACACTTTTGCTGCTGCCGGTGAGGACGTGAAATACGTCTGGGTGGCCAGCAATGCCAACGGTTACTTTGGCTACACCACCACGCCGGAAGAATACTCGCGCCAGAACTATGAAGGCGGCCACACACTGTATGGCCAGTACACCACGCCTTATCTGGCAGCACAGCTGGGTACGCTGGCGCAGGACTTTCTGCAGAATGGCCGCGTGCAGGAATTAAAACCGGAATGGCGTTATGAGCTGAAGGTTAATCACTTCCTGCCGCAACCTGTGGCGAGTACCGGCAAGCGTGAATGGCTGCAGCTTCCGCATGAGGTAAGTGCTGAAGAAGCCAATGAAGAAAACTACGTTGCGGTACGCTGGCTGGATATCGGCCCGGATCAGATTGCCTTTGATCAGCGACTGGTTCGCGTTGAGCATAAAGTTGGCGATCAGTGGCAGCAGCTGGTGATTAATGGCGAGCCGGTGCACGATGATGGCTACGATATTGAAGTGCGTTATCTGGATGACGGCGATAACGGCATGGCGGAATACGAAAGCCGCTGGTATAACCCGGTAGCCGGGGGCGAATACCGTTTTGTGATCGAAGCGCGGGATAACCAGCCACGGATAACATCGGCCGGCTTTACTTTCAGTGATAACGACAGAGAAGGCGTAGCCTTAGCTGAATAGCGCCTGAATCGGGCTGTGGCGTGCTGGAATAAGCCCGTCGCAGCGCCGGAATTGACGCCTGATGCCGGAGTTTCTGTACGAATCTCCGGCTTTTTTACAGTAATGTCACATTGCTCCTTTAGATTTGGCGCCCCCGTTGAGTAGAATGACCCGCTGATAGTTTCAGGGATAACAACAAATATCATGTTCAAAGCCATTTGGACGGCCCGCTGGTTTGTAGTGCTGGGCGTTTTAACCTTCATTTTTGTTCTTGTCATCAATACACCGCTGCATTTTGTCTGGCGTTATGTTGAGCCACAGGCAGGGCGCTTGCCGTTAAAAATTGAGCAGGTGTCCGGTACCTTGTGGGAAGGACGTATGCGTTTTGCTGTTCCGCAACTGCGGGATCTGGGCAGTCTCGATGCCCGCTGGCAGCTTAGCCCTCTGGCGTTACTGGCTGGTCGCGCCGATTTTGACTTCAGCGTGCTGGGCGATGGTGTGCGTTTAAAGAGCGCCGCCCGCATTGGTCTGGATCAGCAATTGCAGATTCTCGGCGCCGATGGTTATCTCAACGCGGACAAAATTCAGCGTCTGCTGAGCCGTAACCGGGTATCGGTCGCCGGCGAGTTTGAACTGAACCGCCTGCTGGCCAGTGTCAATCTGCAGACCCGGCAATTCTCCGATGTCTCCGGCCGACTGGTGTACAGCGGTGGAGAGGTCGGCTTCCCGGTAGATAACAAGCCTATCCGCGCCACCATGCCGATGCTGATTGGCACTTTGGGGATGGAGCCGGAAAAAGCTGTGCTGAACATTGAAACAACAGAGGGCCAGGCACTGATCCAGGGCTTTATGCAGCAGGACGGCTGGGGCGGGATCGCTATCCGCCGGCGTTTTCTGGATGTGTTAGGACAGAAGTGGCCAGCCGAAGCCACCGAAGAAACAGTAATTTTTGAAGTGTCTCATAAGGTTCTGTAACCTTGGGCGCTTCGTTTACGGAGTAAGAACGTTTTGGCAGACAAGGTGGCTGAGTTAATGAGCTGGCAGCGCTGGACGCTGGTGCTGGGCAAGACTGCCCTGACCGTCCTGTTATCCTGGCAGCTTGCGCATCTGACCTGGCTTATTGTGGCGCCGGAGCCGTTGCTGCTGAAAGCGCCGTCGCAGGCCCGTGATGGAGCACAAAACAGCGGCATGCTGAGTGGCGCGGGCCAGTATCACCTGTTCGGTGATGTAACGGCAGAGCCGGTTCAGGCGGTCGCCAAAGAGGTCGATGCACCGGATACCCGCTTGCGTCTGCAGCTTTTGGGCGTTACCCGCAGTTCCCGTGCCGAAGCATCCAGTGCCATTATTGCGCCGAAAGGCGGCCTCGGAGAATTCTACCGCATCGGTGATGCGGTACAGGGGCGCACACGTCTGGCCGGCGTCTATGATGATAAAGTCATCCTCGATACCAACGGCAAACTCGAAACCCTGAAATTCGATGAAGAATCCAGTGCCGGCATCAGCGCCCGCGCTGTGAGTGCCCCGCGTGCCGAGGTAAAACGCAGTGGCTCTTTGCGTGAGCGCTTCAAACAGGTTCGCAGCCCGTCAGAATTTATGAATATGGTTACCGAAGAGGTTGCCGGAGATGCGGAAGGGGCCATGCGTGAAATGGGTCTGGAAGCCATTGGCTCAGGTCAGGGCTACCGTGTACAAGCCGGCTCCGTTCTGACGGCACTGCAGATGCAGCCCGGAGATATTGTACTGTCGGTTAACGGACAGGCGCTGGGAGATCCGCAGAGTGATCAGCAGTTATTGCAACAGGTCAGCAGTGAAGGTAACGCACGCATTGAAGTGCAGCGTGGCAACAGCCGTTTTGTTGTTAATCACAAGATTAATTAAAGGATATTGAGTGTGTTAAAGCAGTGGGCATTCGTCATTATGCTGTTGGTCAGCGCCGTAACACAGGCCGCGCAGGACAGCTGGCAGATTAATCTGAAAGAAGCGGATATCGGCGCCTTTATCAGTCAGGTCGCTGATATTACCGGTAAAAGCTTTGTGGTCGATCCGCGGGTTAAAGGCAAAGTAAACGTGCTTTCCAGCGAAGCGATGAACAAAGAAGGCGTTTACGAGCTGTTTTTGTCCGTGTTGCAGGTACAGGGCTATGTTGCCGTACCGGCTGGTGACGTAATCCTGATTGTGCAACAGAACGAAGTGAAGCAGCAGGGACGTGATCTGGATGAAAAAGTCGCCGTCGACAGCCAGGAGCTGCTGACCAAAGTTATTATGATTAAGAACACCCCGGCGCTCGATCTGGTACCGATTCTGCGTCCGCTGGTGGCTAAATATGGTCATCTGGCCGGGGTTAAATCCGCCAATGCCCTGATTATTTCTGATCATGCCGCCAATATTCAGCGTATCGAACAGATCATTGACCGTCTGGATAAATCCGGCAGCGAAGAGCTGGAGGTCATCCAGCTGAAAGAGGCCTGGGTTGGTAACGTGGTTACCATGCTGCAGAGTCTCGATCCGGCCAAGGTGTCACAGGGGACAGCTGCCAACGCCAACGAAAATACCGCCGGTTCCATTCGTGTGGTAGCTGACGAGCGCAGTAACCGCCTGATCGTAAAAGGTGAGAAAAGCGCCCGTGAACGTATCCGTAAACTGATCGAAGAACTGGATCAGCCATCCTATTTCTCCGGCAGCGCCAAGGTTATCCGTCTGCAGTATGCCGATGCGAAAAAACTGTCTGAGCTGCTGAAAAACCTGATGTCTGATGCCTCTTCCGCCGCCGATAAAGATGCTACTCAGGCGAAAGGTAAGGCCGGTATTCATGCCGATGAAGAGCTGAATGCGCTGGTGGTTCGCGCTGAGCCCTCTCTGATGAAAGAAATTGAAGAGCTGGTTGCTGCGCTGGATGTGCGCCGTGCACAGGTGCTTATTGAGTCTGCGATTGTTGAGGTTACCGGCGATATCACTGATGCGCTGGGCGTGCAGTGGGCGACCGGTAATCTGGATGCGCCGGTTGCAGGTACCAACTTCTCCAATTCCGGCCCGTCGCTGAGCACCATTGCGACAGGAATTGCGACCGGTAATCCGGCGGCTGCCATCGGTAGCGGTCTGACCATCGGTGGTTATCATGAAGTAAATGGTGAGGTCGATTTTGGTGTGATTCTGCAGGCACTGGCGAGTAATAGTCTGACCAACCTGCTGTCGACGCCGAGCATCATGACGCTGGATAACCAGGAAGCAGAAATTATTGTCGGCCAGACCGTTCCTTTCCGCACCGGCTCGACCGCCTCAAGCAGCAATACCAACCCCTTTACCACCATTGACCGTAAAGACGTGGGTATTTCACTCAAGGTTAAACCGCACATTCACGATGGCGAAGCCATTCGTCTGGAAGTGGAAGCAACCGCTGAATCAGTATCGCAAACCACCATCGATGGCAGTGCCGACCTGATCACCAACAAGCGTTCCATTAAAACCATGATTTTGTCGGAAAACGAAGAAACCATCGTGCTGGGTGGTCTGATCCGTGACGATATCCGTGAAGTGGAAAGCAAAGTACCATTGCTGGGCGATATTCCACTGCTGGGCTGGTTGTTTAAGTCGAAGTCGGTCACTCAGGTAAAGAGTAACCTGATGGTTTTCCTGCGCCCGACCATTGTTAACAATACCGGCGTTGCGCGTAAACTGACGGAAGATAAATACAATGGCATCTGGGAGTTCAGTCTGTCGGATAGACTTGGCCAGGAAGATGTTGATGCTCAGTTAGAAAAACTGTTTCAGGGTTTACCGGTTAATCGCGATAAAGAGTAATCTTCTTGCTGTGATTCAGAATCATAAGGCCCCGTTTTACGGGGCTTTTTTATTTATGGCTTTGTTAAATTATTGAGCAAGCTCCAGCGGCTGCAGTCCGGCCTTGCGCATTAAATCCAACAGTCCGATTAATGGCAGTCCGATCAGACTGTTGGCATCACGACCTTCCAGTTTTTCAAATAAATTAATACCCAGCCCTTCCACTTTAAAACTGCCGGCACAGTCATAAGGCTGCTCGAGTGTGACATAACGTTCGATCTCTGCATCGCTGAGATTGCGGAAATGCACATGGAAAGGCTCTGTCAGCGAATAATATTCACCACTGTCACTGTTAAGCAGGCACAGACCGGTATAAAAACTGACGCGCTGGCCATTGGCGCGTTGCAGTTGGGCAACGGCGTTGTCGTGGTTACCGGGCTTGCCGCAGATCTGGTTGTTTAATACACAGGTCTGATCGCTGCCAATGATCCAGTGTTGCGGATATTGTGCGGCCAGTGCCCGGGCTTTTTCGTACGCCAGGCGGGCGACATAATCCTGCGGCGATTCGTTTGCCGATGGTGTTTCGTCAATATCAGGGCTGGCACAGTCAAAAGGAATCCGTAACCGGGCCAGTAGTTCACGGCGGTACGGCGAGCCGGAGGCGAGCAGTAGCTTCATAGTTTTACCGTTTTGCAGATACGCAGATATAAAAAAACCGGGTAAAAACCCGGTTTTCTTTTTACCACAAAGGCTGATTAAGCAGCGAAGTTCGCGTTGGCGAATTCCCAGTTAACCAGAGCCCAGAAACCTTTCAGGTAATCAGGACGTACGTTGCGGTAATCGATGTAGTAAGCGTGTTCCCACAGGTCAACAGTGATCAGTGGAGTCAGGCCTTCGGTGATCGGGGTTGCAGCGTTGGACGTGTTAACAATGTCCAGAGCGCCGTCAGCTTTTTTCACCAGCCAGGTCCAGCTTGAACCGAAGTTGTTAACAGCCATATCGTTGAATTTGGCCTGGAAATCAGCAAAAGAGCCAAAAGAAGCGTTGATCGCATCAGCAACAGCGCCAGTAGGCTCGCCACCGCCGTTCGGGCTCAGGCTGTTCCAGTAGAAGGTGTGGTTCCAGATCTGAGCTGCGTTGTTGAATACGCCACCGGAAGAAGTTTTGATGATTTCTTCCAGAGTTTTGCCTTCAAACTCAGTGCCGCCGATCAGGCCATTCAGCTTAACCACGTAGGTGTTGTGGTGCTTGCCGTGGTGGAAATCCAGGGTTTCGGCAGAAATGTGTGGTTCCAGTGCGTCTTTTGCGTACGGCAGGGCTGGTAATTCAAATGCCATGGTGTATCTCCATTCATTACTGAGTCAGGTTGCATATCTTGCTGAATTATCGAAGCTCTGTAAGGATTGGCTTTTACAATACCAGGCTGGCAGAGCTTCTTTAGAGCCCGAATCATAGCACCACTGTATTTAGGGTGCTATTCATGAGGTTTGTAGGGGTATTGAACAGACTGTCTCTGTCGCATGCAGTAAGCCTTTGGCCTGGTGCTGATGGCGGGGAAGAATAACAGCGCCCGCAATTCATCCTGACGGCAGATGCCGTTATACTGGGCGCAATAATAATGATGACGTTTTCGTGGGGGCAAAAAAATGGATAAAGAAAAAGAACCACTGGTGCCGGATATGAAGCCATCGCAGGAAGATATTGCCCTGCGTCAGAAGCAGTTGCAGGCTCGTCGTATTGCGGCCCAGCGTGCAGCAGCGGCAAAAGCCGGTCCATCGGCTGCAGCGACTGTAGCCGCGCCAGTACAGAAACAGACGCTGGCTGTTGTGGCGCTGGTCGTTGCTGTGGCAATGGGTGGTCTGGCCGCCTTTTTGTTTACGCAGTTACAGACTCTGCAGGGACAGTTTGCCAATGCTGAAGCACTGCTGAAAAGCCAGGCTGCCAATATTAATGTGCTGAATGAGAAACTGTCGGTTACTGGTGAAAATGCCAACCTGTCGCTGGATGCTCTGAAAGTAATTATCAAAGAACACGATACCGAAATCCGTAAACTCTGGGATGTGGCGAATAAGCGTAATAAGGCTGATATCGCCAGCAATGAAAAAGCCATCACGTCGTTAAAAGGATCGCTGGCCGGTCTGGATAAAGAACTGAAGGCCAGCAATGACAAACAGCAGAAAGCTCTGGCAGCAAGCGATGCTGCATTACAGAAGAAACTGGATGCTGGTATTGCTGACCTGAAGAAGAAGATAGCCAAAGTCGAAGCTCAGGTGCTGTCGATGCCTGCGGAAACGGAGCTGCGCGTGGCGCAGAACACCGAGTCTATTCAGTCTCTGGAAGCGGCTATGACCAAGATGCGTCAGAGTGGCGCTGGCGGTAATCTGGCCGATATGAAGCTGGAAATTGAAGATATTCAGATCCGTCTGGACCGCATTCAGAATGCGCTGGGTGGCGGCGCACAATAATGCCGCTGTCCGCATTATGTCAGCGTGGTGCTACGGCACCACGCCTGTCTCTTGAGCAGGATGCGGCGCAGCTGCGGCGTGAGCTTGCCAATTCTTTCTGCACCCTCACATCCATAGAAGTCGCCTGGCAATACGGTCAGCGTGCGGCGACGCCGGGCACTGCGTTTTTCTGCGGTTATCAGGCGGCGATGCGTCAGCTTGATCCGCAACTTGCTGCCGACGCCTGGGCGGCATTCTGTATCTCTGAAGCCGGATTACGTTCTTTGCGGCAGATGCAGACCCGCTTTGACGCACAAACTTCCTGTCTGAATGGCGAAAAATCCCATGTCATGCTGGCCAGCCGTGGGCTCGACCTGCTGTATGTGGTTGCTGCCTGCGATGATGATCTGCTGTGTGTGCAGGTAGCGGTAGATGCGACAGGGATTGAAGTTCTGGCTGCGCGTAAAGAGCAGCCTTTCTTAGCGGATGTTCCCCATACCCCGGTACGCTTCACCAATGTAAACATCACCTCGGCCTACCGTTGCCATGATGCTCATCGTCAGCTGAATAAGCCTTTCCGCTACTGGGAAGATGTGCATGTTGCGCTGGCATTCAGTGGCTGGTTGCTGGCAAATACCCATAGCGGCGGAGAAGGTGAACAATTATTGGCAGCGGCCGGGCATCTGGCGGATATTTTCTCTGCCTCGCCACAGCACTATTCACTGGCGGCTCTGGATGCTCTGGAAGAGGTTCTGACCTGTCAGGAAGTACTGCAGCCGCAGCTGCCTGACGACCTGCGCCCGCTCTGGTTACGGGATCGTATGCTGTTGCAGCTGGCGACACCTTTACGCGTCAGGATCCGCGCTTCATTGCTGGCGTAAATGCCTGTCAGCGTACGGTGATGGTTACCGAGGTGGTGCCGATGCTGACGTTGGAGGGCAGGGATGGTGGTGCTGTATCGATCGCCGGCATTTTCTCACTGTCCTGTGGTGTCAGAGAGTCTGTATCCAGTTTGTCGCTGGTTTCTGCTTTAGGATCAACATCAATACTGTCCGGTGTTTCAACGATGGTTTGCGCCATCTCCTTGTTCAGCAACCTTGAGAACTGAATGCTCTGCGACGTCGAGCGGTTATAGCGCTGTGCCCGGCTGTAGTCGTAATGGTGGGTACGCTGCTTGGCTTCTTCGATTGCTGTAAAAATATCGTTCGAATAATACTCATCATGAGGATTGGCCGCACGGACGCTGAGCGTCGTTGCGGCTAACAGAGTAAGCAGGCTGATCGCAGCTGTTCTCATAATGACCTCGGCGCTCAGGGCTTGTAAGTGGCCTTGATGTTTACGGTGGCACGGATGTCCGTTACGCGGCTGTCTCTCGAGCGGGCTTCGCGTACGTGAATTTCCTGCGAGCGTTCAACAACCCGTTCTTCGTCCGGCTTATCCTGCTTTTTCTTGGCTTCGGCCAGGGTTTCCTGCTTGCTTTTGCGGCCCTGAGCGATATCACGCACAGGTTGCTGAGCTTCGAGGGCGGCCGCTTCACCGGCTGCGGTCGGGCCCATAGCGCCTTCTACCACTTCGGCATCCATTTCGGTATTCAGCAGTTTCGGCAGCGGGAAGCTCTTGGAGGTGCTGCGGTTGTACCAGGAGCGGCCAACGTACTCGCTGTTGACCGGATTGCGTTTAGCTTCCGCAACGGCATCCTCAAGATCAGAGGAATAGTAAGACTCATTCACCGGTGCCGCCTGTGTGTGGGCAGCAGCCAGTGGCAGAAGGATGCAGGCGATGATAAAACAGGATCTTTCCATGAGTTGACCCCTTTTGTTTTTGTTATTTTTTGTAAGTATGTCATCATAGCAAGCTGAGTTTTTTATGTACACTGGTGAGCCGGTTTTGCACTGTAAATTTTGCCGGGCAGGGACCCTGGCTGACGATGCAGCAAAGCAGGCGCTTTATGTCGCCGGGTACAGCTTTTACCCAATACGGGCAGGAAAATAATAATGATAAAAATCGTCTCGCTTGGTCTTTCTTCCGTGCTGCTGTCGTTGCTGCTGGGCGGATGTACCATCCATCAATCCATTGGTGACAGTTTCGGCTCCTACGTATCCGAGCCGGATGGACAGCCTTTTAAAGCCGTCGGCTATCGCTGGGATTATGAAAATACAGCCCTCATTTACGTTTATCGTCCGGCTACCCAGTGGTCGATGGATGAGCTGGAAACTCCGAGCTTTAATGTGAATGATGAGCGCCTGTTCAATATTAAGGGCGGCGGTTACACCTGGTATGAAATGGAGCCGGGGGAATACGATGTCATCATCCGCCGCGGTCTGCTCGGGCTTGAAGGTGTTGGCGACTTTGTAATTAAACGGGTGGCGCAGCTCAGACTCGATGTTAAGCCCGGTAAAGTGTATTACCTGCGTTATTCTGAGATAGACCCGCCAACCGTTGAGCCGGATCTGGAAGATATCCCTCTCGGGGATGGACCATTACAGCTGGTGGCGCCAAGTATTGCTCTGGCAGAGTTGCCGGTAACTAAAATGATTCATCATGGTCGTGATCGTCTTAAACCACGTCCGGTGGCAGAAGATGAAATGGCTGAGCAGGTCTTCGGTGGCAGCGCTGATGCCGATAGCGAAGAGGTGAGCGATGAATCCGGCGCCAAAGCCAAGCCTAGAACTAAAGCCGAGGAGTGGTGGCCGTTCTAGACCGGCAGTAGTTGGGGTACAATAGGCCGACTGTAACGCCCACCGACGTGGGCGTTTTTACACCCGCGAGCCTATGAGAGAGAACCCGTCATGACTGTGATCAAGCAAGAAGACCTGATCCAGAGCGTCGCTGATGCACTGCAGTACATCTCGTACTATCACCCGAAAGACTTCATTGATGCCGTGCATGCGGCTTATGAGCGCGAAGAGTCCAAGGCTGCGAAAGACGCCATGGCGCAGATTCTGATCAACTCCCGTATGTGTGCCATGGGCCACCGTCCGATCTGTCAGGATACCGGTATTGTTACCGTGTTCCTGACCATTGGTATGGACGTGAAGTTCGAAGGCGACATGAGTGTTGAGGATATGTGTAACGAAGGCGTACGCCGCGCTTACACCCATCCTGACAACGTGCTGCGCGCCTCTGTGCTGGCTGATCCGGATGGCAAACGTGCCAACACCAAAGACAACACGCCGGCCATCATCCACATGAAACTGGTTCCGGGTAACACCGTGGACGTGCATGTGGCAGCCAAAGGCGGCGGCTCTGAAGCCAAATCCAAGTTCGCCATGCTGAACCCGTCTGACTCCATCGTTGATTGGGTGCTGGAACAGGTGCCTAAAATGGGTGCTGGCTGGTGTCCGCCGGGTATGCTGGGCATTGGTATCGGTGGTACCGCTGAAAAAGCCATGATGCTGGCTAAAGAAGCACTGCTGGAGCCAATCAACATTCAGGAACTGCAGGCTCGTGGTGCACAGAACCGCGCCGAAGAACTGCGTCTGGAACTGTTCGAAAAAGTGAACAAACTGGGCATTGGTGCACAGGGTCTGGGTGGTCTGACCACTGTACTGGACATCAAAGTGGCTGATTACCCGACTCACGCGGCAAACAAGCCGGTGGCGATTATTCCTAACTGTGCCGCAACCCGTCACACTCACTTTGTGCTGGATGGTTCCGGCCCGGCGGTTCTCAAAGCGCCGAAAGTGGAAGACTGGCCACAGATCACCTGGGAAGTGGGTGATTCTGTACGCCGTGTGAATCTGGACACCATCACTCCGGAAGACGTAAAAGACTGGAAAACCGGTGAAACCGTCCTGCTGTCCGGCAAGATGCTGACCGGCCGTGATGCGGCGCATAAGCGTATGGTCGATATGATCGCTAAAGGTGAAGAGCTGCCGGTCGATCTGAAAGGCCGCTTTATCTATTACGTGGGCCCGGTTGATCCGGTACGCGAAGAAGTGGTTGGTCCGGCTGGCCCGACGACTGCGACCCGTATGGATAAGTTCACCCGTACCGTGCTGGAAAAAACCGGCCTGCTGGGCATGATCGGTAAATCTGAGCGTGGCGACATCGCCATTGAGGCCATTAAAGATAACGAAGCTGTGTATCTGATGGCCGTTGGTGGCGCTGCTTATCTGGTATCTCAGGCAATCAAAGGCGCTAAGGTTGTTGGCTTTGATGATCTGGGCATGGAAGCGATCTACGAATTTGAAGTCGAAGATATGCCGGTAACCGTGGCCGTGGATACCAAAGGTGAGTCGGTACATAAGACCGGCCCGCAAACCTGGTACGCCAAGATTAACGCAACCGAAGTCTGATCGCAGGCGCATAAGCGTTAAACCGCGATACATAAAAAAGGAGCTCCGGCTCCTTTTTTTGTGCCTGTCGTAAAGCCATCGTATGAATGACATTGGCGCAGAAAAGACTCTGCAAAGCCGGATTTTCCCGCTAATGTGAATATTCTGCCCGGGGAGATGGATGATGACTGACGACCGTATAGATGACACGCAATTGCAGAGCTGGCTGGCGGAGCATCCGCACTGGCAGTTAACCCAGGTTGCCGGTGTGCCGGCATTGCTGCGCAGCATAACGCTGAACAATTTCAGCGCAGCCCTGCATCTGGCTAATAATATTGCTGTGCATGCCGAGCAGCAGGATCATCATCCACAGCTGACTTTAAGCTGGGGGAGGCTGGAGGTGTTGTGGTGGAGTCACGACGTACAGGGAATTTCCGCCCGGGATTTGCGTCTGGCGGTGCAGACAGATCGTGAAGTTGCGGAAATGCTGCGCCGTTAGTCTCTGAACTGAGTCTGATTGTACGAACAAAAACGATTTAATGTTTTTCTGTCGCTTTTTCGAGAATAAATCGCCAGAAAAAAGGCAGATTTTCACTGTTTTAAAAGTTCTGCAAATGAAGGAAACAGAGAGGCTGGATATCTGCGCCCGTCTGCGGTATTTGCCGTAAAAAAATTGGCGAATCAGTAAAGGTATTAAAGTGCTGATTGTTTAACTCATGTTAAGTAAACGGAATAAGTGCTGGCGAAAACTTCAGTTTCTGAAATATGAACTAAGCTGGAGGGAGAAAAATCAGGACTCCTGACGAAAGGATATTGAATGAACTCCCCGACGCTATTCCAACAGCTATCGCTGATTATCAGCCTGCTGTTACTGCCCTCTCTGGCCTGTGCCGATAACAAAACCGAGCTGCCACTGAGTTCACCGGCCCCCTCTTTATATACCGGTTTCGGGCAATTGCTGGATGATGATAAAACGCTGGTTCTGGAAGAACTTATCGATCTGGACAGCAATATCCGCCGTGTTGCCCTTTATCATAATGGTGATCGTCTCCATCGTCAGATTCCCAAGCAGGTGCATCTGATGATTGAAAATAAACTGATGCACCGGATTATGGATAGCGGACGCTTTGAGGTTATTCAGTGTATTGAGTGCCGGACTACACAGGTAGCGATGCGTGCCGATAAGCTGGAAATATCCCACGCAGCAGAATCCAATCAGGCTCTCCGGGCTCTGGCCAAACACGTGCGCGCGGATGCTTTTATTTTCTGGAATGCTTCAGTACACGAAGACAAATTTACCATCAACCTGCGCATGGTTGACGGCCGGAATAATCAGCTGTTGTGGCTTAAGGAATATTCGAAGATAACGACCCGTGAACAGGAAGAGCAGGGATTCGATGCGGTTAACTATGAATTAACAGTGGGTGCCTGGGGGATTGATGGCAGCCGGAAAAACCTGACAGATGGCAGCTCTGAAGAAGTTAATGGCGTAACTGTATTTGGTCTGCGCCGGCGTGAAACCACCAGTATTGATGACAGTCTGGAATATACTCTGGCGATTGAATATTTCCGAAATTTCTCCGGTACCGATTTATTTAACGTATCAGGAATAAATCTCGAGGGCCGGATTATTGCCGATATTCCAAGTATGGATGAGCTGATCGATACCCGGGTGTATCTGGGCATGGGGCAGGCCTTCTTCAATGACAGCAACTCCCTTATCTTCCGCTTTGGATTTGAATTCCCGTTTTTCAGTGATGGCTTTATGGATTTTGGCGTCACCTACCTGCCAGAAGTCGATGCCCGCTGGGATAAAAAAGACGGTTATGAAGAGGTTGGGAAATTCGGCGGTTCAAGTTATGACCTGACGCTGGGGGTACGTTTCTGATGATGAAATTCTGCGTAAAATGCCAGGTACGCATGATGTTCCGGTTGTTAAGCCTGAGTGTTTTTATCTTGCCTGCCGCCTGTAGCTATCAGCGTACTAATGAAGTGGTTAAAGGTTATGGTAATTCCGGCTGGGTATCTGAAACAGAGGTTGTAGAAGAAGAAATCCAGAAACAATCTGAAATCGCTGAGCAAGCCAAAAAACAGCATGGCCTGATGCATATTCACCGTTATGGTGATGGTTACGATGTGTTGCTGACTTTGGATGCCGGTGACAGTGACGTGAAATTCGTCATGGATCTGCCGGGTAAGACGGTTCAGCCAGAAGCAGAAATACCTCAGGAGGCCGACGAAGACATAACCGAAATGCTGGATGATAAGACGGCTGAAGAAATTCATGAAAATCTGAATGAGAATGCTCAGCAGCAGGAAAAAAACAAAAATCAGAGGGTTGAAAATACCACTAAGCACATTCTCAATGCCCAGTCATTATTCTATAAAAAACAATATTGGCAGGCTTTGGATGAAACCAATGCAGCACTCGATAATTTACCGGATTCCGCTCAGGCGCATGCATTAAAAGGCAGTATCTATTACAAGATGGGCCTGTTGCCGGAAGCCCGTTCCAGCTGGGAGCAGGCGCTTAAACTTGATCCCAGTCTTGATCAGGTCAAGGCCAGCCTTGACCGGCTGAAGCAGTAGGAGTTGCTGATGAGAATTCTTACTGTCTTACTTTGCTTTGTCTCTCTTCTGGTTGTTGCAGAAGAGCAGGCTTATGAAGTGCCTGTTAAAAAAGATGATCTGGAAGAGGCGCGCTTTAAGAATGAAATGGAAGCGCGTCTGGCACGGGATATCAAATCTTACCTGGGCGATAACCGCTTTATTATTCAGGTCGAAGCAACACTGCAAAAGACCCGAACTATGGTGAAAAGCAATGAGCCGGCATCGCCTGGGTCTGCTTTACCTAAGCCTCCTGTGCGTCAGCCAGTCGCGGAAATCCGTCCACGTACGATCAAAACCTTTGATGACAATGAGCTGGAAGCATTGCCAGGCCTTCCGGTTAATGAGCTTCCGCTTTTGAAAGAAAACGAGCAGGAAATTCAGGCGCTGCAGAATAAAGTGCAACAGCTGGAGCGTGAGCGTACCGATGTGCTCAATTATGCCGACCAGCTGAAACAGGAAGCCGAAACCAAAATTCAGACCATTCGTGAGAAAACACTGGGCTTTCGCAACAGCATCAAGAAAATGACCATCACTCTGGTTGTGGACCGTACCCTGAATGATGAACAGGTTGAATTCCTGCGTAACCTGATTACCCGCAAGTCCCAGCTGGATGAATTACGTGGCGATACGCTGAATATTGTCCGTACCGAATTTAAACGTCTGGAGAATGAAAAACCTGTTGTGCTCAGTATCTGGGATGAATACGCGCTGTGGTTCTGGCTTGCTTCACTTTTACTGGTATTGCTGGTGATTGGTTTCGGGATGCGTGCGTTAGGCCGCCGGATGATTCCTGCAGTAAGTGCTCCTTTAACTGCAAGTTCCGATACCGGTTATAGCGATAATCGTGCCGTGGTTGCACAGGAAAATGACCAGCAGGTTGAACTGAAACGGCAGGTTAATGAAGTGCGTCAGGCGCTGGTTTCATCCGGATTGTCTCAGCCACAGTTATTCCAGCAGCTGGTGCAACAGGGACTGCAGCGACAGCAGTATTCTGAAGCAGCGGCAATGCTTGAAGTGATGGGTAAGCCGTTATTGCGCAGCCTTGTTCCCGCATTAACCGGTACCGAGTGGCAGGAGCTGGAGCAGCAGCGCAGCGAAACTGACTGGAGCAATGAGATGTTGCTGCAATCACTCAGTGCTTTCCAGCAGCGTCTTCAGCAGGGCTTAGCTGATAACTCGGCGGGTAATTCACCGTTTTCGTTTCTGGAGAAACTCAATGATTCACAGGTGCTGTATCTGATTAAAGATGAGGATACCCGCATCAAAGCTCTGGTTATGTCGCAGCTCCCGGCTGAACGGGCTGCTGATATTATTCAGCGCATGAAAGAAAAAGATCAGGCGGCGGTGGCTTATGAACTCGGCCAGTTCGATACGCTCCCTGTCTCTGCTTTCCGCGACGTGGCGGACCGTCTGGCACAGGCGTCACTGTCGGTGCCAACGTTCGAGAATATCAGTGCCGATGGCCTGTCGGTACTGATACGTATGCTGGATAACATGAACAGTGCTGAAGAAACCCGCTTACTGAAAACCTTAAAAGGTGAAAAGCCGGAAACCTATTATCGACTGCGTCAGGTCTATTTTACCTTTGCCGATATGGCCCGCGCTCCGGAGCGGGTACTGGCGAATGAGCTGCGTGATATAGATCGCGGTGTTCTGGCCGCTGCCTTATGTCATACATCAACGGAATTTAAACGCCATGTGCTGGCAGCCTTGCCTGCTAAATTGCGCGCAGCCGTTATTGCAGAGCTTAAAACAACCGAAGCAGATATTGCTCAGGAAACGGTAGAAGCCGGACGCAAACAGGTTGTACAGAAAATGCGTGATGTACTGAAAGCCGGACGTTTCTCTATGGAAGAGCTGGCGCCTATTGCTAAACAGTCGCAGGGGCAGGAATAAATGATGTTTTCATTCAGCACCCTGATCGGCTTTTGCGCCGGTATCAGCCTGTTTGCATTTGCCATCGTCAGCAGTACGGATCATCACCAGATATTTATGAGTCTTTCCAGTCTGGCGCTGGTACTGGGCAGTACGTTAGCGGCCTCACTGATCAGCTACAGCAGCGGTGATGTTCTGATTGCTATGCGTAGTATGGTGCAGACTTTTTTTCATACTCCGACATCGCAAAAGCATTTGCGCACACTGGTTAGCCGCTTTGTTGACTGGAGCAACCTGTATCGTCAGGGTGGTATCAGTGCCCTTGAGCAGAGTCTGAATAAAGAAGAAAGTAAAGACGAATACCTGTGTCATGCGATGGAGCTGATTGGTTCGGGTTATAAAAACCACGAAATCCGCATAATGCTGAGTGATGCCATGGATGCCACTTGGCAGCGGCATACGCTGGAATCCAAGGTGCTGAATACCATGGCAACCTACGCTCCGGGTTTTGGTATGGTCGGCACGATTATTGGTCTGATTATCATGCTGGATAACCTGAACGGTGATATGGCCGGGTTAGGTCAGGGGCTGGCGCTGGCATTAATTACCACGCTTTATGGTGTGGTACTGGCGAATTTATTTTTTAAACCGGCAGCCAATCAGGTTACGGAAAAACAGGAAGCACTTTATTACCGCCATCAGCTGATTACCGAAGGTTTCGTTATGCTGGCGGAAAAGCGTGATGCCTTGTTTATTCAGGACAGGCTGAATGCCTTTCTTAAACCATCGGTTCGTCTGCAGCTTGCCGATGAAGAACTCTGAGCTGATATACCCGGAGGCATGCCGTGGATGATGCGTTAAAGCGTCGTGGCCTGCGCCGTCGCCGGCCTAATTTTGACGATTCCTCCAGTTCCTGGCTTATCACTTATTCTGATGCCATTACGCTGCTGCTGGCTTTTTTTGTGATGATTCTGTCGGTCTCTGATATCGATCAGGGCAAAGTAGAAGCGCTGCAGGAAGGATTGTCGACGGTAATGACAGATCGACAGCAAACAACGCCCTTTACCGATATTAAAAAAGCGCTGGATGATTATATCGAGCAGAATGGCCTGCAGGATCAGTTGTCGGTGGTCCTTGATCAGCGAGGGGTTAAAGTGGAGTTTGCCAACGTTGCACTCTATGACTCCGGCTCCGCCGATTTAAAAGCCGATGCAGTTCCCCTGTTGGAAAAGGTATCCGCGATTATCCGCGATACCAGCCACGAAACACATATGATTGAAGTGGAAGGTCACACTGATGATATTCCCATTGCCAATGAGCAATTTCCCTCCAACTGGGAATTATCAGCAGCCAGAGCGACCCATGTGGTTAAATATCTGATGAGTCAGGGCGTTGCCAAGGAACGTCTTAAGGCGTCAGGCTTTGCTGACAGCAGACCGAAAGAAGTGGATCAGGCCCAGACAATTGAACAGCAGCGTGCTGCTAATCGTCGTGTGGTGGTCCAGGTACGGCGTTACTGATTGCTGTCATGAAATCGTCTTATATCTGTCATAAAAGTGCACGCTTACTGTCATTTTTCTCTACTAGCTTAACGCCCCAGGAAATAACTCCTGATCATATAGTCTTAGAGAGAGATGACGATGGAACTTTTTCAGAAAAAGCGTCTTTTGCAGGCGATGGTTATTGCTACGGCCGCGAGCCTGGCAGCCTGTGGTGGTGATGATGGTTCTAATGGTGACACCGGGGCTGATGGCGTAAACGGCAGCCCGGCCTTTATGAAGTTTGTAGGCGTTGCCGCACCGGCCACCGATGCCGAAAAGCGTGAAATTACAGTTTCACAAGCCATTGTAAACGGCAAAATTTATGCCGGTGAATATAACGTACTGGCACGCTCAGGTGATGTTATTTCTGGCGTTGCATTTGGTCAGCTGGTCAATAAAGCGGGTACTGTTCTGACTGAAGACGATGGTTCAGTCCGTATTTCTGATTCCAACGAATTTACTTCTCTGCTGCCAATTGGCAATAAACTGTATTCTGTTTCTCAGTTTGAAGATCGCCCTGGTGCCATGTTCCTGATGGAGCTGAATCAGGATAAAGACAACGGCAAGCTGAGCGTTGCTAACTTAACTCAGATTGATCAATCAGGCATTGATGGTGGCTGGGTTCACTGTGCCGGTTCTGTTACTCCATGGACTACTCATCTGGCGTCAGAGGAATATGAACCGGATGCTAAAAAACAGCCAACCAGTGCTGAAGCTGCTCTGAGCAGTTATTCTGCTTCTATGCTCGACTACTATGCTGAAGCGAGCGAATGGAACCCATACTTCTACGGCTGGAATATTGAAGTAACTGTTGCGGAAAATGCTGCTGTTACTACTGAAAAACATTATGCAATGGGGCGTCTGGCATACGAACTGGCTTATGTAATGCCTGATTCAAAAACAACCTATATGACTGATGATGGTACTAACGTTGGTCTGTATATGTTTGTGGCTGATACCGCCGGTGATCTGAGTGCTGGTACTACTTACGCTGCTAAATGGAACCAGACAGATTCTACCGGTATTGGTGCAGCTGATCTGACCTGGATCAGTCTGGGTCATGCTACCAATGCTGAAATCAGCGATTATGTGCACGGTACCAATGGTAAAACCAAGGTTACCTTTAACGACATCTTTGATTCAGAAGATCCGGTTGGCAATGCGTGTAGCGCAGGATTTACGTCGATCAATGCCAATGGTGTTGGCCAGGAGTGTCTGAAAGTTAAAGCCGGTATGGAAAAAGTAGCTTCGCGTCTGGAAACCCGTCGCTATGCAGCCATGTTGGGTGCAACCACTGAATTCCGTAAAGAAGAAGGGATTACCTACGACAGCAAGCGTCACAAAATGTACGTAGGTATGTCCAACGTTACTAAAGGCATGCTGGCTGGTACTTCCGGTGATGTCGGTGGCCCGGATCATATTCAGCTGGATGAAGAAAACAAATGTGGCGCGGTCTATCAGATGGACCTTGGTCCTGACTCTGCAATCGGCTCCAATTACGTGGCTCACAACATGTATGGCCTGGTCGCCGGACGTCCGGTCAGTATTGCTGACCCACAGGTTGCTGGTTTTGAAGCCAAAAACAGCTGCCATATTGATGGCATCGCCGAGCCGGATAACGTTACCTATATCTCAGGTTATGACATGCTGATCATCGGTGAAGATGCAGGTACTACACACCAGAATGATGCTTTGTGGGCTTATGATTTTGCTTCAGAGAAAAAACTGACCCGCATTCTGACCACCCCGTATGGCTCAGAAACCACCTCTCCATACTGGTATCCGAACATCAATGGCTGGTCTTATCTGACGACAGTTGTTCAGCATCCATATGTTGAGACAGACGACGATAAAGATACCGGTTCAGGTGAAGCCCGTGCTTACACCGGTTACGTTGGGCCTTTCCCGGCTGTAAACGTACAGTAATATTTGATATTTAACATCAGGGGCAGCTACGGCTGCCCTTTTTTGTTTCTGGTAGGTTTATGAAAACACACTCATTGTTGTTGGTTGGCGGGTTTACCCTGTTTTTATCTGGTTGTTTTACATCGTCTGATGGTGAGCGATCAATGATGTCGGCGGATGATTCCGCTGCGGCTAATAAAACCAACCCGGTTGCCACTGGCTATACCTTCGGCACACTGGTTGATCTTACTGCTGATGCTACGGATAATCCTGTGGCTTACATTCCGCCACAATGTTATACCGACCCGGTTTCTGAACAGGGAGTTCAGAATCCTTGTTATGCGTGTCATACCGAAAGTAAACGACCGAATTATCTTAATGATACCGATGTTCAGGTCGGCTATAACTTCCCTGAAACAGGGCTGAAAAACAACTGGGATAATCTGTTTAAAGATCGCACAGACGATATTGCTAACGTTTCAGATCAGGAGATTATTAATTACGTCAGAGAAGATAACTACTTCTCTGATAATGGCGGTATTATCCTGGCTGCCAAACTGAACAACCTGCCAAAAGAATGGGACCGTAATAAAAACGGCCGTTGGGATGGTTATATCCCTGATGCATATTTTTCTTTTGATGAACAGGGTTTTGATGTCTCGCCGGCAGGTGAATATACCGGCTGGCGAGTATTTGCCTATTACCCGTTTCTGGGAACTTTTATGCCAACGAACGGTTCGACGGATGATGTGATGATCCGGCTTCCGGAAGCTTTTCGCCGTAATAAAGACGGAGAATTTGATCTGCTGGCTTACAGAATTAACTTTGCCATTGTCGAATCACTGATAAAGGAAAAAGATATTCCGATCGAAAAAACTGACGAAACGTTATATGGCGTTGATCTGGATAAAAATGGAACCTTGTCTAAGGCGACATACATTAAGTATGACTGGGCGCCAAAAGAAAACCGTATGATGAGTTATGTTGGTCAGGCTAAGGAGCTTCTGGAGCAGGGTGACATTCATCTGGCAGCACGCTTATACCCTGAAGGTACTGAGTTTCTTCATACTGTACGCTACCTGGACGTTAACAATGGCAAAGTTGTCATGGCCAGACGCATGAAAGAAGTGCGTTACTCCAGAAAGAACTCCTGGAGAAACTACTATCAGTTACGCAGTATTGTTAATGATGAAATTAAAGAACGTCACGACTTTCCATGGCGTACTAAAGTTGCTCTGGGAAATATGGAGTCCGGATTAACGGTTGCTCAGGGATGGACATATCAGGGTTTTATTGAGGATGATGCCGGTCAGTTACGTCCTCAGACCTACGAAGAAACGTATTTCTGTACCGGATGTCACGGTTATATCGGCGCATCGAATGACACTACTATTTCATTTTTCCGTAAGTTTGATCATGGAAGTTTCCGCAATGGCTGGTATCACTGGCTGGAAAAAGGACTCGAAGGTGTCGCTGATCCCATGCGTGAGGATGGGCGCGGCGAGTATGCTTATTATCTTGAGCAAAACCCAAGCGGTAATGAATTCCGTGATAATAAAGAAGTCCTGAATAAGTTCTTTAATGACGACCGAAGCCCTAAGTTACAGGAATTTGAAAAACTGTCTGAGAATATCGGTCACTTGCTTTTGCCGGAGCCAGAACGTGCCCTGATGCTTAATAAGGCTTATCAGGTGGTCGTCAAAGAGCAAAGTTATAAGTTGGGCCGGGATGCCATTGTTAAACCGGTAAAAACAGTACATAAATCGGTTGAGGTTGAACAGAATACGGGTATCAAAGAGATTCTCAGCTACTATTGATAATAAAAGAAGCGGCTGATCATCAGCCGCTTTTTTCTTTCAGCGGGCCACGATTTCGTAGCACGGGGTATATTCGCCGCTGATTTTCATCCGTCCATGTTTTACCATCGCGGTTAACAGCACATCCATCCCTTCCAAAATGCTTTTATCTCCCTGTATCTGATACGGCCCATGCTCCTGTACACGGGTTATGCCCACTTCTTTCACGTTACCGGCGACAATACCGGAAAATGCCCGGCGCAGATTAGCAGCCAGTTCATGGCCGGGCAGTGATTTGCTCAGACACAGGTTGCTCATGGCTTCATGGGTCGGATCAAACGGCAGCTGAAAATCTTCAGCAATGGTCAGAGCCCAGTTGAAAAAATAAGCATCGTTACTGGATTGACGATATTGTTCAACCTCTGCAATACCCGCCTTCATTGCCCGCGCTACCGCTTCTGCATCCTGAATAATAATCTGATAACGCTGCTGCGCCTGAGCACCAAGTGCCGTACCAATAAAGCGGTCAATGGCACGCAGATAATCTTCTGTTTCTTTGGGGCCGGTAATGACAATCGGAAACGGAATCTGCTGATTATCCGGATGTGATAATACCCCCAGTAAGTACAGGATTTCCTCTGCGGTTCCGGGGCCGCCGGGAAATATTACAATGCCATGGGCAAGACGGATAAAGGCTTCAAGGCGTTTTTCAATGTCCGGCAGAATTACCAGTTCATTGACGATCGGGTTCGGGGCTTCGGTCGCAATAATGCCCGGTTCAGTAATGCCGATATAGCGACCATCACGGTTGTGCTGCTTGGCATGACCGATCGCACAACCCTTCATTGGCCCCTTCATTGCGCCCGGACCGCAACCGGTACCGACATCGAGACCACGCAATCCCAGCTGGTAGCCTACATCTTTTGTGTACTGATATTCATTGCGCGGGATGGAGTGTCCTCCCCAGCAGATGGCCAGATTCGGTAGTCGGTCCGGTTTAAGCACATTGGCATTACGCAGCAGGTGGAAAACGGCATTGGTAATGTCTTCACCGTTATTCAGATCAAAGCGGTGTGCTTTAAGAATCGATTCCTGCGCATAGAGTACATCGCGCAGAACGGAGAATAGTTGTTCGCGCACGCCGCGGATAATTTCGCCATCAACAAAGGCACTCTGTGGCGGGTTTTTCAGGCTGAGAACAATGCCGCGGTCTTCCTGCTGGACCTGGATGTTAAAGTTTCGGAATTCTTCTTTAAGTTCCAGATAGTTGTCTGACTGACTGCCCGCGCTGAGTACGGCATAGCAGCAGCGCCGTACCAGTTCATGAATTTCGCTTCCGACTTCCCGTAATTGCTGTATTTCGTAGCGTGATAAAACGCGCAGATGGGTTTTAGGGTGAATCAGTTCATAGTGTTTTGTCATGCTGTCTCCTTACCTCCGCCTGATATCTACGCCCAGAGTTCCATTGGGCCGTAATGGCGGAGTAATTTCAGAATATCGGTGCGGGTAATAATGCCGCAAAGGATTTGATTATCATCGATAACGGGCAGTGCGCCGATGTTATATTCAAAAAGAATGTTACTTGTCTGGCGGATATCCGTGTTTTTCATCACACAGATAACCGGATGAATGGCATAGTCCAGAATATTATTTTCCCAGATGTCGCCGAGACTGGTTGAGTGAGTATTCTGTTGCATCAGGGCAAGCATCAGGTCGCGGTCAGAAACAATGGCCTGCACTTTATTGTCTTTGTCTACGACTGGCAGGTGATGGTAACCAGTGTCTGCAAGTTTGTTCCAGGCATCCTGAACATTCTTATCGGGCGTGAGGGTTGCCACCGGTGTATTCATAATGTCGGCTGCAAAGGCGATGGATTCCGGTGTTTTTTGCGGATGAGCGTAATGCTCCAGAACCAGCTGAGCCTGGCGCTCGGCAGGAGACTGAGCATCCCCCGGCTTAATCTTTTGCACTGCCGATGAAGCGGCAGTTGCTTTTATCCGGTTTTTATCCGGCCGCAAAGGGGTTTCAACCCGGATGCCCATATCGAATACGATTAATGACATTACTTTTGACCGTGATCCCTGATACCTATCTGCAATATAGCAGTGCGTCTGTTGTTCTGTCAGCCTGCAGCTGGTGCGTATTCATTTTCTGTTGCACTTTCATGGTGCCGGCCAGAAGGCTTAAGCAGGCTGCCGCCCTGTTTTCTGCACCTTTTACCGCACAGTGATTGGCACAGGCTTTGCTGATCAGTGTATGTGGAAATAACGCGTAACGCTGATTGCGGATACGCTGAACCTGAGCAGCAGGCGGTAATGTTATGAAGTGGATGATGTGGGTCGTTTTAAGCAGTCTCAGTATTCCTGCTTTGGCAGGAGAGACCGCAGCGCAAGGCAGTATTGATACCCTGTGGGTCGTAATGGCGGCAGCTCTGGTTTTTTTTATGCAGGCAGGTTTTGCGCTGCTTGAAAGTGGAATGTCACGGGCTAAAAATGCCGTCAATGTGATGATGAAAAACTACATGGATGTTTGCCTTGGAAGTCTTATTTTCTGGCTGGTTGGCTATGGGTTGATGTTTGGCGAGAACTTTACCGGTTTTTTTGGTGCCAGTCATTTTGCACTTTTTAATACATCATCAGAAAGCCAATCCTGGGATTATACCGTGCTGTTATTCCAGATTATGTTTGCCGCAACTGCAGTTACTATCTGTAGCGGGGCTATGGCAGAGCGGACAAAATACGATGCCTATCTGATCGCAACCTGTGTAATTACTGCATTTATTTATCCGGTATTTGGCAGCTGGGTATGGGGTGGCATGTACGGTGGTTCAGGCTGGCTGGCTGAGCTGGGTTTTATTGATTTTGCCGGATCGACCGTTGTTCATTCCGTGGGGGCCTGGTGCGCATTGGCAGGCATTATCGTGCTGGGAGCACGTACCGGACGTTTTGATCGCACCACCGGTGCTGCGCGGAGTATTCCGGGCCATAATCTTTCGCTGGTTGCTTTGGGTGGTTTTATTCTGTGGCTGGGTTGGTTCGGCTTTAATGGTGGCAGTACGCTGGCAGCCAGTCCGGAAATCGGCCTGATTGTACTTAATACTCAGTTAGCTGCAGCGGCTGGTGCAACGGGAGCCTTGCTGTTCAGTCGTATAACCAGACGTCCGGTGCTGTTAACTTCAACAATTAATGGCAGCATTGCCGGCCTGGTTGGTATTACGGCAGGCTGTGCATCAATGACACCTGAGTTTGCTGCACTTACTGGTCTTATTGCCGGAGCAATCTCTGTCTATGGTGCTGGCTGGCTTGAACGGCGGGGACTGGATGATGTGGTCGGGGCCATACCGGTTCATGGTTTTGCCGGTGCCTGGGGAACCCTGGCTGCCGGACTTTTCCTGAAAGATAATATGTTTGATTTATCGCAGATTGCCGTTCAGCTGGTTGGTATTTTCTCGGCCTTTTTCTGGGCGTTTCCACTATCGCTTATTCTGTTTTTCCTGATTGATCGTGTGATCGGGTTGCGCGCCAGTACTCAGCATGAACAACAGGGGCTTGATTTTACCGAGCATGATGAAGTGGGTTATCCGGAGTTTCATCAGAACGTTACTTATCATCGTGAATTATGAGTAGCTGCGCATGACTATGACGATTGAACAGAAAAGACGGGCTGTATTTACTGTGCTTAATGCCACTCTGGAAGGCGATGGTTTATGGCGGGCAATGTGGCGCTGGCAAAATAATTATGCCCAAAAGTCTCAGTTTGAATTAAACGGATTTTTATCCGACTGCCGCGATATACCTGAGGTGGCTGAAAACCGGGCAAACTTATACCGGCAGCTGATCGGGGTTCTGATGGATGGTAGTGCCCAGCTACAGCCTGATCCTATGGAAGACATGCTGAAATTTCAGTCAGATCAGGCGCAGAGTAACAGTCTGGATAGAATGGAATTGTTTCAGCAGCAGGACTGGACGCAAGTCTACGATGTCGTACTGACAACCTTGTTCGGGCAACTGCGTTCGGATACTGCGCGGGTTGTTAAGCGTTATGCGATGGAACAGTCTCTGCGGCATAGCATTTCGCAGGATCTGGCTTATGCCTTTAATTTGTGGGGGGATGAACGGCATCCGCTGAATCTCAGCGCAGTGGGCCTGACTGACTTAAAACGTCTGCTGAATTTTATTTATATTGGTGTTTGTGAATGTCTGGGGCCGGTCGACGCCGACCGGATTCTGAGTCAGAGTATTCGTTCAGCGGCAGAGAGTAACTCTGATCCGGCAACCGATCCGCGCCAGCTTCTGGAAAAATAATGCAATCTGATCAGCTGGCAGCAATGCTGCTCAGCTGATCGAGCATGTTATGGGTGTAACGCATGACCAGAAAGGGTACCAGCTTGGCTTCGGTGTCGGTGGCGGATTTTTCGACAAACAACCACTGGCTGCGGATGCGGCGTAGCGCAGCCTGCCCCTTTGTGCCAAGAGTTTTACTGTCAATGCTGTCAAGACCACGGGCAAATTGCTGGCAGAGCTGGTCGATATCCTGATTGTTGCTGAGTGGGGCACCCATTGAAGAGGCTGCACGCTCCAGATAACGTTCAGTAATTCCCAGCAGCAGCCGTTTCTGGCTGCGGGTCCAGCCTTCAATCGCAGATACTGAGAACTCGCCGCTCTGGCGCAGGGCATCGCCGATTTTTTCCAGTTCACTGATCATGGCATTGGAAGCATCACGCATCATGGCCACGACCTGCAGCTCCGGGAAGTCATTCACTTCAATTTCATGAATATTCTGCTGCATCAGGGTCCGGAATTTCTGCCAGTGGCTGTCGATATTTTGCTGGGGGTTACTGCCGTTGTTCAGCTGAATATTCTGCAGCTCATTACTGACGCTTAGTTGCTGCTCGTTAACCAGCAGCAGGTGACGGTTCAGCTCGTTCAGCAGCTGTTGATTACCTTCATCAGCCTGCAGGTGGTAATAGCGCAGCAGCAGGGTTTTGACGCCGACACTGAGATCGAAAACATTCTGTTCCAGAGAATTACTGCTGGCCTGTGCTGAAAAGCCGACAAACAGGGTGAGAATCAGGGATCTAAGGAGTAACATAGGCGTCTCTCCGATACTTATTATTGTTTTTTAGTTGGCTTCAGTTGATCACTTCCCCCGCGCAGGTGCAATAGCCTTTCGGGCCAGAGTGGCAGCTGTATGAGCCAGTAGTGGATTTCTATGGAACGAGTATACCGATTAACGATTTCCTGCCCGGACCGGGTGGGCATTGTGGCTAAAGTAGGCCAGTTCTTTTCCGGACACGGTGGCTGGATTGTTGAGGCAAACCATTATTCTGACCCGGTTACCGGGCGCTTTTTTATGCGTCACTGTATCCGTGCCGATTCGCTGCCCTTTGATCTGGCAACACTGAAAGCAGAGTTTGCACCGATTGCCGAAGAGTTCGATATGGACTGGCAGGTAAACGACTCCGGTGCGCCGAAGAAAGTGATCCTGATGGCGAGTAAAGAAAGCCACTGTCTGGTGGATCTGCTGCACCGCTGGCACAGCAAAGAGCTGATCTGCGATATCCCCTGCGTTATTTCCAACCACGATACTCTGCGTTCGCTGGTTGAGTGGCACGGTATCCCGTTCTTCCATGTGCCGGTTGATCCGGCAAACAAGGCTGAGCACTTTGCCCGGGTTAACGCCATCGTCGAAGAGCATAAGGCCGATACCATTGTGCTTGCGCGCTATATGCAGATTATTCCGCCGGAACTCTGTGAGCGTTACCACGGCCAGGTAATCAATATTCACCACAGCTTCCTGCCATCTTTCGTTGGTGCCAAGCCTTACCATCAGGCAGCAGAGCGGGGCGTGAAGCTGATTGGTGCGACCTGTCACTATGTAACCTCAGAGCTGGATGCCGGCCCGATTATTGATCAGGACGTGATCCGCATCAGCCATAACGATACCGTGGAAGATATGGTGCGTCTGGGTAAGGATGTAGAGAAGATGGTGCTGGCGCGCGGTGTGCGCAGCCATCTGGAAGACCGGGTGTTGCTGCATGGTAACAAGACCATCGTCTTCTGAGCTATCTGCGTTGGCATAGCTTTGTTAAAAACAGGCCAAAGAATACTCACTTAGCATTTGTAAGCTCCGTTTCTTTGGCCTGTTTTTGCCGCGCTCTGCCGGCCTCGATAACGCTCAGTTATTGATACTCCGTTAAGAGCAATGGAAGCCTGTTCGAAATGCTCAATTACTTCAGTAAACTCCGCTTTCTCAAAGATTTTCGCCTTGTGCTGGCTGCCTTGCCAACGCTTCAGTCTTCCGACATCCGACATCCGACATCCGACATCCGACATCCGACATCCGACATCCGACATCCGACATCCGACATCCGACATCGACATCCTCTCGACGTTCGGCTCAAAAAAAAGGGAGATACCTCGCGGTATCTCCCTTTTTTATTGCGTCAGGCGCAAGCCATAACGCTATGGTGATTACACCAGTTCGATAGCAACCGCTGTCGCTTCACCGCCACCGATACACAGTGCGGCAACACCTTTCTTACCACCGGTGTTTTTCAGTGCGTTCATCAGAGTAACGATCAGACGTGAACCGGTAGAGCCAACCGGGTGGCCCTGAGCACAGGCGCCGCCGTAGATGTTCACTTTATTGATATCCAGCTTCAGTTCATCGATAGGCATCATGGCAACCATGGCGAAGGCTTCGTTGATCTCAAACAGATCCACGTCGTCTTTGCTCCAGCCGGCTTTGGCCAGTACTTTCTCAATTGCGCCAACTGGTGCAACGGTGAACTCAGACGGATGCTGAGACTGGGTGCTGTGGGCAACGATGCGTGCCAGCGGCGTTACGCCTTTGGCTGCGGCTGCAGATTCGCTCATCAGCACCAGAGCAGAGGCACCGTCTGAAATAGAAGAAGCATTAGCGGCGGTGATGGTACCGTCTTTGGCGAAGGCCGGACGCAGAGTCGGGATTTTCTCGATGTTGGCATTGAATGGCTGTTCATCCTGCTCAACAACGGTTTCACCTTTACGGCTGGTAACAGTAACCGGCACGATTTCGGCGCTGTTCAGGCCTTTTTCAATCGCGTCTTTGGCGCGGGTCAGAGACATAATGGCGTAAGCATCCATCTGCTCGCGGGTATAGCCTTTTTTGGAAGCCATTTCCTGTGCGAAAGCGCCCATCAGTTTGCCGGTTTCAGCATCCTGCAGGCCGTCCAGGAACATGTGATCCTGCGGTGCGTTGCCTGCACCCATACGGAAGCCGGTACGCACGCCTTCCAGTACGTAAGGCGCGTTCGACATGGATTCCATACCACCGGCAACGGCGATCTCAACGGAACCAGCCTTGATGGCATCGTGCGCCATCATGGTGGCTTTCATACCAGAACCACAGAGTTTGTTGATGGTGGTCGCGCCAGTGGCATCAGCCAGACCAGCCTTACGCATTGCCTGACGGGCCGGACCCTGCTTCAGACCTGCTGGCAGCACGTTACCCATGATAACTTCCTGCACGTCGGCGGCATCAATGCCAGCGCGTTTAACTGCTTCAGCAATCGCCAGGGCGCCCAGATCGGTTGCGCTGACACTGGCCAGACTGCCCTGAAAACCGCCCATTGGGGTGCGGGCGCCGGCTACGATAACCACGGAATCTTGATTTGACATGTGCTGCTCCTGAGTCAGATATCTTGAAATCGGCCGCCATTCTAGTGGAACGGGGCGCTTTTTAACAATTAAGACGCCTCTGGATAAGTGCTGGTCACTATTTGCCTGGCATGATTTCTGTGCTGTTTGCCTGATCAGCGGTTATGCATGGATCTTGTGCAGGATGCCGGGGTGTTGATCACGACAGAGTTGCGGCAGTTGTGCGTATGCGACCAAGGTGGTGTTACGTACTGATACAAAATGAGGAAGGGATTAGTAAGGAATCATACTTTTGAGTGATGAGGGTGCAAGGCGGCCAGATTATAGTCATGGGCATCTCTTTGGGGGTATGGATACACTCAAACCCTGAAAGTGCACCAATAACCATAAAAAAACAGACAGGTAGCAATATGGTGAAGAAGACCCTTCTCAGTCTGGCCATCGCAGCCACGACCGCAGGCCTCGCCGGCTGTAATATCAGTAGTGTTGAAAAACACAATAACGAGGTAGATTCCACGCCGGTTGATGCCGGTAAGCCAGGGGTTGCCCCGGCACGAGTGGCGCCTATTTTCTCTGCGGGTAACAGTGATCTTCCGGTAAACATCGACCTGCTTTTTGCAAAAGCTGGTGAGACTGATGGTACTGCTCAGGTGACTGATTCAACCCCACCTGTGACAACCATGATCAACGATCTGGCAGGCTTTTCTTCAACCGCGACAATCGACCTGCCTTTTAACGCTGCGCTGGATCCAACCAGTGTTGTTGCGGGACAGACAGTTCTCTTGATTAAGATGGCGAATAACGCCGACGATTCTCTTATCGATGCGCTTGATATCCAAAGCAGTGTTGATGCGGCACCAAATGGCAGTCCGTTTTCTCCTGCTCAGCCGGTTAATGGTGTGGATTACACTGTTGATTATGTAGAAATGGATAATGGTGCGTCGCCAACTATCCGTATTTCTCCGCTTAAGCCTCTGGATGCAAAATCTAAGTATCTGGTTGCTCTGACTGATGGCCTGAAAGGCGAAGATGGTCAGGCTGTAACGCCATCTGCAGAATATGAACTGCTGCGCGGCAACCTTGAGCTGCCATCTTCTGCTCTGGAACCTGTGCGTGGCGCAATTCAGGGCTGGGAAACACTCGCTGGTATCATGTTGAGTGCGAAGACCAGTGGCGCTGCGACTCAGAAAAATATCATTCTGACTTATGCGTTCACTACCGATGCTAAAGCCGATGTTCTGATGTCCATGGCAGCGCCAGAGAACTACATCTTTGGTTTGCTGGCTAATACAGCTGGTATGGAGTCTCTGCTGCCTGAAGCCAGTGTTAGCGCTCTGGTTGCCGGTTCGGCTCAGGCAATCAATGCAATGAATGCGGGCACAGAAAACTGGGTCAATCTTGATCCTGATGACGCTGAGGACCGTATTGTTATCCGTCGCAATGCTGTTTACAAAACACTGGTCTCAAATACCCTGGCTAAAGCGATTATCGCCGGTGGTGCTGCAGGTCAGCTGGCTGTAAATCCGGGCAAAGATACTGTTATCCTGAACTGGAATAACAATAACCCTGAGAAGCAAATCTCCAGTACCGATCCGCTTGCGTGGACTTCAACGGATAAAGATTATATTGCTCAGGCATTGGGTCAATATAGTGACGCTACTGATAACGCAACGCTGGTTGCAACGGCGGCGAATGGCGCTGGTGCACTGCTGAAAGCGGCTTCACATCGTCCGGCTCCGCGCGCTTTCCTGCCAATCGGCACCGACCCTAACCTGGATGGTGACTTTAGTGATGGTTCGGTGGTTGCTGTACCAAATGCTGCACTTAGCTTGCCAGTAAGCACCGCTTCTATGCAGGGACAGCTTTCCCTGCCACAGTTTATGGCTAAGAAATCGGATGATGCCTCGTCTTTCTGGACAGCTTCAACAGATGTTGGCGGTGTAATTGATGCTGCACTTGGCAATGCCGCCGGCACAACACCTCCTGAAGATGATGATGGCAGCCTGAACGTTACTTATCGCTTCCCGTTTGCTCAGCATGTTGAGGATGTGAAGGTTCCTGTTCTGGTTACTTATCCAACGGATGCGGGCTGCGTTAAACCAGGTAATGGCTGGAAAACCATTATCTTCCAGCATGGCATTACAACAGACCGCACCAGCTCATTAGGTTTTGCTAATCAGATGGCTGCACCTTCTGCAGGTTGTTATGCAACGGTAGCAATTGACCATCCTGTTCATGGTGTAGATGCGTCGACCACCGATCGCAATAACACCCCGACACGTTACAAGGCATTTAATGGCTTTAACGTAGCTGGCTACGTTGATGCTGGTGATCCAACTAAAACTCCATTTGCAGCCACCCTCGCTGGTGTTGCGCAGGCCGCAGGCGCTCTTGATCCATATGCCGGCCTGGCTGAACGTCATGAAAACCTGGCATTAAATGCTGCACAGCAGCCGGTTCCTATGAGTTTTGTTGAAGGCTCAGAGTCAGGTAATTCTGGTGATTTCTTTATCAATCTTACCAATATGCAGCAGACCCGCGATCATCTGCGTCAGTCGGTGATGGATCTGCTTAACCTGAATGCTTCGATTGAAAATATCGATGTTGATGGTGACGGTGTTGGTGATCTGGATGAAACCAATCTGTACTTTGTTGGCCACTCGCTGGGTGCTATTGCCGGTATGACTTATGTCGCGGTGAACAATGCAGTGGCGGGTAATGCCAATATCGTGGATAAAGATATCAATCCGATTAAAGCGGCTATCTTTGCCCATCCGGGTGGTCAGCTGCCTAAGTTGCTGGAAAACTCTCCGACCTTCTCTGCCAAAATCCTGCCAGGCCTTGCTGCTGCAGCCGGTCTGACACAGGGTATGAGTGATCTGGAGAAATTCTTCGGTGTGTTCCAGGCTCCACTGGATTCCGTTGATCCGGTGAACTTTACCTCTCTGCTGAAAGCAACCGGTACACCGGTGCTGATGTATGAGATTGCCGGTGGCGGTCTTGTCGACGCGCTTGATAGTAATACTGACAGCGGTGACATGATTCCGGATACCGGTCTTTCGGATGCACTGATAGGTTTTGGTACATATCCTTCAGACACTGTGGTTCCGAATAATGCGAATCCGGCACTGAATAACGTTGAAACCGGTAAGTCTTATCTGACAGGTACAGATCCGCTGATCTCACTGCTGGGTCTGACAACAGTTACTGCCACTGTTCCGGATACCGACGAAAAACAATTGCTGGTCAGTAAGTTCAGTCAGGGTACCCACGGCACCATTGCTTCTGCTGATGCACCAACAGTGTTTGCAGAGATGGTTAAGCAGGCTGCTTCCTTCTTCGGAACAGATGGTGAAGCGCTGGTTGTGACCGATGATACCAAGTTAGCCACTGATAACTGATTGACGAAGCCCCCGGCCAGCCGGGGGTCGCTATTCGCAGCAATTATAAAAATATTCTGGAGTCAGATATGAGTATAAAAAAAGAGAACTGGCTGATGATGCGCAAGATTCCATTAGCTATTGCGATTTCAGCTGTATCCGCTAGCGCCAGTGCCGTTGAATTTAACTTCGGGGATCTGGGCATTCAGGTTGATAACACCGTAAGTTACGGTGTGGCATGGCGTACATCAGATCGTGATGCTGATCAGATCATGCCTGCTAATGGTCCGGCCGTTGGCCTGACCGCTGGTACCGGTTCGTCATACAACTACGACGACGGTACCCTGAACTACAGCAAGGGTGATATTTACACCAATGCGGTTAAGTGGAGTGGTGATCTGGAAATCAATTACCACAACTTTGGTGGCTTCTTCCGTGCCCGTGCCTACTACGATACGGCACTGATGGATGAAGAAACTGATTTCAAGCCACTGAATGACGCCACCAAAGATGCTGCCGGTAAAGGCGCTGAATTGCTGGATGCCTATGTTTGGGCTGATATGGAACTGGGTTCCACACCGGTTAACCTGCGTGTCGGTCGTCAGGTAATCAGCTGGGGTGAAAGTACCTTTATTCAGGGCGGTATTAACAGCATTAACCCAGTGGATGCCTCTGCTTTCCGTAAGCCTGGTGCTGAAGTAAAAGAAGGTCTGCTGCCGGTTAATATGGTGTATACCTCCATTGGTCTGAGCGCTGACGTTACTCTGGAAGCTTTCTATCAGCTGGAATGGGAAAAAACCCGTACTGACCCATGTGGCACCTTCTTCTCTACCGTAGACTTCGTTGCCGACGGTTGTGGCCCGGTCATTCTGGGTGGTGAAGCGGATGAACGCGACATTCTGGAATTCCGTCAGACCGAGATTGATGCGGGTGTGCCTCTGGCAGACCGTGTTGCTCCGGTAACCGAGCGTCTGGCTGATGATCAGCCTAAAGACTCTGGCCAGTATGGTCTGGCAGTGCGCTGGTATTCTGAAGCACTGGGCGATACCGAATTCGGTTTCTACCACATGAATATTCACAGCCGCGTGCCATACATTAATGGTGCGGTAACCAACCAGGATCGCTCCGGTGTTCTGACTGGTACTCCGAACATGCAGGTCAATCCGGATGCGAGTTATGACACCTACCGTCCGCTGTACCAGATTGCTTATCCGGAAGATATCCAGATCTCTGGTATCAGTTTCGCGACCAGTACCGAAGGTGGTGCATCGATCTCCGGTGAAATCAGCTACAAACCAGATATGCCACTGCAGTGGAACGCTTTCGAGCTGATTCTGGCGGGTAACGGTGCACCATACAGTCGCCTGTATCAGCAGCGTGCTGAAGAAGCGGGCAATGCCTCGGCTCTGTATGGTGAAATTGCTGAAGGCTACGATCATTTTGATATGTGGCAGGCACAGATGACCTTTATCAAGTTCTTTGACCGTGTACTGGGCGCAGACCGCCTGGCGCTGGTTTCTGAAATTGGTATGACTTACGTTGATGGCTTACCGAATACTGATGACGCACGCTACGGCCGTTCCGGTGCTTATGGTATCGGTAATAACGATGGCGTATGGAATGCGAACGCACTCACTTCTGCCACCAACTTCTGTTCGGCAGACACCTTTAATGGCAACCCTAACAGTGCTAAGAACGTCCAGACTAAAAACTGTACCGATGATGGCTATGTAACCGAGCTCTCCGGCGGTATCCGTCTGCGTGCAGCCATGGACTTTAACAACGCCTTTGCAGGTGTGAACGTAACGCCAACGCTGTCTGTTGCTTATGACAAAGGTAATGGTCCTGAGCCAGGTGCTCAGTTCCTGGATGATCGTCTGACTACTGGTCTGGGTGTGTCTTTTGTTTATCTGAACAGAACATCCGTTGATGTGTCGTACACCAATTTCTCTGGTGGTGACTACAATCAGATGGTTGATCGTGACAACGTCAGTCTGTCTGCAAAATATTCATTCTAATTTACTGGCTCAGACAAGAATTACAGAGGTCTATGAACCATGTTGAAAAAACACTATAAAACCTGGGGCGGCGCCATTGCGCTGTCCCTGATGGTAAGCGCAGCGAATGCGGCTGTATCTCCGGCTGAAGCTGCAAAACTGGGCAAAGAACTGACACCAATGGGTGCAGAGATGGCTGGCAAGGGAGAGATCCCTGCCTGGACCGGTGGTCTGACTACTCCTCCGGCAGGCTATGTTGCTGGTGGTAAGCCGGTGGATCCTTATGCTGCCGACAAGGTGAAGTTTGTTATCACTGCTGCTAACTACAAACAGTACGCTGCTAACCTGACCGAAGGTCAGAAAGCGATGTTTGAAAAGTATCCTGATACTTACAGAATGCCGGTTTACCAGACCCGTCGTTCATCTGCCTACCCTCAGGCGATTTACGACAAGACCAAAGAAAACGCTACCAAAACCAAGCTGCTGGAAGGTGGTAACGGTCTGGAAAACTACGTAGAAGGTGCGCCTTTCCCAGTGCCACAAAATGGTATGGAAGCAATCTGGAACCATATCGTGCGTTACCGTGGTGGTAGTGTGCGTCGTGTGGTTGGTCAGGTAACTCCACAGGTAAACGGTGACTTTACTCTGGTACGTTTCCAGGATGAGTTCACCTTCCGTGACAAGCTGAAAGACTATGATCCTGATGCAGATAAGAACGTACTGTTCTACTTCAAACAGGACGTACTGTCTCCGGCACGTCTGGCTGGTAACGTTCTGCTGGTTCACGAAACTCTGGATCAGGTAAAAGAACCACGTAAAGCCTGGGTATATAACGCTGGTCAGCGTCGTGTACGTCGTGCTCCACAGGTTGCATACGATGGTCCGGGTACTGCAGCGGATGGTCTGCGTACCTCTGATAACTTCGATATGTTCAACGGTGCTCCGGATCGTTACGACTGGAAACTGGAAGGCAAGCAGGAAGTTTATATTCCATATAACTCTTACAAGCTGAAAAGTGCTGATATCAAATACACCGATATCGTTAAGCCGGGCCATATCAACCAGGATTTGGCACGCTATGAACTGCACCGTGTGTGGAAGGTAACCGCAACCCTGAAAGAAGGTAAGCGTCATATCTACGGCAAGCGTGTGTTCTACATCGATGAAGATACCTGGCAGGCAACTGAGATCGATCACTACGACGGTCGCGGTGAACTGTGGCGCGTTGCTGAAGCTCATAACCTGATGTACTACGATACACTGGTACCTTGGTATGCCATCGAAACTCTGTACGATCTGAACTCTGGCCGTTACCTGGCTCTGGGTCTGGATAACGAAGAGCAGGGCTCTTACGAGTTCGGCTTCGAGCGCAGCCAGCAGGATTACACTCCGGCCGCTCTGCGTCGCGAAGGTAAGCGTTAATCCGGGTAACAGCGGATAAATAAAAAAGGGGCTTCGGCCCCTTTTTTATTTTCTTTTTTGAATGCCGCCGGCAACTGCAGCGGCAATATTTCAGCGGAATATCAGAAGTTCAGTACAAAGCTGGCCTGATACACCGACGAAGCGTCTTTATTAATATACTCGCCACGGATATCCAGTTTCGGTGTCAGATGAAAGCCAGCACCGGCACCGAGCAGGATGCCATCATCATCACCGAGGTCCAGACCCAGGCGTGCCAGTGCGAACAGGTTCGGATTGATTTCCGGCAGCTGTTTCTCGACAACCCCCGCAACCCATAAACCCGAGATCTCACTGTGCGGGCCTTTGAAAAAATCATCGGTCTGGCTGTAGCCGATTTCGACGGTTGTTTTTACCTGGTCGATGTCATTATCAAGTTCGTAGCCGGCAAAAATACTCACCCCCATTGCGTCAACATTACCTCCGCCAAAAGGGCTGTCGACAACGTTATGTGACAGGCTGCCACCCAGTTGCAGGCGCTCGGGCTGAAAACCCTGTGCGGTATTTTCGGCAAATGCAGCGGCAGGCAGTGCGCAGAATGCGAGTATTAAAGGCAGATTTTTTTTCATTATCATCATCCTGTTGGTTATAGATTTATGCGTGTCAGGTTCAGAACCGGGGCAGTACCAGCGGACCTTCCTGTAAGGCCGCCAGTTGTTCGCGCAGCAGAATAATATGCTCTGACCAGAAGCGGTGGCTGTCGAGCCATGGAAACGCTGCAGGAAACGCCGGGTCATCCCAGCGAGAACACAGCCAGGCGGCATATTTCATGACCCGCAGGCTGCGCAGCACTTCCATCAGTGCAAGTTCATGTTGCGGAAAAGGCCGGAACATCTCGTAGCCTTCCTTAATGACCAGTAACTGCTGACGTTGTTCCTGTTCGGAGCCGCTGAGCAGCATCCAGATATCCTGCATCGCCGGGCCCTGCACACAATCATCAAAGTCGACCATGTACAGTGTTTCATCGCGCAGCAGCAGATTACCGGGATGCAGATCGCCGTGCAGGCGCAGCGTCTGAATTTCATCCGGACGGTATAGCTTTCCCGCCCAATCGGTCAGCGCCGTAGCCAGGCTTTCATAGCTGGCGTGGTAATCGACCGGCATCAGACCGGAGCGCAGAACCTGCTCACAGGCCAAAGCCATGTCCGCAGCCCCCTGGATTTGTGGCCGGTGTTTGAACGCTGAATTAGCTCCGACCTGATGCAGGCGCCCCAGCCAGCGGCCCAGAAGTTCGAGATCGTCGTCGCTGCTCAGCTCCGGCGCCTGACCGCCACGCCGGGGAAACAGGGCAAAGAAAAACGGATCGCTGAAAAACAGCGTCTGGTCATTAACGGCGATAGGAGCAACAACCGGCAGGTCTTCGGCCTGCAGTTCAAGCAGAAAGTCGTGTTCTTCCTGAATAGCTTCGCGACTCCAGCGCCCGGGGCGGTAGAACTTAGCAATCAGAGGTTGCTGATCTTCGATGCCAACCTGATAGACGCGATTTTCATAGCTGTTGAGCGGGAAGATCCGTGCGTCGCAGATAAATCCCTGCGCCTCGATCGCATCCATCACGCATTCCGGGGTCAGCTGGGTATATGGGTGTGTGGATATCATGGCCGCTCTCCTTAAAGAGGCGGCATTATGCCCGTATCCTGATGACCAACCAATGGCAGTAGCTAATCAGGGAGAGCTGTCTGGAGTTTGGGTGTTGTGCCACTGCGGTGGCGGTGTGCGAGCCAGGGCCCATATGCCAACGATGTCAGCACCTTGCCGCTTCAGTGCTTTGGCTGCTGCACTGGCGGTAGCGCCGGTTGTTATCACATCCTCAATAATCAGGATGTGCATGCCACGCAGATTCTGTTTGCCGGGTTGCAGGGAATCGCGCAGGTTTTTCTGGCGCTGTTGAGCGCTCAGGCCGCGCTGATCATGGCCCGGTGCTTTAAGTAATGCATTACGGATAAGTGGAATACCCAGTTGTTTTGCCAGGCGGCGTGCCATGATTTCCGTGATGTTAAAGCCCCGGCGAAACAGCTTCCGCCGGCTGCTGGGAATAAAGGTTATGGCATCGGCCTGCTGCACTGTGTCGGGTGGCTGAGTCAGCATCAGGCCGCTCAGGCGCGGCAGCCATATGACCTGTTGCTGATCTTTGCAGCGTTTTATCCACAGGCTGACAGGTGGCTGATACAGAAAGCTGCAATAGCTGTAATCAAAGGCAGGCGGTTGCTGCTGGCAGCGCCCGCAGCGTCCCGGGCTGGTCATCGGTTCTGAGCATTGTGAGCAGGCAAATACAGTATGTGGCAGTTCCTGCAGACAGCGTTCACAAAGGAAAAACGGTCCACCTGTGTTCTGCAGGCAGAGCTCACACTCCCCCTGCGGGGTTAACGTTCGTATTGATTTTGACCAGTAGTCCACTGTTTTTTTAGCAATGGTTGACCACATGGCGCCGCCTTCTATGATCGCATCGGTTGCATTGATGTTATCAGTATCCGGGAATACCACTATGAGTCTGTCGGCTGAAAAAGCTCAGGATATCCGTCACAACTGGACGGTAGATGAAGCTCAGGCATTGCTGAGCTTACCTTTTAATGACCTTCTGTTTCGTGCACAGACCATGCACCGGCGCTATTTCAACCCCAATGAAGTTCAGGTCAGCACTTTGCTGTCGATCAAAACCGGCGCCTGCCCGGAAGATTGTGCCTATTGTCCGCAAAGTGCGCGCTACGATACCGGCCTTGAAAAAGAGAAACTGCTGGAAGTTCAGGCGGTTATTGAAAAAGCCAAAGCAGCAAAGGCAGCCGGCTCTGACCGCTTTTGTATGGGAGCTGCCTGGCGTTCGCCGCGTAAGAAAGATATGCCCTATGTATTGGCGATGGTCAAAGGAGTCAAAGAGCTTGGATTGGAAACCTGCATGACCCTGGGCATGCTGGATGAAGAGCAATCACAGCAGCTGGCGGCGGCAGGGCTCGATTACTACAACCATAACCTGGATACCTCGCCGGAGTACTATGGCGAGATCATCACCACCCGTACCTACAGTGATCGTCTCGGTACACTCGCGAACGTGCGTAATGCCGGAATGAAAGTCTGCTCCGGCGGAATTCTGGGAATGGGGGAGAGTACTCAGGACCGTGCCGGATTGCTGGTGCAATTAGCAAATCTGCCAACGCAGCCGGATTCTGTGCCCATCAACCAGCTGGTGAAAGTCGCCGGTACTCCGCTTGAAAGTGAGCAGGATCTCGATCCGCTGGACTTTGTCCGGGTTATCGCCGCAGCACGGATCATGATGCCGGCGTCACACGTCCGTCTCAGTGCGGGCCGCGAACAGATGAGTGAAGAGATGCAGACAATGTGCTTCTTCGCCGGCGCCAATTCAATCTTCTACGGTGAGTGTCTGCTTACTACGCCAAATCCGGCGGCAAATAAAGATCAGGCGTTGTTCCGTAAGCTGGGCATTAACAGCGAACATCGGGTAACTCGTGAGCCGGAGTCTCTTGAAACCTTATTGGCGGTACCTGAAAATGATGAACGATCGTTATTTTATAATGCCGTTCAGGTCTGAATATAACGAATCCGTCTAATGGTCTGGTGCCATCGTGCTGGTAAAAAGCGTGGTTTTTGATTAAATTATGACCAATAGCCCTAAAACCATCGCGAGGTGCTTATGAACATTGGATCAACTACCGGCTCAGCCTTTACATCCGGCGCTTATGCCGTCGATCAGGGTAATGCCCAGGTCAAGCGTGCCGCTCAGGATGTCGTGGATGCAACGACCAGTCGCCCGGTTGAAGGTGTTGGCAATCTGTCCTCCGCGATGACCGACCTGAAGCAGGGCGAACAAGCGGTTGCTGCCGGCAGCAAAGTTCTCGAAGCGGCCGACAAGCAGCTTGGCACCCTGATTGATACTCAGGCCTGAGAACTGAGATCGCGGCTATGCAGGTTTCTCCAGCTTCTTCACCCACACTGAGCAGTGCGCTTCCCAGCGGAGGCGCGGCTGTACAGTTATTGGCGAAAGAAGGAGAGAATGCAGCTTCTGCAGTGTTTGCTCCGGTTGAAGAGGTGTCCCTCAGTGCAGCCGCAACCGATGCGGGAATGCGCAAGCTGCAAACGTCAGCCGAAACATATTCCCGTCCACGCCGCAGCGCAGAAAGTAATACACCTCCGTTAAATCAGGACTCCGCAGAGGACGCAGCACCAGCGGCGGAGGATGCACAACAGCGCCGTTCGGCGGAAGAACAGATTATCGCCAGAAGGGCGCAGCGCAACGAGCAGAACCAGGCGTCGGCCGATGCTGAGTTACAGCAGATCCGTGAGCTGAAGCAGCGTGATCAGGAAGTGCGCGCCCACGAGCAGGCTCATGCCAGTACCGGCGGCAGTTATGCCGGCAGTGCTAACTTCACCTATCAGCAAGGCCCGGATGGCGTACGTTATGCCGTTGGCGGCGAAGTCCCGGTTGATGTCAGTAAAGTGGCCAATGATCCGGCGGCAACGATCAGCAAAATGGAGCAGGTGCAGCGTGCTGCATTGGCGCCGGCTGAGCCTTCTTCTCAGGATCGCCAGGTGGCTGCTCAGGCTGGCCAGCTTGCAGCACAGGCTCTGAATGAGTTGTCTGAGCAGCAGCGTGACCTTCGGGCGGCTGAATTGGAAAAAGTGAAGAATGAGCAGGAACAATCCCGCGCGGAAATGGATGAGGCGCGCAAAGAGCAGGAAAAGGCCGATAAAAAGCTGAACGATGACGAGCAGATTTCAGCAGCAGAGCGCTTTGCTGAGCAAAACGCCCGCCTGCGCAAAATCAATGAAGTGTTGTTGCAGATCAGTCTCCCTCAGCCTGTCAGCGCAGGACAGCTGCTGAACGACGTGGTCTGACCCCTGTTCTGATCGTCAAGCCGGCATCAGCCGGTTTTTTTTCGCCTCGCAGGTGGCCTGACGAACTAAGCTTTTACCTGCCATTTCTTGGGGAAGCGTACCCATGGGGTTGACATTAACCGGTGGCGAACGTATGTTTCAAACACTTGTTTGAATTGGTAGTGTGATACTGCCCTAAACTCAACAGCAGCATTGCTGCAAGAACATAACAGGCTACGAGGTCTTTCCTATGCCAGATTACAAGGCTCCCCTGCGTGAAATTAAGTTCGTTATGGACGAACTGTTGGATATGCCAAGCCACTATGCCAGCCTGCCGGCTTACGCTGAAGTTGCTACTCCTGACATGGTTGATGCCATCATCAGCGAAGGTGCTAAATTCTGCGAACAGGAACTGGCTCCGCTGAACCGCGTTGGTGACCTCGAAGGCTGTACCCGTCATGACGACGGTTCTGTTACTACTCCGACCGGCTTCAAAGAAGCTTACGCCAAGTACGTTGAAGGCGGCTGGCCTTCACTGGCTCATGAAGAAGAGCACGGCGGTCAGGGCCTGCCAGAGTCTCTGGGCATTGTAATGTCTGAGATGGTTGGTTCTTCTAACTGGTCTTGGGGTATGTACCCGGGTCTGTCTCATGGTGCGATGAACACCATCGAACTGCACGGTACTCCTGAACAGAAAGAAACTTACCTGACCAAGCTGGTTTCTGGTGAGTGGACCGGTACCATGTGTCTGACCGAATCCCACTGTGGTTCTGACCTGGGTATCCTGAAAACCAAAGCTGAGCCAAATGCTGACGGTTCTTACGCCATCACTGGTAGCAAGATCTTTATCTCTGCCGGTGAGCACGACATGGCGGGCAATATTGTCCACATCGTTCTGGCTCGTCTGCCAGGTGCACCAGAAGGTACCAAAGGTATCTCTCTGTTCATCGTTCCTAAGTTCCTGCCAAACGCTGACGGTACTCCGGGCGAGCGTAACAGCCTGATCTGTGGTTCTATCGAACACAAAATGGGTATCCACGGTAACGCTACCTGTGTGATGAACTTCGACGGTGCCAAAGGCTGGCTGATCGGACCTGAGAACAAAGGTCTGAACTGCATGTTCACCTTCATGAACACTGCCCGTATCGGTACTGCTCTGCAGGGTTCTACCGCTGCTGAAGCTTCTTTCCAGGGCGCTCTGGCTTATGCCAAAGACCGTCTGGCGATGCGTTCCCTGACTGGTCCTAAAGCACCTGAAAAAGCGGCTGACCCGATCATCGTTCACCCTGACGTTCGCCGCATGCTGCTGACTCAGAAAGCCTTCGCTGAAGGTGGCCGTGCACTGGTATACCTGACTGCACAGCAGAACGACATCGTTAAGAAAGGTGAGAGCGAAGAAGCACGTAAAGCTGCTGATGAGCTGCTGGGCTTCCTGACTCCGATCGCTAAAGCATTCCTGACCGAAGCCGGTTCTGAAGCGGCTAACCTGGGTATGCAGGTATTCGGTGGTCACGGCTTTATCGCTGAGTGGGGCATGGAACAGATCGTTCGTGATACCCGTATCTCTACCATCTATGAAGGTACTACCGGTATTCAGGCTCTGGACCTGCTGGGTCGTAAGGTTCTGATGACTCAGGGTGCTTCTCTGCGTAACTTCACCAAGCAGATTCACAAGTTCTGTCAGGCTGAAGAAGGTAACGCTGAACTGGCGCCGATGGTTGCTGCTCTGACTGAAGTCAACAAAGAGTGGGGCGATCTGACCATGAAGATCGGTATGTCTGCGATGAAGAACCGCGACGAAGTTGGTGCTGCATCCGTTGATTACCTGATGTACTCCGGTTACGCAGTTCTGGGCTTCCTGTGGGCCCGCATGGCGAAAATCGCTCAGGATGCTCTGGCTAACGGCACTTCTGAAGAAGAGTTCTACAAAGCCAAGCTGACTACTGCGCGCTTCTACTTCGCCCGCATTCTGCCACGCACCAAAGCTCACGCAGCTACCATGGTTGCTGGTGCAGACACCCTGATGGATCTGGCTGAAGAACACTTCGCGTTCTGAGTCTGAGCGCCTGTTCGTAAAAGGCACATCAGTAAAAACCGCGCCTCGGCGCGGTTTTTTCGTATTCTGGGCTGGGCAAGCGGGTCAGAGTAAGTACAATAGCGGCATTTTGTTATCCGGTGGCTGGTTGTAAGCGTGGGTAACAGTAAGCCACAGCTAACATGAGGTGAAACATGGCTGATTACAAAGCACCATTGCGCGACATGCGCTTTGTTCTGAATGAAGTTTTTGAAGCAGAAAAACTGTGGGCTTCTCTGGCTGGTCTGCAGGGCGCAGTTGATGCAGAAACGGCTGATGCCATCCTGCAGGAATGCGGCAAGATTGCCAGTGAAGTGCTGGCACCACTGAACCGTAATGGTGATGAAGTCGGTTCTACCTGGAAAGATGGTGCTGTGACTGCGGCCCCTGGCTTTAAAGAAGCGTACCAGACCTACGTTGAAGCCGGCCTGAACGGCTTGGGTGGTAACCCGGATTTCGGCGGCATGGGTATGCCTAAGACTCTGGTTGGTCAGGTAGAAGAAATGGTGCAGGGTGCGAACATGTCGTTCGGCTTAGCGCCAATGCTGACAGCCGGTGCCTGTTTGTCTCTGAATGCTCACGGTTCTCAGGAGCTGAAAGAAAAGTACCTGCCTAACATGTACTCCGGCGTTTGGGCTGGTGCCATGGATCTGACCGAGCCTCACGCCGGTACCGATCTGGGCATTATCCGTACCAAAGCTGAGCCACAGGCTGACGGTTCTTATGCTGTTTCCGGCACCAAGATCTTCATCACCTGGGGTGAGCATGATATGGCCGAAAACATCATCCACCTGGTGCTGGCTAAACTGCCTGACGCGCCGGCTGGCCCTAAGGGTATCTCCCTGTTCCTGGTGCCTAAGTTCCTGGTGAACGAAGATGGTTCTCTGGGTGAGCGCAACACCATGTCCTGTGGTTCTATCGAGCACAAGATGGGTATTAAAGGTTCTGCTACCTGTGTAATGAACTTCGACGGCGCCAAAGGCTGGCTGGTCGGTGAAGAAAACAAAGGTCTGGCCTGTATGTTCACCATGATGAACTACGAGCGTCTGGGGGTGGGTATCCAGGGTATCGGTGCAGCCGAAGCCTCTTATCAGAGCGCTGTTGAATACGCCCGTGACCGTATCCAGAGCCGTGCTCCGACCGGTGCTGTGGCTAAAGACAAAGCCGCTGATCCGATCATCGTTCACCCTGATGTTCGCCGTATGCTGATGACCATGCGTGCTTTCAACGAAGGTGGCCGTGCATTCTCCACCTACGTTGCCAAGTGGCTGGATATTGCCAAGTTCTCTGACAACGCCGAAGAGAAGCAGCACGCTGATGCGATGCTGGCTCTGCTGACTCCGGTTGCCAAAGCTTTCCTGACTGATAACGCACTGGAATCTGCCATTGCTGGTCAGCAGGTATTCGGTGGTCACGGCTTTATCCGTGAATGGGGTCAGGAGCAGTATGTGCGTGATATCCGTATCACTCAGATCTACGAAGGCACCAACGGTATTCAGTCTCTGGACCTGATCGGCCGTAAGATCGCTGCCAACAATGGTGCGTTCTACAAGCTGTTCGAAGCCGACATCAATGCGTTCATCGCCTCTCAGGCTGATAACGAAGCGATGGCCGAGTTCATCGAGCCACTGAAGGCGGCTCTGGAAAACCTGAACGACCTGACTCAGTGGGTTATGGACGCAGCGGCTAACAATCCGAACGAGATTGGTGCGGCTTCTGTTGAATACCTGCACGTGTTTGGTTACACCGCGCTGGCTTACATGTGGGCGAAGATGTCTGCAGTGGCCTTGCCAAAAGCAGATGACGCTTCCGGCTTCTACAAAGCCAAACTGGCAACTTCACGTTTCTACATGAAGCGTCTGCTGCCACGTTACATTGGCCTGAGCGCTGCTGTAAAAGGTGGCTCTGAGCCGCTGTTCGAACTGGACGAAGAACTGTTCGCAACTGCGTAAGTTCTGCTTCCACAAAAAGCCGCCTTCGGGCGGCTTTTTCGTTTTTGCGGTCAGGCCCGGGCGCTGTTAGCATGATCCGCCCCCGGGAGCTGTTTATGACCTTATCCGTTTCTGCTGTTTCTGTTGTTGCTGCTGAATCTCCTACCCGTGCTCAACTGCTGCAGGCATTGTTGACGCTGATGACTGACCAGCCTTTCTCTTCTATTACCGTGCAGCAGATCAGTCGCCATGCAGGGCTGGCGCGGCAGACTTTTTATCAGCATTACCGCAGCCGTGAGGAATTGTTGCTGGACTATGTTGATACGGTGTTCTCTGAATTCTATGAGGATATCGCCGGTATGGTGGGGGAATCGCCGGAACTTAACCGTGACATCAGCCAGCGTCTGTTTGCCCAATGGGACCGTCACCGTGACTTCAGTCGTCTGATCTTTAATGCGGGGCTTGAATCCTTGCTGATCAAGCGCTTTCAGAACTACATCGCCCGGGTTCTGGGTTTATATGTGCGCCAGCATCAGATTGTCGTCAGTGACGCCGAACAGCTGGGATTTATGATTGATTATCTGGCTGGTGCTTCCTGGATGATGCTGGATCGCTGGGTGCGTAATGATTTCCGCTATCCGGCGGATAAGCTGGCGGATCTGTTCAGCGAACTGAGCCGGCCCGGATTCCTGAATGTGATGCTGCAGCGTCAGCCGTGACCGTGTCTGGCACAGATAGACGATTGTCTATAAAATTTAATGGCGTATGCTGAATTACAAATACAATAATAAATCCGGGTAATGGCCTTGCCCGTGGCGACCATATTATGAGTAAAGATCTCGACAAGCGTGTTGAACGTTCACGGCGTTTATTGATGAATACGCTGCTGGAGCTGATGGCGGAAGAGCCTTATAGCAAAATTTCCGTGGCTCATATCTGTGAGCGTTCCGGTGTGGCACGTCCCACTTTTTATCTGCATTACCGTTCGAAAGACGACTTGCTTAAAGGGTATATCGAAAGCATGTTCATGCAGTTCTATGAGCAGATTGACAGCTACCTGACAAAGTCTCCCAATGCCGATCCGATTATTGCCGAAATTATGTTCCGGCAATGGTCTGATAACGCAACCTTTGCAAGGTTGTTGGTTGAAGCTGATATCGAAGCGCTGATGCTGGCAGAGTTCAAACGTTACGTCGGACGTATTATGGAGCGTTATATCGGTGCCCACTCTTTGCCGATAAAAGACACCAGCCTGATGAATTATGTCATCGACTTTCTTGCCGGTGCATCCTTTATGGTCATTGTGCGCTGGGTTAAAGATGGTTTTCCGGTGGAGGCCAGGGATATGGGGGCTTTGTATGCCAATCTGGTAAGGCCGGGATTATTACAGGTTTTACTGAGTGGTAAGCTGTAATTCTGCGATTGAAAAACAGCATAAAAAAAAGAGCCCGCCGGGCTCTTTTTTTTATGCGTTGCTGTTGTTACTTTCAGCGTTTATTCCGCCGGCGCCATGGTGGTGACACGACGGTTTTTGTCACTGCGTTTATCGTGAATCTTTTTCACCTTACGCTGTGCTTTGTCGAACGCATCACTGACCGCAAGATACATATCTTCATGCTCAGGGTTATCGTGATGGTCGCGGGTAATGGCAACGGTCTGGCCGGGCAGGCCTACCTCCAGAGATACGTGGGCAAGCTTACCTTTGCTGCTGTGATTATGGGGCATGGCGACAACTGCGCGGATGCCAATAATATCATCAAATGTGGAGGTTAATTTTCCGGCTTTTTCGCGGATGTGTTGTTCGATGGCGTCAGAATGACCGATGTCGCGGAAGCTGATTTCCAAACCTTTCATAGTCGCTCCTTTTGTTGATTGACTCAGGAACCCAGACGCTTTTCCGTCGGGAAGCTCCTTCAGGATGGTTAATTCAGACTACATCAGCGGCAGGCAACGTCAAACGATTTCGCACAAATTTCGTAACCTTATGGCAGGATCACGCCGGATCCTGACTTAGGGCTATACTGAGGCGTATCGCTATTGTTTTTCGTAACAGGCAGGTGTATGCATCCGATTATTGCGTTCTATTCAGGCCAGGGAACAGACCACCGCGGACGCACGCTGAGCGGCATTCTGGCGTTCTCCAATAACGAGCTGGAAAGCTGTCATGATTATATTCAGTGGCTTTTTCCTCTGCGTGATCCAAGCCCTTACAACCCGGAAGCTCCTGTCATTAATGCAGAAGTGATCGACGCTTTTCACTCATCCCATGAGCTGCAAAGCCGTTTGCACCAGTCGTTATTACGCATGCTGCAGTTTTATGGGATTGTTATGCGTGAAACTCCACAGGGATTTGAATTACTGATTCCTGCCGATGTGGACAATTACCACTGGATGACACCCGACAACCACAATCACAGACGCATCAGCCGTATGCTGGCATCCCTGAAAATACTGGGGTTGGATGCCCATGTGACCGCATTCTGGCAGGGGCTGCAGAAGCTGGCGGTGGCGCATCCTGCTGCAATCTCATCGGCCACGGTCACTCACTGGCGTCTGGCCGCTATGGGGCTGGATAGTCCCTTGTGATAATCTGACGCCAGTTAAGCGCCGAAGCGGAATGCCCCATGCAGGTATACGATGTTCCTGTTGTATTTTTCGATCTGGACGACTCCCTGATCAATAAAGACGCCAACAGTCTGTGGATTAAGTGGCGTTTTCGTCGTGAGCGCTGGGCGGTTGTTGAAGCCATGCTGGCCCTGGCATCTCTGTACCGGGCTTACAAAAAAGGTCGGGTCACCCATTGGCGCCTGTCCAATTACTACCGTACCCGTACCCGCGGTATGAGTCTGGCTGAGTATCAGAACCGGGTGGAGCGCTTTTTTAATGAGCGTGGCCAGTTGCACATCTATCCGCAGGCGGCATCACTGCTGTTTGCTTATCAGCGCAAGGGCGCGCAGCTGGTGATGATTACCGGTTCTGATGATGTGATTGCCCGAGCTTATGGTCAGGCACTGGGGTTTGCCCATGTGATCAGTAACCGCCTGAGTACCGATGGTGAACGAATTACCGGACTGGAACGGCCCATGTGCTATGGTCCGGGAAAAGTCGAGCTGGCACGGCGTTTTCTTACGGAACGAGGCCTGAGTTTCACCGATGCTGCGTTTTACACTGACAGCCATTCCGATATGCCGCTGCTGGAAATGGTTGCGCAACCGGTGGTGCTGAATCCTAATCCGCAGCTGCGTCAGGCTGCACAGCAGCGCGGTTGGCCCTGTCTGGACTGGCGGGCGGAATAGTCCCCCAGCAATGGGCATCTGCTTCTTGCTGCCCGTCCTGCATGTCGTTATAGTTCGTGCTTACCTCTTCTCTGATCATTCAACGGAGCCCAGCGGTGTTTTTTCAATATAACCGCCCCCTGCAACAGGGTCAGCATCTGACCTGTCGATGGTGTTAAGCGCAGCTGCCAACCTTTCCGGCCGCATGGCCATGTATTTTTGCGCTTATTAATCTTGAAGGTTCTTTATGACTCCGCATCAATTTGCTGCTCTGGCTGAGCAGGGTTTTAACCGTATTCCGGTATCACGCCAGGTTTTGGCTGACCTCGACACACCTCTGAGTACTTATCTGAAGCTGGCTGCTGCGCCTTATACCTATCTGCTGGAATCCGTACAGGGCGGCGAAAAGTGGGGCCGTTACTCCATGATTGGCCTGCCTTGCCGTGATGTGCTGATCGTGCGCGGACAACAGGTTGTGCTGCAGCGTGATGGTGAAGTGATCGAAGAGCATGACGTGGCAGATCCGCTGGAGTTTATCAGCGAATTCCAGCAGCGTTTCCGGGTTCCCCAGCTTGATGGCCTGCCTAAGTTTGATGGTGGACTGGTTGGCTATTTCGGTTATGACACCGTGCGCTATATTGAACCGCGCCTGCAGAAATCCTGCCCGGCGGATGAGCTGAATACACCGGATATTCTGCTGATGATTTCTGAAGAGGTTGTGGTATTTGATAACCTCAGCGGTAAACTGCATCTGATCGTCATGGCTGACCCGGCTGTTGATGATGCTCTGGCGAAGGCTGAAGCCCGGCTGGATGAGTTGCGTCAGCAGCTGCGTCAACCATACAGCGGCACGGTTGGCCGGCCACTGGAAAATACCGTCGAAGTAAAAGAAGAAGATTTCCGTTCATTATTCGGCGAACAGGCCTTTATGGATGCGGTTGAAAATATCCGCGAATACATTCTGGCCGGCGATATTATGCAGTGTGTAATTTCCCAGCGCATGCAGGTGCCTTATAACGGCGATCCGGTCAATATCTATCGTGCGCTGCGTACGCTGAATCCATCGCCTTATATGTACTGTATGAACCTTGGCGATTTTCATGTTGTCGGCTCGTCACCGGAAATTCTGGCGCGTCTGGAAGATGGCGAGGTGACCGTACGTCCGATTGCCGGAACCCGTTATCGCGGTGAAACGGTGGAAGAAGATCAGGCACTGGAGCGGGAGTTATTATCCGACCCGAAAGAAATAGCCGAACATTTAATGCTGATTGACCTGGGTCGTAACGATGTTGGCCGGGTTGCCAAAACCGGTGAAGTAAAGGTTACCGATCAGATGGTGGTCGAGCGTTATTCCCACGTGATGCATATCGTTTCCAATGTGACCGGCCAGGTTAAAGATGGTGTAACCGCTATGGATGTTCTGCGCGCGGTACATCCGGCCGGCACACTGAGCGGTGCGCCTAAAATACGTGCGATGGAAATTATCGATGAATATGAATCGACCAAGCGCGGCGTCTATGGTGGTGCGGTGGGTTATTTAAGCTGGAATGGCAATATGGATACGGCAATTGCCATCCGTACCGCAGTGATTAAAGACGGCATGCTGAATATTCAGGCAGGTGCCGGGGTGGTAGCGGACTCTGTTCCGCGACTGGAATGGAAAGAAACCATGAATAAAGGCCGGGCGATGTTCCGTGCCGTTGCCATGGCAGAAGCCGGACTGGACCAGTAACCACAGCATCATTACGGCGTGTAAAAAACGCGTCGCAGGAGTCACAGCAATGTTAGTCATGATTGATAATTACGATTCGTTTACCTACAACGTCGTACAGTATTTTGCCGAACTGGGTGCCGATGTGCGCGTGTTCCGCAACGATGAAATTACCATTGAAGAAATTGAAGCATTAAAGCCGGATCATCTGGTGATTTCTCCAGGGCCGTGTACACCAAACGAAGCCGGTATCTCCATGGAAGCTATCCGCTACTTCGCGGGTAAATTACCGATTCTGGGAATTTGTTTAGGCCATCAGAGTATTGGTCAGGTTTTCGGTGGCAATATCATCCGTGCCGGTCAGGTGATGCACGGAAAAATTTCTCAGATTCATCACGCTGACAGCGGCGTTTTCCGTGGCCTGAAAAATCCGTATAACGCTACCCGTTACCACTCTCTGGTCATTGATAAACAAAATCTTCCGGAATGTCTGGAAATTACCGCCTGGACAGAAAATCCGGACGGCAGCATGGAAGAAATTATGGGGGTGCGTCATCGCGAATTACCGATCGAGGGCGTGCAGTTTCATCCGGAGTCTATTCTCACTGAGCATGGACATGATCTGCTGAAAAACTTCCTGCAGACCACTCTGAACTGACAACGGCAAGTGCCACTGACTGGAGATGAATAATGGATATCCGTACCGCCCTGGCCCGCGTTGTCGAACGTCAGGATTTAACCACCGATGAGATGACCGATGTTATGCGCCAGATTATGACCGGCCAGTGTGATGAAGCACAAATCGGTGGTTTTCTGGTTGCTTTACGCATGAAGAGCGAAAGCATTGATGAAATTGTCGGTGCTGTTACGGTGATGCGCGAACTGGCCAGTGGTGTAAACATCAACGCCAGACACGCAGTTGATATTGTCGGCACCGGTGGTGATGGCGCGAATTTATTTAATGTTTCAACTGCCTCATCTTTTATTGTCGCTGCAGCAGGCGGTACTGTTGCCAAGCATGGTAACCGCGGGGTGTCATCCAAGTCGGGCAGTGCTGATCTGCTGGAAGCTGCAGGTGTTAATCTCAATTTAACGTCTGCACAGGTGGCACGCTGTATTGATGAGCTGGGCGTAGGCTTTATGTTTGCACCTTCTCACCACAGTGCGATGAAGCATGCGATTGGCCCGCGCAAGTCGCTGGGTATGCGTACCATTTTTAATATTCTGGGGCCAATGACCAATCCGGCGGGTGTCGCCAATCAGGTTATTGGTGTGTTTTCCAAAGCACTGGTGCGCCCGGTGGCAGAAGTGCTGCAGCGTATGAATGGTGGCCATGTGCTGGTGGTGCACTCCAAGGATGGGCTGGATGAAATCAGTCTGGCGACGGAAACTTATGCCTGCGAATTGAAAAATGGCGAGCTGCGCGAATTTGTTATCCGCCCCGAAGATTTAGGCATTGAGCCGCAGGTGCTGTCTGGTCTTGATGTCGACAGTCCGGCGGCAAGTCTGGCTTTAATTAAAGATGCACTCGGTAAACGTGAAACTGCAGCCGGTAATAAAGCGGCAGATATTCTTGCATTAAATGCTGGGGCTGCAATTTATGTGGCAGGTCTTTCACAGAGCATGAAAGACGGTGTAGCCATGGCGCAGGATGCTATCTACACCGGCCTGGCGCTGGAAAAATTGAATGAACTGGTCAGCTTCTCCAAGTATCTGGCCGAAGATGAAGCGAAATAAATCATGAATACTCCAACCATTCTGAAAAAAATTCTGGCAACCAAGGCAGAAGAAGTCCGTAGCCGCAGTAAAACATTACCGCTGAATGAACTGAAAGCGCAGGCTCTGGATATGGATGCTGCAGAGTTACGCGGCTTTTATCGCGCTATGCAGGCCAAGGTCGATGCGGGCTTGCCTGCGGTTATTGCCGAAATTAAAAAAACTTCACCGTCTAAAGGCGTGTTGCGGGAGAATTTTATTCCGCAGGCTATTGCTGAGTCCTATGAGCGGGCCGGAGCGGCTTGTTTGTCGGTACTGACCGATCGTGATTATTTTCAGGGACATGAGGATTTTCTTAAAGCAGCGCGCAGTGCCTGTTCTTTACCGGTTATCCGTAAAGATTTTCTGGTCGATCCTTATCAGATTTATGAAGCGCGCAGCATTAATGCTGACTGCGTACTGCTGATCGTGTCAGCGCTGAGCAAAATGCAGTTACAGGATCTGGAAGGCATTGCCCATGAGCTGGGTATGGATGTACTGGTCGAGGTGCATGATGAAGAAGAATTGCAGACGGCTCTTACCATGCAGACTCCGCTGCTGGGTATTAATAACCGCAATCTGCATACCTTTGAGCTGACGCTGGATACGACATTCGGGCTGCTGGACAAGATACCGGACGGTAAATTACTGGTAACCGAAAGCGGCATTCTGACGCCGGATGATGTGGCGCTGATGCGTGCGCGTAATGTGAATGCATTTCTGGTCGGCGAAGCCTTTATGCGCGCTGATGAGCCGGGTGATGCATTGCAGGCTTTGTTTTTCTGACAGTCTTGCTGGCGCTGTAATTAATGAAGATATAAAAAAACCGGCAGTTGCCGGTTTTTTTATATCGTTTCGCAGACATTAATCCGGATGGTTAGCGCGAATTTCCAGAACTTCATCAAGATTGGCCAGCAGCAGCTCAACCAGTTTCGGGTCAAACTGATGCCCTGATTCTTTTGTTATAAGATCGATTATATCTTTATCGTCCCAGGGCTCTTTGTAGCAACGTTTGCTGCCAAGGGCGTCAAATACGTCGGCCAGCGCGGTAATGCGTCCGGCAATATGAATCTGCTCGCCTTTTAAACCGCGCGGGTAGCCGGTACCGTCCCAGCGCTCATGGTGCTGACCAGCAATAATAGCGGCAAGCTGCAGAATGCGGCGGTCGGATTTGCTGAGAATATCAGCGCCGATCTGGGCATGGGTCTGCATGGTGTTCCATTCCGCGGCATCGTGTTTTCCGGGTTTATTCAGAATACTGTCGGGGATGGCAATTTTGCCGACATCGTGCAGTGGTGCCGCCATCTTGATCAGTTCTGCTTCCTGCTCCGGCAGGCCATAAGCAACGGCCAGCAAACGTGAAATCTGAGCAACGCGTTTAACGTGGGCGCCGGTTTCTTTTGAACGTTTCTCAACCGCCTCGCCCAGCATGTATACCAGCTCGCGCTGGGTCTCGATAATTTCGTCGCGCATTAACAGGTTTTCGTAAGTGATGGCGACATTGGTGGCGTAAATTTCCAGCAGCTGTTTATCCAGCTCTGAAGGCTCACGATGATAGGTCACATACAGCAGGCTTTCGCTGCCACGTTCGGAAGCAAAGTAGCCAATATAGTAGTTTTCGTAATACTGGCTTTCACGGCTGTTCATGGCTTTTTCAAAGCCTTCGCGCACATGCTCGGGAATGCTGTCGAAGGATTCCAGATCGGTCAGCTTCTGCATTTCTCCGGTGGCGGCGAGTACGCGGAAGCGGCGCACACCGAGCAGCTGATCCTGATGGTTGCTGCTGGAACAGTACAGGGCGCTTTGTTCCAGACCAAGCAGGTTGGTGACCTGAGATAAAACCGCCGATGCAAACTGGCTGATAGCGCCGGTGCTGAATACCTGAGCGGAGGCTTTGATAACCCGCTCCAGACCGCGGCGGTGTTCATTCAGTGTGCAGATATCACGATAGCTGCGCAGGGTGGCGTACATCAGGGTATTGAGCTTGGTGGTGGTCAGCTCGGTTTTGTCTTTGTAGTCATTGATGTCGTAGGTGCGGATAACTTCGTGTTCCGGAGCCTGACCCGGTTGTCCGGTACGCAGCACAATACGGGTGTAGCGGTTACGCAATTCTTCGCGGATGTAGCGGGCAACGTTAAGACCCGCGTGGTCTTCTTCCATCACCACATCAAGCAGAACCATGGCGATATCATCGTTTTCGGACATGATCTGGCGGGTTTCTTCACCGCTGTAGGCGCTGAGCAGTTCTACCCGACGGCCATCAAACTGAAAGCCGGACAGAACCATGCGGGTAATACGGTGAACGTCCGGTTCATCATCGGCCACCAGTACGCGCCAGGTTTGTTCCGGAGTGCTGACGGTGCTGTCCTCGCTGAAGAGGTCGTCGTCGGCAAAAAGGGAATCGTCGGCCATAACCGGCTCCGTAACATGAGTATTCAACTGAGTTTAGAACAGGGTGGCAGGATTCGCTGCTGTGGGTGGTTTTTTCTTTATCCGCTGGTCAATCAGCGGGTGCCGAACACCACCATGGTTTTACCTTTAACGGAAACCAGTCCCTGCTCTTCAAGATCTTTAAGAACCCGGCCAACCATTTCACGCGAGCAGCCAACAATGCGGCCGATTTCCTGACGGGTGATTTTAATCTGCATGCCATCCGGATGAGTCATGGCGTCCGGTTGTTTGCACAGGTCGAGTAATGTGCCTGCTACCCGGCCGGTAACGTCGAGGAAGGCCAGATCGCCGGCTTTGCGCGTTGTGCGGCTGAGGCGATTGGCCATCTGACGGAAAATATGGAACATCAGTTGTGGGTCCTGTTTGACCAGCTCCTGAAATTTGGCGTAACTGATCTCAGCGACTTCACACTCGGTCTTGGCTTTTACCCAGGCGGTGCGGGGGGGTTGCTGATCGTCAAACAGGCCCATCTCGCCAAAAAAGTCGCCTTCGTTCAGGTAGGCCATGATCATTTCGCGACCGTCACTATCTTCAATAATGACGGTGACAGAGCCTTTCATCAGGTAAAACAGCGTATCGCTCTCTTCCCCGGCATAAATCAGTGTCGAACGGGCAGGGTAACGCCTCTTGTGACAATGCGACAGGAAGTCGAGGAGATGTTGATGTTTTGATTGCGCGTGGGGCAGGCTCATGCTTGGCATCCGATTCCGGGTAATCGACCTCCGATTATCACTCATTAGCCGCCGAAGGTGAACTGTTATACCGCAACAGGATCTTTGGCTGTCTATCCGGCTTTTTTGGCCACTTACGATTTATCCCCGCCCCCCGGGTATGGTAATCTCCGCGTTTTTTCCAGTCAGACCTCAGGGGCCAGAATGAAAGCAACGGTTAAATGGGTTGATAACGCCATGTTTCTCGGTGAATCCGGCAGCGGTCATGCCGTTGTAATGGATGGTCCTGCCGATCATGGTGGCCGCAACATGGGTATCCGCCCGATGGAAATGTTGCTGCTGGGACTGGGTGGCTGTACCAGCTTTGATGTGATGAGCATTCTGACCAAGCAGCGTCTGGCGGTCAGTGATTGTGTGGCGGAAATTGAAGCCGAACGCGCTGATGCTGTGCCCAGTGTGTTCACTAAAATTCATGTGCATTTCAAAGTGACCGGCCGCGCTCTTAAAGAGTCGGCGGTAGAGCGGGCAGTGAAGCTGTCTGCAGAAAAGTATTGCTCGGCTTCCATTATGCTGGAGCAGGGTGGTGTGGAAATTACTCACAGTTTCGCTGTGATTGAATCTGAGTAAAAAAACCGTTCGCGCGGTAGTGTGAGGATGAACTATTGAACAATAAATTGCGGTTGCATGGTTTCAACAATCTGACCAAATCCCTGAGCTTTAATATTTACGATATCTGTTACACCAAAACAGAAAAAGAGCGTCAGGAATATATTGAGTACATCGATGAGTTGTACAGTGCAGATCGTCTGACGAAAATTCTGACAGACGTTGTTGATATCATCGGCGCGAATATCCTTAACATCGCGCGTCAGGATTATGATCCGCAGGGCGCCAGTGTGACCATTCTGGTAGCCGAACATGAAGTACCGCCCAGCGAAGACCTGATGCAGGAAAAACCGGGTCCGCTGCGTGATACTGTCGTCGCTCATCTGGATAAGAGTCATGTAACGGTACACACTTATCCGGAAAGCCATCCGCATGGTGGTATCTCGACTTTCCGTGCCGATATCGACGTTTCTACCTGTGGTCTGATTTCACCGCTGAAAGCGCTGAATTATCTGATTCACAGCTTTGATTCTGACATCGTGACCGTCGACTACCGTGTGCGTGGCTTTACCCGTGATGTTGATGGTGTGAAGCATTATATCGACCACAACATTAACTCTATCCAGAAGTATCTGACCGAAGATACCCGTAACGCCTATCAGATGATTGACGTGAACGTATATCAGGAAAATACCTTCCACACCAAAATGCTGCTGAAGGATTTTGAACTGGATAATTATCTGTTTGGCGAAGGTGTAAAAACCATGGACGCCGACGAGCGCGCCGAGGTGGAAGCCAAGCTGCGCAAAGAAATGCTGGAAATTTTCTACTCCCGCAATATGCCCTAAGGAGGTCGCTGTGCCGGCTTTAATCTGGGGATTGATGCTGGCACAGGCGCTGGCACTGAGTGCCGCCCCGCTGATGGTCTTTGCCGGTGGCATCATCGGCAGTCAGCTACACCCCGACCCGCGTTTTTCCACACTGCCGGTAGCCGCCATGATTATTGGTACGGCTCTGGCCGTGCTGCCCGCGTCACAGCTGGCTGGCCGCTTTGGCCGCCGCCCTCTGTTTTTAACTGCGATGTTGTTTGGTGCTGTCGCGGCTGTTGCTGCGGCCTGGGCGGTGCATGCTCAGTCGTTCTGGGCATTTACCTTCAGTGCTCTCAGCTTCGGGGCGGTTGGCGCTGTCGTACAGCAATTCCGTTTTGTGGCGATGGCAGCAGTACCTGCGGCACAGACACCGCTGGTCGCTGCGCGCCTGCTGTTGGCGGGTATAGCTTCTGCATTTCTCGGCCCTGAGCTTACCCGGCTGGCAACGTGGTTACCTGGATGGGGCTTTGCGGCGTCCTTCTCCGGTCTGGCAGTCTTTTTTGTACTGGCCGGCGTGGTGCTCTGGTGCTTTATGCCGCGCCAGCAGGCAGAAAGCTGTCAGCAACATGACGATGCCCGTCCGTTGCAGGCGTTGCTGCAGCAGCCACTGTTATGGCTGGCAATGCTGTCGGCGGCCTGCGCTTACGGCGTTATGGCTTACATTATGACGGCAACGCCACTGAGTATGACGCAGGGAATGGGCTATGCCCTGAGCGATGCCAAGTGGGTTATTCAGAGTCATATTGCGGCGATGTTTCTGCCGTCGCTGATCTCCGGCCACCTGATCCGCTGGGCAGGTCACTGGTGGATGATTATGACCGGGCTGATGGTGATGGTGGTGTGTCTGCTGGTTGCCTGGTTTGATCAGACCTTACTGCATTACTGGCTGGGACTGGTGTTGCTGGGGCTTGGCTGGAACCTGCTGTTTGTTGCCGGCACCTCGTTGCTGAGTCAGTGTTACCGGCCAGCGGAAGCCACACGGGTACAGGGCATTAATGATCTGGCGGTGTTTGGTGCTCAGGCGGTGGGGGCTCTGGCGTCGGGAGCGGTGGTGCTGCTGATCGGCTGGCAGGGGTTATTGCTGACCACGGTGCCGGCCTTGCTGCTGTTGCTGGTGGTGCTGTTACGGATGCCGCGGACGTCCTTGTCCGCATAGCCAGAAGCTGTTCTGGTCAGTGTCTGCGCTGATGACGTTCTGCCGGATCGATGGCAATTTCCTGTGGGATGGGTGAGCGTCCAATCCGCTGCAGGCAGGCGTACAGTGAACCGGCAAGCAGTAAACCGGCGAGCAGGCTGTATGTGATCATGGCGGTGTCCTCGTGGTGATGGCGTGTGAATAGGTTCGTCGCGAGACAATAGCTTCAGCCTAGTCCTGTGCCACGGATACTGAGCGCCGGATGTTTGCCGGTCGCCGCTCCGTCATCACGTGTTCTTTCTAATACTTTGTTTTCAATAATAAATTTTTTTTGTAACCGGCAAGGCTTCAGCGTGCCGGGTCAGAATTGTCCCTGAATGGTCAGGTACCACAAAGGCTCCAGATCCTGATACTGACGGATACCATCCTGGCGCACAAAAGGGCTGGCGCCCGGAGTAAGGTTCAGGGTTGCAAGTCCGCGCCAACGCCGGTTCCACTGATACTCGGTGTAGATATCGAGATTCTGTGCGGCGCTGGTGCTCTGCGAGGTATAACCATCGGTACTGAGCGGTGCTGGCAGTATCTGCTTACTGCCGCCCTGTACGCGCCAGCAGATACCGTGCCGCCAGGTGTCGTTGATACGTTGTTGCAGGCCGATACGGGCCATGTAATCAGGCTGATTGGGCAGGCGGTGGCGATAGGGCAGTTCGGTGCTGGCCTGTACGTCAGAGCGGTATACGCCTGCGCCCAGTTCGAGACTGAAGCGGCGGTCATCCAGCGGCAGTTCTATATCCAGTTCTGCCCCTCTGAGAATGGCATTACCACTGCTGTTTTGCGGTTGTAATACATTCAGTTCGGTAATGCCGTCAGTATCTTTTTCACGGCGGCTTGTTTGCAGAATGGCCTGATTGATAATGCGCTGGAAGGCACGCAGGTAAAGTCCGCTGTGCCGGTCGGCGCGGCTGCTGCTGCTGGCGCGGAAGTTATGTTCGTAGCCGATATCAATATTGCTTACCAGTTCAGCTTCCAGTTCACCGTTGCCCCGCCAGATGGTATTGCCCTCACGGAACTCATGGGGAATGCGATCGGTAATTTCCGGTTCGCGGGTGTTCTGACTCATGCTCAGTCGCACACGGCGTTTGCTGTCGAGGTGGTGCAGTAAATGAAAGCTGGGCAGCCAGTGGGTGTCGGTGGAAATACCGGAGTCGCCTTCAGCAACATAGGAATCCTGGCTGAGTTCGTAGGTACTCATATGCACGCCAGCCTCAAACAACGTGTTTGGGGTGAGCTGCCAGCGGTCGAGAACAAAGGCACTGAGGCGGTTTTCTTTATAGTCAAAGTTGTAAGGCAGACCGCTGCGGTCGCTGTTGCTGGTCAGGATGGCATTGCTGAGACTGTTATTAATCCGTTTCATCTGTTGCATGCTGAGGCCAATGCTCCAGCGGTGTTCGTTCAGTGTTTCGTTGAGCTGCCAGCCGAGGCGGTAGCGGCTGTCGTCGATCTGATTGGTTTGGGTCGTGGTCAATGGCTGGTCATGGCTCAGGCGGATGTCCTGATCGAACTGCTCGGCAACAAAAAAAGCATCAAGAGACAGATGTTGCCAGTTAAGGCGCAGGTTACCGCCTGAACGCAGGGTAACACGCTCACTGTCACGTTCCGTTCTGCTGTCTGTTAATTGTGGCGTTTGCTGACTGCTTGGGCTGTTCAGCGGATGCAGTCCCTGCAGCTGATCATCGTTATCGGCCTGCAGATACAGTGCGTACAGATGCAGGGGGTGGCGGTTATTAAGCAGAGTATCGAAGCTCAGCAGCAGACTGCGGCTCAGTTCGCGCTTATGCTCGCGCCAGTCGCCGCTATCATCGGCAGTGCGGCTGAATCCGCTGCTGTCCTGACGGGCAAGCCGGCGTTCGGCACTGAGACGTAACGGTGATTCTCCGCTGAGCAGTTGTGCCGATGCAGCCAGCTGTGCATTCAGTGCACCACCACCGCCGCTGAGCTGGAGGCGGTTATCACCATAGGCGTTGTGCAATACGACATTGATGGTGCCGGCTGCACCACCGCCGGCGTCCAGGTCTGCACGGGAGTTGCGGTCAATTTCGATATGGTGAATGAGGCTGGCCGGTATCTGGCGGGTATTCAGACTGCTGTTGCCGGCTCCGCCAAGCAGCGGATGGCCATTAATCAGCAGCGTCAGGTACTGCGATGACAGCCCGTGCAGCTGAATTTCCAGTTCGCCATCTGGCTGCCAGCCCAGACTGACCCCGGGCAGACGCTGCAGCAGATCGAACAGGGTTTGTGGTGCGTAGTAGCGGAAATCCTCGGCCAGATAGACTTCCTGTGGATAGGCAACGCTGTTCAGTGGTTGTGGCAGTGCCTGAATATCAAGACTGCCCAGCAGGCTGCTGATCAGCAACAGCGTTTTCAGGCGCCGGTTTATCGTGCACTTTCCCTGCATTCTGCGCCCTCCCGGTGTCAGCCTAGCCGTTCTGTACGCAGAGCAATTTAAAGCCTTTATCCTGCACCATAATTTCAACCTGGCGGAATTGCTCGGCCGCCCAGTCTTCGTAAGGCAGATGGCGGTTGGCTACTATCCACATCTGACCATCGCGGGTCAGATGCTGGCGGGCTTCGCTGAACAGCCGGCGGGCAAACTCGTAGTCGGTTTCTTTGCCCAGATGAAAGGGTGGGTTGCTGAACAGGTAATCGAACTTACCTTCAATATTACTCAGACCATCGCTGGCCAGAATAGTCGCCGGCAGATTCAGGCGCATGCTGTTCAGCTGGCTGCTGCGGATGGCAAAGGCATCAATATCGGCGAGGGTGATATCCAGTGCCGGTTCAGCAGCTTTCATGCTCAGGCCGATGACACCGGAGCCGCAACCAAGATCCAGCAGCTTACCGTGAGCCGGTGCAGGCACATGTTCAAGCAGCAGCGCGGTGCCGGTATCCAGTTTGCCGTGGCTGAACACACCGGGCAGGGTCATATAGGCCTGTTGCTGCCAGTTAAAAGACTGTGCCAGCTTCAGCCAGTTGAAGTCATTACCGCTTTTCAGCTGTAGTTGCCAGAGGCTGCAATGGCGGGCGGAATCGGTTTTTTCGCTGTTTTCGCTCAGTGCAGCGCAGGCTTTACCTATGCTTTTGCCGCCGGCATCGTTGGCGCCGACGACCCAGCATTCCTGCACCTGAGTGGCGACCAGCTGAATCAGCGCCAGCGCCTGTTGCTTGGCTTTTGGCCACAGCAGGATAACCTGCTTATCTGCTATATCCTGCGGTTGCGGAATGGCAAAACGTACCTGAGGTTCGCTCAGTGGCCGGTGTGCCTGGGCGGTCATCCAATCCCAGGTCAGAATCTGGGCGCCCGTCGTTTTCAGCAGTGTCTGCCAGCCGGCGGGTAAATCGGCTTCAGCCCCCAGAATCAGGGTGTTGGCGGTGATCAGGTCGGGGTGGCGTAACAGTAATTCGTATACAGCGGTGCTCATTCGGGCAGGCTCGTCAGTAAGTCGCGGACAGTCAGGGCTGCCTGGTGGATGTCGTCGTCAAGGGTAATCAGACCGTGGGCGAGCAGGGTGCTTTGCTGGTTGCTGTTATAGCCGGCAACAAAGAGCGGCAGTCCGCCTTCGCGCGCCAGACGCTGAAGCTGGCTGAGCTGCATGTCATTCTGGTCACTGCCGATATGCAGGACGACGGCCTGCCAGTTTCTGGCGGGTAGCAGTTCTGTCAGCTGTTCCGGGGTCAGCATGCCGCTGAACCAGACCGGATGCAGGCCGAGCTGCTTGAGCAATATGGCTGACTGTAACTGTTGGATATCGTCGTCCCAGGTACAGTTGGCCATCAGGATCAGCGGTGCTTCCTCTCCGCTCTGTTCGCTGTCTTCGCTCAGGCGTGCAGCCAGCCGCGCCTGAAGGATGGCGGAATAAAACCGCAATCTGGCCATGCCCAGAGTTTGCCGGCTGTTATCACGCAGGTGGTTGTACAGCGGGATAAAGAGGAAACGCATAGCGACATCAACCGGGAAGAACTGACTGACTTCCTGAAACAGAGCGGCTACCTGCTGATCGTCAAAAGTCTGTACGGACTTATGCAGACGCTCACGGTAATGCTGCCACTGTGATGGTCTGGATGGTGAGATACTGGTTGGTGCCTCAGGCAGCTCTTCGCCATTGTTGATCATGGCCTGAGCCTGAGAGATCGGGATGCCACGATTCAGCAGTGCAACCACCTGACGGACCAGGCGGATATCCTGTTCAGTATAGAGACGGTGGCCTTTGGCGGTGCGTTTCGGTGTAATCAGCCCATAACGCCGCTCCCAGGCCCGCAGGGTGATAGCATTGACGCCGGTTTCACTGGAGACAACCCGGATCGGGAAGTAGGCCATTTGTGGATCGCTTGCGGGGTTTGACATCGCCGGTGGTTCTCCGCTGGCTCTGGTGTTGCTGATCCCGGAGTGAAAAATACCGGGGTTTTACAGGTACCGAAGTATGGCTGTGCAAAGTTGTTCAGATTCTATAAGTAGTTATACACAAAGTAAAAAAGAGTGACGTTATAAATCGGGCATACTTGACCGCAGGCGGCCTGGAAATTACCTTGGGCGAACTAAATAGCGGAGGCAACCATGGTCAATGACCTGAACGACGAGCAAGGCCCTATCAGTCTGGAATTGTTGAAGAAGGCCGTTGATGCGTCTAACGACGGTATTGTGATTGCAGAGCAGGAAGGCGATGACAATATTCTGATTTATGTAAATAAAGCGTTTGAGCGCCTTACCGGCTACCGTGCGGATGAAATTCTTTATCAGGATTGCCGTTTTCTGCAGGCCGGTGACCGTGATCAGGAGGGGCTTACGGCTATCCGCAGCGCAATCAGTGATGGTAAAAGTTCGCGTGTTGTTCTGCGCAACTACCGCAAGGATGGCAGCCTGTTCTGGAACGAGCTGAGTATCTCTCCGGTTTATAACAGCGAAGATCAGCTGACCTATTACATCGGTATTCAGAAAGATGTAACGGCTCAGGTAGAGTTTGAAGAGCGTGCTCTTAAAGCGGAGCAGGCACTTGCTGAGCTGCGTGCCCAGGGCGATTGAGCCGTCAGTACTCAGTAAGACGCGAGCAAAAATATAAAAAAGGGAGCCTTGGCTCCCTTTTTTATGGCTGTGAATAAGTGCAGCAGCGCTTATTTGGCAGCTTCGGCGGCTTTAACGATCATGCCACGGGCTTCTTCAGCATTGCCCCAGCCCTGAACCTTAACCCACTTGCCTTTTTCCAGGTCTTTGTAGTTCTCGAAGAAGTGAGCGATCTGGTCGCGCAGCAGCTGCGGAACATCGTCGATATCGTTTACATCGTTGTAGATCTGGGTCAGCTTCTGGTGTGGAACAGCAACCAGCTTGGCGTCGCCACCGGCTTCGTCTTCCATGTTCAGTACGCCAACCGCACGGGCGCGGATAACAGAACCTGGCTGCACCGGGTAAGGAGTTACCACCAGTACGTCCAGTGGGTCGCCGTCATCGGCCAGAGTGTTCGGGATGTAACCGTAGTTGGCCGGATAAAACATAGGGGTGGCCATAAAACGGTCAACCAGCAGGCAGTCCATGTCTTTGTCGATTTCGTATTTGATCGGCGCGTGGTTGGCCGGAATTTCGATAACAACGTAGAAATCGTTAGGCAGGTCTTTACCAGCCGGAATGGAGTTGTAGCTCATAGGAGTTTCCCAGGGGTTAATGAACAGAATGCGCGGATTATATCGGCTGGGCCTTGCTCTGTCAGTCTGCCATAAGTATAAAGCGCGTCCGACGTTTACCGATGGGGCTCTGGCGCCTAAACTCCCTTACATCATCTGAACTGAGCCGGCGTTTGCGGATAGCGGCTCAGATACGCTGTCCGCAACCGGCCTGATCGCCGGCAGGACCTGCTGATGTATTGATTACCGGGGCTTCTGGTGTGTGGAATGACCAAATTTACCATGTTGAAAATTTCAAAAACTCTCAGTCTGTGTAGTGCTCTGCTGCTGTCGGGTGCGCTCATGGCGGACGAGTATGACGATTTTGAGCTGGATGCGCCTTTTGTCCTGGATGACGATATACCGGTGGTGCTGACCGCATCCCGCCTGAAACAGCCACGTGCCGAAGTTCCGGCCAGTGTGACGGTGATTGAGGCGGCACAGATTGCCGCCTGGGGTGTCCGTACTCTGCCGGAACTGATGCGCTTTGTGCCGGGCATGAGTATGGGCCATGGCGATGACGAGAATAACTCCTCCATTGCCTACCATGCTTCCAACCCCAATATCATGCGCCGTTTGCAGGTGCTGGTGGATGGTCGTTCGGTCTTCAAAGCGGGGATTGCTTCGGTGGTCTGGGATGATATTCCGGTGGCCATGGAGGATATTCTGCGTATTGAGGTCACCCGCGGACCAAATGCCGCTACTTATGGCGCTAATTCTTTCCTTGGTGTGATTAATATCGTTACCAAACATCCCGGCGATACACTGGGAACGCGAATCCGTTACCGCAACGGTAATAACGGCGTGGATGATGCATTCGTCAGTTACTCCGGAGAACATAACCAGAACAGCTACCGTATTTCCGCACAGATTCGTGCTGATGATGGCTTTGACGGCCGTGATGCCCGCAATGGTGATGATGAATATCGTGACAGCAAACGTCACGGTTTTGTTACGGCTTACTTCAGCCGCCCGGTCGACAATGCAACCCAGCTGAATGTTCAGGCGTCACTGAAGCAGGGGCACACCGATATCCGCAGAGAATCTTATGAGCTTGACGCTCCGGATCAGGAAACCCGCCAGGGGTATCTGTGGACCCGGTTGCGCAAAGAATTCAGCACCGATCACAGCTCTCACCTGCAGGCTTACTGGCAGTTCGATAACAGGCAGCAGCTGAGTTCGGCCTGTCTGCCGGTCGTGTCGCTTGACCCCGGATTGTTCGCTCTGTACCAGGAGAATCCGCAATGGGCGAATGCGGTCTACGGAATCTCGACACTGGTTGGCACGACCGAGGGTAACCAGCTGATTGGCGGGATTGCCACGGGTGTTGTTACGCCGGATCAGGTGGAGGCTGCGGTGCTGGCTTCCCGTGGTCTGGTTCTGGATATTACTCAGGAGCAGCTGGACAGCGCGGGAGCCATTTATCAGCGTGCTTTTAATGGCAGCGATTTCTCTCAGCTGCAGGACATGACCTGCGGTGATACCCGGCGGGAAATGCGCGAAGAACGCTACGATATTGAATGGCAGGACACGGTACAGTGGAGTGACACCTTCCGTACCGTTTCCGGCGTCAGTTTCCGCCGCGATCAGGTCGACTCTGAAACCTATTTCAACGGTAAGGTACATAACGATACCTATCGTTTATTTGCCAATGCGGAATGGCGGATGGCCTCATTTCTGTTACTGAATGCCGGCGGCATGTACGAAATAGAAGATACCAATGACAATGCATTTTCGCCGCGAATAGCCCTTAACTGGTTGCTGGCGCCACAGCACAGTATCCGACTGGTGTATTCCGAAGCGGTACGTTCACCTGACCTGCTGGAACAGGACCCGGAATATTCCGTTCGTGTAAGGAATCTGGAGGGTAATTACCTTAACCTGAGTGACAGCAGAATTTTCGTCAATCAGACCCCTGATTCACGCGATCTTGAGCATGAAAAAATTGCCAGCACAGAGTTAGGTTATTACGGAAAATTCTCCGATCTGAACCTTGAACTGGATGTAAAAGTCTATCAGGACAGGCTGACGCAATTAATTTCTGATCATATTGCGCTGAATTCTTTATCGGTTGAATCGGATACTAAGATGAATATCAATGGTGCGGAAATGCAGCTACAATGGCAGGCTGGCAGCCATGACTGGCTCTGGCTGACAGCCGCTTATATTGATGCGGATGTAACCCTTGGTGATACCTCCGAACTGACCGACAAACAGCGCCGTTCGCTGTCGGTGGTTGAGCTGCGTCAGACCGCGAAAGATAATCTGGTGGTAAGCTGGCATCATCAGGGGGAAAGCTGGAGCATTACAGCCTCACATTTCTGGCTGGATGCCTACAACGATTCCAATCGTTACCGGCGGTATGAAATTAATGCCAGAAAAAACTGGAAAATTCAGGGTTATAACCCCTGGGCTGGTTTTTTTGTGCAGCATCTGATCGACGATGACTCACTGGCTTATGCCGATCAGCGTTACTCAACCCGTGACTTGTATTACTTTCAGGTAGGGCTCGATTTTTAATGGATTTCTGTTGCAAGGATGCACACAACCTTTATCGCTGGCTCGCGGTATGTCTTTTGACGTACCTGCTGGCGTTTTCATTTCCTGCGCACAGTGAAAATCCCCGCGTTGTTTTTGCCGTTCATGAAAAACTTCCCTCTGTTGAACAGCTGGCAGAAAAAACAGCGGCATGCCTTGGAAGTGAGACCGAACTGCGACTGGTTGATCAGACATCCTCTCCGGCATGGAGTTCTTATAATGCCGTTGTGCTGGTTGGCCCGCAGGCCCTGAAGGGGTGGACTTTTGCCGAAAAAACACCGGCAGTGGCCGTCTTTGTCAGCCGTGATGCTGCTGCAGAACAGCTTCCGCGTCTGGCATCTGCACTGTATCTTGAACCGCCGCTGAAACGTCAGATCGCTCTGGCAAGAAAGATTATGGGGGAGGATCGCCCGCTGGGCGTTCTGGTGCAGGATAAAGCGCACTGGAAAAACGCTGGTTTATCTTCAGTGCCTTTACAGCCATCGCTTGTGACTCCGTATTTTGTTGATCAGTACGATAATCTTAACCGTGCCTTGCTGGATTTACTGAAAAGTAACCACGCGCTGATTGGTACCTATGATACCGAACTGTACAGCTCGACCAATATTAAAAATATCCTGATTACCGCTTACCGTCAGAATAAGCCATTAATAGGCCCTTCCAGTGCTTATATCAAAGCCGGTGCTCTGGCCACGACGTACAGTGATATTGATGACGTTTCCCGCCGCCTCTGTGAAGTTTTGCTTACCGGTATTAAAGAAAAAGTCTGGCCTGAAGCTGACTATAATCCCTACTTTAAGGTCCGCTATAATCAGCAGGTTGGTCGCTCCCTGAACCTGTTGCTGCCTGATGCTTCAGAGCTGGCAGAACAGCTGGCAAAAGAAGAAGGGGAGTACTGATGAATTTGCGGCAGTGGTCAATCCGGCGGAGAATTCTGCTGGTTGGTACGGTGCCGGCTCTGATTGCAGTCCTGCTGCTGACGACTTACCACATGGTTAACCGCTGGTCTGATATCCGTAAAGAGAATCAGAGCATTGCCCGTATTGTTCTGGAAAATATCGGCGTGTCAGCGGAATACCCTATTATTTCCGGTAACTACGAATTACTTTCTCCTCTTATTAAAGCTGCTTTATCTCAGCCTGCGATTGTTTCTATTCAGATACATGATGCGGCCGGTCGCGTGTTACTGAATGATCAGACTCAGCACTTTGCTGAGGTGCCTGCTAAAGATATCCGTTATCTGCGTTATGACATTATCCGTCAGGTACACAGTCTGGATGAATTTTCCGAATTTGGTGATGGTTCTACGCAGGCGTCGGTGCTGGGCTATATCCGTCTGGGAATGGCTGACACTTTCACCCGCGATCGTGAATTATCCATTCTGCGTCAGTCATTGCTCGTCGGGCTTGGCGTAGTATTGCTGGCTTTTTTTATTGGCCGTGCTGCATCTCTGTCGATTATTCCGTCGCTGGAAAAGCTGGCGCAGTTTATTGCCAGGCTGGCCAATGGTAATACCGGTGAACGCATCAGGGTAGATGATGGAGCGGAGATTGGTCACCTGCAGGTGAATGCTAATCAGCTGGCACAGTCGCTGCAACAGGCGGAAAAAGATCAGCAGAGCTATACCCGGCAGCTGATGAATGAACAGCAGAAAACCCAGCAGGCGAGCCGGGCGAAAAGTGAATTTCTGGCGATGATGAGCCACGAATTACGCACACCGTTAAATGGTGCTATTGGCATGCTGCAGTTGCTTGATCAGGATATCAGTCGGGCAGAGTTCAACGATTATAAACGTACGGCCGATCAGTCGCTGACACATCTGACGCAACTGCTGGAAGATGTTCTGGTTGTGGTTGATACCGAGAAAAATAAATTACCGGTTGTATTTAAAGAGCAGAAATTGCCCGATGTACTGAATAATCTGATTCAGGATTTCTCCCGCCGGGCACTGGATAAAGAATTATCGTTGGTGGTGGATTACGACACCGAGCTGCAGCGCCATGCCATTCGCTTTGATCCTTCACTGGTACGTCAGGTCGTACGCCACCTGGTCGATAATGCTATTAAATTTACCGATAGCGGTATGGTTGTGGTGCAGCTGCAGGTTATTAAACGAGAACATAATGACTGGCTCATTATTGATGTAACGGATACCGGTATTGGTATCCCGGAAAGCCATAAACAGCAGGTTCTGGAGGCTTTCGCTCAGGTGAATTCTTCCTTTAACCGCCGCCATGCAGGGGTTGGTCTGGGCTTAACCATTACCCACCATATCAGCCGGATTCTCGGTGGTTCTATAGAAATCAGTGATGGCATTAACGGTGGCACCCGGGTGCTCGTTGAATTTCCTCTCGGGTCGATGACGGAAAGTGAAATGGCCGCGCCTGTAATGGTGAGTCAGGGGGTGCGTACACTGATCGTGGAAGATAATCCGGTTAATTCCAAAGTGGCGGAAAAAATGCTGCTGAAAGTATGCCCGCAAATGCAGATCAATATTGTCAGCTCCGGAGAAGAGTCGCTGGAACGGGTTAAAGCCCAACAATTTGATCTGATTCTGATGGACTGCCAGATGCCCGGGCTGGATGGTTTTGAAACCACACGGCGCCTGCGTGAATCCGGTCTGACCACGCCGATTGTTGCCTGTACCGCCAATACTACGGATCAGATTCAGGATAAATGCCGGGCGGCGGGAATGGACGATTATCTGGCTAAACCGCTGAAGGTTTCTACGGTGGCCACGATGGTGGATAAATGGCTGCGGCGCGCAAGTCCGGAATGCTGATATCTTCTTTAAGGTATAAAAAAGCCCGCAATCGCGGGCTTTTTTGTTTTTATGCCGTTCAGATTCAGGCGTGGTAGCGAACCACGGTTTCCACTTCGTCGGCGGAACCCATCACCACGGAGACGCGCTGGTGAATGCTGGTTGGTTCAACTGCCGTAATATCTTCGAACGCTGTCGATGCTTTACCGCCGGCCTGTTCAACCAGCATGCTCATCGGATTGCCTTCGTACATCAGACGCAGCTTGCCGGGTTTTTGCGGCTCGCGGTTATCGTAGGGGTACATAAAGATTCCGCCACGGGTCAGGATGCGGTGAATCTCAGCAACCATCGAGGCGATCCAGCGCATATTGTAGCGCTTGCCCAGCGGGCCTTCTTCACCAGCCAGCAGGTCGGCAACATAGTTCTGCATCTGTGGCAGCCAGAAACGCTGGTTGGACATATTGATCGCAAATTCTTTTGTGGTCGCCGGAATGCGCACGTTCTCACGCTGCAGGAAGAACTCACCGACACGCGGGTCCAGGGTAAAGGTATGGGTGCCGTTCCCTGTCGTCAGTACCAGCAGGGTGGATGGGCCGTACAGAACATAGCCTGCAGCAACCTGTTGTTTACCGCTTTGCAGGTAAGTGGCTTCATGGGTCGCGTCATCGTTAGCGGATGCTTTCAGAATAGAGAAAATAGTACCGACGGTGACGTTCACATCGATATTGGATGAACCATCCAGCGGGTCGAACAGCACCAGCAGCTCACCGTCCGGGTTGCAGGCCACCGGGTCGGCTTCTTCTTCACTGGCCATGCCTTTAACTTCCGGCATGCCTTTCAGGCAGAACTTGATCAGATCATTGGAGATAACGTCGAGCTTCTTCTGACACTCACCCTGAACGTTTTCCTGTTCAGCGCTGCCGAGTACACCGGCCAGAGAGCCCATATGTAAACGGTAGGCGATATCTTTACAGGCCACCATCAGTCCGTCGATGACGGCTACCAGAGCCTGATCATCGCAGTGGTGGTCTAAAAAAGTCCGTAAGCGCTGCATCTTGTCTTCCCCAAAGGTCGGAATCTGTTCAAATTGCGGCGCATACTACCTTAATTACCAGCGGATTTCAGCGCTGCTGTCAGGAAAAGCCGGCCAGAGTTGGAGGAACTGCAGGTAAATCATGGCCACTGCCGGATGCTTTAGCGCAGAACAGCCCTTGGTGCTTGGGTACAGAGAGCGTTATCAGTACACTAGCTGCCTGACTGATTGATCTGGACACAACAGAAACTATGCGTCTGCACATTCTCGGTATTTGCGGCACCTTTATGGGCTCTCTGGCACAGCTGGCCAAACAGCTCGGACACGAGGTTTCCGGCAGTGATGCCGGCGTTTACCCGCCGATGAGCGATCAGCTCGAAGCCGCCGGTATTGTGCTGAGTGAAGGCTTTGATCCGGCCAATATTCCCGCCGATATCGATCTGGTGATTATCGGCAACGCCATGTCGCGCGGTAATCCCTCGGTTGAGTATGTGCTGGATCGCGGCTTGCCTTATATGTCCGGCCCGCAATGGTTAGGGCAGTATGTATTGCGCGGCCGCTGGGTCGCGGCGGTGTCCGGTACTCACGGCAAGACCACGACCAGCAGTATGCTGGCCTGGATTCTCGAATACGCCGGGATGAAACCGGGCTTCCTGATCGGCGGTGTGCCGCAGAATTTTTCGGTGTCAGCCCGCCTCGGCGAGTCACCGTTTTTTGTCATCGAAGCCGACGAATACGACACCGCGTTTTTCGATAAACGCTCCAAATTTGTTCATTACCAGCCGCGCACGCTGATTATGAACAACCTCGAATTTGACCACGCCGATATATTCCCGGATCTGGCCGCCATTGAGCGCCAGTTCCATCATCTGGTGCGTACCGTGCCGGCCAATGGCCAGATTGTGCTGCCTGCCGGTGAAGAAGCTCTGGAACGGGTGCTGGCGCAGGGCTGCTGGACGCCGGTAGTACGCTTCAGTGAGCAGGACGACGCCGACTGGCAATGGCGTCTGGATGCGGCGGATGCCTCGGTGTTCAGTCTGCGCAATATTGCTGCTGGGAGCGGAGAGAGCGGGGCCGGCGAGCAGGCGGCTCAGGTGCGCTGGAATCTCACCGGTTTACACAATGTCAGCAATGCCATCGCCGCCATGCTCGCCGCCCGTCATATGGGCGTTACACCGCCAATCGCTGCCGCTGCACTGAGTGAGTTCGCCTCGGTGAAGCGCCGTATGGAGCTGGTGGGCGAGACTGCCGGCATTCAGGTTTACGACGATTTTGCTCACCATCCGACGGCCATAACCACAACGCTCGAAGGCGCCCGTGCGCGTCTGCAGCAGGAGAATCCGCAGGGTCGCATTCTGGCGGTGCTGGAGCCACGTTCCAACACCATGAAACTGGGTGTGCATAAATCCGAGCTGGCTGCGTCGGTTGATGCGGCGGATCTGGCGTTCTGGTTTCAGCCGGACAACATTGACTGGTCACTGGCCGAGGTGGCTGCCGCCAGCCGCATTGCCGGCCAGAATTTTGCCGACCATCAGGCACTGATTGATGCGGTTGTCGCCACGGCCCGTCCCGGTGACCGTATTGTGGTGATGTCGAACGGCAGCTTCGCCGGTATGCCGCGTAAATTACTGGCCGTGCTGCAGCAGCGCGAGGGCAGGGTATGAGTTCACGTATTTGTGTCGCCATTACCGGAGCCTCCGGCAGCCTGTATGCGTTGCGGCTGATTGAGGTCTTGCTGGCTGCGGGTGGGCAGGTGGATGTGATTGTGTCAAAAGCCGCGCAGCTGGTATTCGCCACCGAAACGCCTCTGGCCCTGCCGGGCAATCCCGCTGCACAGGCCACTTTTTTACAGCAGTATTTTCAGGTGGACGATTCGCGGTTGCGGGTGTTTGGCCGCGAAGACTGGATGGCCCCCTGGGCTTCAGGCTCCGGCCAGCCTGGCCCGCTGGTGATCTGTCCGTGCTCCACCGGGACGTTGTCGGCCATTGCTACCGGTGCCAGTAATAACCTGATTGAACGTGCCGCCGATGTGGCGCTGAAGGAACGGCGCAAGCTGATTCTGGTGCCACGCGAGACGCCGTATTCAGAAATTCACCTGCAGAATATGCTGACCCTGACGCGCATGGGTGCGGTAATCCTGCCGGCCAGTCCGGGTTTTTATCATGAGCCACAGAGCATTCAGGATCTGATCGATTTTATTGTCGCGCGTATTCTTAATCAGCTGGGCATCGAACAACAGCTGATGCCGGCCTGGGGCAAGGATAATCTGCCCGGCTGATGGCATGATGGCGTCTGTGGGCACGGCGGCTGGTCGTGAAAAGTACATTGAATAAGCAAACATTGGGGAAACAGCAGTATGAATGAGCAACAACCAGCGGCACAGGATGTGGATTACACGAAATGGATTGGTCTGGGTTTTATCGCCGGTATCATTATTGCGGTGCTGGCTTTGGAATATTACGGTTACATCAAGCATCCGTCCGAGCAGGACAGTTCGGTGGTGGATGAATTCCGCTTACTGGCGATAACGCCGGAAAATGATCTGAAAATCTCCCCGAAAAATTCCGGCAAAACCGCCTTCTGCGTTGGCGGTTATCTGCTCCTGCGTCCGGATAACGGCAAAGAAGTGGCCGGCATTCTGGTGGATCAGAAAAACCGTGGTATTCATTGTCGCCACGATATGAGTATTCAGGCTGACAGCAGCACTGCAAACGACGGTGCGCAACAGCAGTAAAACAATAAAAACAATAATCAGCAGACACATTATGCATTCTCTTTTCTCACCTTCTTTCGTGCGGGCCTGCTCGTCTGTACAGGCCTGTGCCCGTCATATGCTGTACGCATCGTTCATTGCTGGCAGCGTGCTGGTCAGTCACAGCGCTCTGGCAGCACTGAATGATATTGATAATGACGGCATTGCCGATCATCTCGATACCGACCGCGATGGCGATGGCGTATCCAACTTCCTTGAACAGGCCGCCGGTACCAATCCTGACATTGCCGATCAGACCGATGTGGATAATGACGGTATCCCTGACGCCATTGATGATGATTGGGATAACGATGGCGTAGTGAACCGTAAGGATGACTTCCCGCTGGACGGCAGTGAATGGCTCGACACCGACCGCGATGGTGTTGGCGATAATGCCGACCGCGATATAGACAACGATGGCATCCGCAACGACCTCGAAGTGCAGCTGAATTACGATCCGCGCGACAATCGCTCAACTCCGGTTGACCGCGATGGTGATGGCTGGCCGGACCTGCTCGATACCGATATGGATAACGACGGTGTCGATAACGCCGACGATGCCTTTCCGCTGAATGCTGAAGAATGGGCCGATCTTGACGGCGATGGTATCGGTGATAACGCCGACCCCGATCTGGATAACGATGGTGTTAACAATGAGCTGGAATTACAGGCAGGCACCGATCCGCGTGACCGTGCTTCAGTACCGGCGGATCTCGACCGTGATGGCATTCCGGATGCGCTTGACGATGATATGGACGGCGATGGCGTTGCCAATGCGCAGGATCTGTACCCGCGTGATGCGCGCGAATCCGCCGACACCGATGGCGATGGTGTACCGGATAATCAGGACGTAGACGCCGATGGCGACGGCATTCCCAATGTGTTTGAGATGCACCTGGGCACCGATCCACTCGACGCTTCAAGCAAGCCGGCGGATGCCGATAATGACTCCATGCCGGATACCTTCGATACCGACCGCGACGGCGACGGCACCGAAAACCGTTTTGACGCCTTTCCCGATGATAAAAACGAATGGCGCGACACCGATGGCGATGGCATAGGCGATAACGCCGACCCGGATCGCGATAACGATGGTTTCAGTAATGATATTGAACAACAGGCCGGCAGCGACGATCTTGATCCGCTGAACAAACCCGCGGATATGGATCAGGACGGCATCGCCGATGTGGTGGATAACGATATCGACGGCGATGCCATTGCCAATGAGCTGGATGCTTTTCCGCTGGACCGCAGCGAGTGGGCTGACTTTGATGGCGACGGTATCGGCGATAACAGCGATACCGATCAGGATAACGACGGCATTGGCAACGAATACGAACGCACGCTGGGCTTTAACCCGCAGGATGCCGGCAGCGTGCCGCCGGATCTCGATGGTGACGGTATTCCTGATGCCCTCGACAGTGATCTTGACGGCGATACCCTTGGCAATGCAATCGACCGTTTTCCGGCAGATCCGCTGGAATGGAATGACCTCGACAATGACGGCATCGGCGATAACAGTGATCCGGACCGCGATGGCGACGGCATCCGCAACGACCATGAACTGCTGGCCGGCACCGATCCGGCGAATGCCGCCTCAGTCCCCGCCGATCTGGATGGCGATCGCCTGCCGGATGTGATCGATGACGATATCGACGGTGATGGCCATCGGAACGAGGCCGACGCCTTTCCGCGCAATCCGCGCGAGTGGGCCGATCTGGATGGTGATGGTACCGGCGACAACAGCGACCAGGATATCGACGGTGACGGCATCCGTAATGACTGGGAAGTGCAGTTAGGCTTTGATCCGCGTGATGCGCAAAGCAAACCGGCTGATCTGGACGATGATGGTATTCCGGATGTGCTCGACAGCGATATGGATGGCGATGACGTGGCTAACGCCGAGGATGCTTTCCCACGTGATGTCAGCGAGTGGGCCGATATGGACGGTGATGGTATCGGTGATAACAGCGACGACGATATCGACGGCGACGGTATCAGCAACGACTACGAAGTAGCGATGAATACCGACCCGCGTAATGCGCAAAGCACGCCGGCCGATCTTGACCGGGATGGCATTCCCGATGCACTGGATGACGACCGCGATGGTGATGGCCATCTTAACGATGCCGATGTTTTCCCGGATGATCGCCGTGAATGGGCGGATCTGGACGGTGATGGTATTGGTGATAACCGCGATCCGGACCGCGACGGTGATGGCTATGCCAACAGCGTCGAGCAGCAGGAAGGTACAGACGAATGGTCTGCAACCAGCTTCCCTGACCATGAGCCGCCGGTGCTTGACTATGTGCGCTGGTCTGCGGCGGAGCCGACGCTGGCGCAGGGCATGGTGTATGACGACGGCATGGGGCTGGCGCGCATCTGGCTGCAAAGCCCGGCCGGAGATATCTGCGAAGGTGAAGTTATTTACACCGGTCATTTCCGTGTGCCCTGCGCGCAGAAAAACAGCAGTGAGCGCTGGCAGCTGATGGCGGAAGATAAAGCGGGGAACAGCACGCGTTTTGCTATGCCGGCGGAATAAAACTTCCCGCATTACGCGGATTGGCTAACAGAAACGGCTGCTCAGGCAGCCGTTTTTGTTTCTCGCTGTTCACATTGGTCGCCGGTAATGCTTTTCCATAAAACATGTCAATTCTTATACATTGATGTAGTTAAGCAATTAAAGACAGTTTAGTCATAATGTTTGATCGTCAAAAAACTTATACAAAAGATGATTAATGTATAACTTTCAATAAAATAGAGCGCACTATCAAGGAAATTGTTATGTCGCTCAATTGTGTATTTTGCAGTAAGCCGGTATTCGGCCATAGCGGCCTCACGGTTCCGCTCAAAGGGCCGGCTCATCAGCAGTGTTTCCATGCTTATAACGTGCTGAAGCGCACTTTCCGCAAGCTGGATATTACCGAACTGAATGATGATGAATTACGTGATCTGAAGGATCTGGTGCTGGCAGAAGAAAATGATCGTCACCGCCAGAACGAGCCTGGCGGCGAAATCGAGTTGTTCTGATTTACAGGCGGAATTTTAACAGCAGTGAGTTCAGCTGTTCGGCCAGCCGCGCCAGCTCCTGGCTGGATGCATTGGTCTGGTTAGCCCCGGCGGATGTCTGGAAAGACAGATCGCGAATGGCGACCAGATTTTTATCCACTTCACGGGCAACCATTGCCTGTTCTTCGGCAGCACTGGCGATGTTCAGGTTCTGCTCGTTGATATGACCGATCAGACCGGTAATTTCACTCAGTGCAGTACCTGCTTCATTTGCCATTTTCAGAGTGCTCATGGCCCAGCGGTTGCTGTTTTCCATATTAACGACCGCACCATCGGTGGCCGTCTGAACGGTCTGGATCATGCGCTCAATTTCTTTGGTGGACTCCTGGGTACGGTGTGCCAGTGCCCGGACTTCATCGGCGACCACAGCAAAGCCCCGGCCTGACTCTCCGGCACGGGCCGCTTCAATGGCGGCATTCAGTGCCAGCAAATTAGTCTGTTCAGCGATGGCACGGATAACATCAATCACCTGGCCAATGTCTTTTACGTTACCTGCCAGTGCCGAAATGCCATCAGCGGTATTGCTGATCTCACCCGCCAGCTGGTCGATAGTGCGGATGGTTTCGTCCAGTTTATTCTGACCCTGGCGGGCCTTGTCATTGACCTGTTCGGAATTGGATGACGTGGTACTGGCACTGTTGGCCACTTCATCCACGGCGACAGTCAGCTCGTTGACTGCTGTTGCCGCCTGTTCCAGTTGCTCACTTTGCTGATGGACAATTTCACTGGATTCACTGGTTACCACGCTGAGTTCTTCCGAGGTGGTGGACAGTTGCTGTGATGAGTCCGCAATGCGGTTAATGGTTTCGCGCAGCTGCAGCTGCATTGTGTGCAGCGCCGCCATCATATCCGCGGCTTCGTCTTTACCCTGGTCTTCAATTGGCTGGCTGAGATCGCCGGTTGCTACCCGCTGGGCAACGCTAACAGCTTTTTGCAGTGGCATAACAATGCTGCGGCTGAAAATAACAGCGAGGCCGATTACCGCGGCAACGGCTACGACAATAGCAATCACAATACTGATAACCGACTGTTTGCTGGTTGCTTCTGTTTCTGTAACGGTGAGTCTGGCGGCATTGCCTTCATAGGTTGCCAGCTCGTCCAGCTGGCGGGTGATTTTCAGGGCCAGAGGAGAAACTTTCTTATCGCGCAGTGCTTCGGCAGCACTGATATCGTTACGGGCGTAGAGGTTAAGCCATTCACGCATCAGGCGATCATATTCAGACTTCTCCTGGGCAATGTCCTGCAGCAGAGCTTTGGCTTTGGCAGCAACGGCAATCTGCTGCATATGAGTCTGGGATTCACTGTAGGAACGGGTCACTTTTTCCAGTGCGGCTTCAGCGTTATTGCGCCCGGTCTGATCGCTGGCCAGAACATAGCTGAGCGCATACATACGGGTATAAAGAAAATCCCGGTTCATATTGCCAATGGTGGCAACCTGCGGCAGACGCTGGGTTCCGAGTTCGTTTACACGGGTATTCAGGTTGTTCAGCTGACTGATGGCAAATAAACCGAGTAACAGGGTGATCAGGCCGAGCAGCCCGAAAAAGAGTACAGAACGGCGGGCAATGCGGATACTTCGCAGCATTAAAAGGCTTCCTGAGTAATTTAGTCGGATAAGGCGCAGTATAGACGGCGCCTGATAATCGTCTGATTAGAAATGTTTCTTTTTGCAATCCTTTAGTCCGACTGGGTTACACTGCGGGCTCTGCAACGAGGTAGGTTACATGCTGATAGAAAATTCCTCTGATCTGATCACATCTGTTGTGCCCGCACAGCTGAATAATGCTGTTGCTGTGGATGTAATCAGCCTGATTAATGGCGCCGCTCTGGTGATAGCCACGGATTGCCTGAGTTTGTACCGTACGCCGCAGCAGGTCGGTGATGCGCTGGGTAATGGCCTGATTGCCAGCGTGGCGCTGCCATTGAGTTTGCCGTCAGAAGAAGGGCGGTTCGTGCTTGAATACCGTGCCGGTTATGTCGGGCTGGCGGGCGGCTTTGTGCTGTTAATTACCCTGAACGATGTGCAGCTGTTCAGCAGCAAAGAGGATGCTTTGCGTAACCGCAATGAAATCGCCCGTTTATCGCTGGCTCATTGAAAACAGCTGTGAACCTGCCGCCGCTCAGCGGCAGGTTGTGTGCGCTTACGGACGCTGGTACAGCGCTTCCAGCGTGGTCTTGGCCAGCGCATGGCCATTAAGGTAATAACCAACCAGTGCACCGGAGCTGTCCGGGGCCAGATCCAGCTTGTCTGTGTTTAAAGCAAATACGGTAAATTGATAACGGTGAGCTTTATCGCCTTTGGGCGGGCAGGCTCCACCAAAACCAGGGACGCCGTAATCGGTACGGCTTTCGGTGCTGCCTTCTGGCATGGTATTGCCACTGGCACCGGTTTTCAGACTGGTGACATCCGCCGGAATATTAAACGCCAGCCAGTGCCACCAGCCGCTGCCGGTCGGGGCATCCGGATCATAGGCGGTAATGGCAAAACTTTTGGTGCCCTCTGGGGCTCCGCTCCAGCTCAGCTGTGGTGACAGATTGCTGCCTTCACAGCCAAAACCATTGAATTCCTGTGCTTTGGGCATCGGCTTGCCGTTGCTGATGTCGCTGCTCTGTACCCGGAATTCGGCCAGAGCGCCCTGGCTCCAGAGGGTGGCGGCGGACAGCAGTATTAATATCGGCTTCATCGTTATCTCCTTTGAGTCTGTTTGGATGCTTCACAGCTTACGTCAGAGGTGAGGCTGTGGTTCGCCTCAAACGGTCAAGGTTGAGCCTGAAACCGTCGTTTGCCGGATTATAGTGTCAGCCGTCTGGCTGTGGCGCAACTCGGCCGGGCTGGTACCAAAGCGTTCACGGAAACGCTCACTGAAACGCGATGCTGAACGGTAGCCACAGGCGTCAGCGACCTGCTGGACACTGAGGCTGCTGGTTTGCAGCAGATTCAGGCCCTGCACCAGCCGCAGCTGGCTGAGCAGGTCGCGGAAGCTGTGCTGCTCGTCGGACAGCTTACGTCTGAGGGTCGATTCACTGACCGCCAGACGCTGGCACACATCGCTTATTTGCCAGTCGTGGCTCAGGTCTTCACTGACCACCGCCTGTACGCGGCGGCTGAAATGTTGCTGCAGACCACTGCGCAGTTCTGCGCTGTAGCCCAGCTCAAGCAAACGCAGAGTGATTTCACGCCGCCGCGCCTGCAGCAGTTGTTGTGGGTCCGACAGTTGCGGCTGTATCTGCAGCCACTGTTGCATCAGGGTCAGCAGCAGCGGGTCTGAGCTGAAATGCTGCAATTCACGGCGCACCGGGCCGCGTCCCAGTGGCAGTAGGTCATCCGCCGGCAGACTGATCACCCAGGCCAGATACCGGCAATGCTCATCGGGCTGATTGGTAAAGGTAAGCTCACAGCCAGCCGGAATCAGCAGCATTTGTCCGGCAGGCAGATTCAGCGGCTGGCCGGGAGCCGGTTGCAGCTGTTTTTCGCCCTGCAGTATCAGCATCAGACAAGGCTCGGCAAAAGGCACCCGGCGCAGGCTTTGTGGCATGCGGGTGCGGAAGGGCAGGATCAGACCATTGTTATTGGCAACGGGCTGCAGCAGCAGGCTGTGTAACAGAGCAGGGAGTGACATGATGGTTTCGCTGTCGGCGGGTAGTGATGAAGGCTCAGCATAACCAAGGATGGTGTCCGGCCCAAGCGGGTGACGTTCAGGCAGGCATAAAAAACGGGCGCCAGGCGCCCGTTTCAGATTGCAGCAGCTCAGGCTTACAGTGCCCAGCGCAGACCGGCAGCGAAGGAGTTCACTTCGGTTGTGACCTCACCGTGCAGACGGGCACCGGCGGTCAGCAGATCGTTCTGATCAATATCACGCTTCTGCGTCATGGTGTGCTGATAGCCTACATCCAGAGTCATGGCTTCGGTCAGTACGTAGCTCATACCCAGAGAGATGGCTTTGTAGTCGTCAAAGGCAAAGTCGATCTTGGTTTTGTCTTTGTCGATCGGCGTCATGTCCAGAGCAAAACCACCACGCAGTGTCAGCTGTGGGCTCAGTTTGTAGTTCGCCCCCAGAGCAAAGCGCTGGGACTCGCTCCAGTCGTAAACCTGTGGCTCAGCGGCCAGGGCAGCGACGGTGCTGTTATTACTTTCCACCTGCAGCTTGTCAAAGCGCGACCATTTGGTCCAGGAGGCATCCGCCTGCAGCGACAGGTCGCCGAGCTGATGGAAGTAACTGATATTGGCACTTTCCGGCGTGACAAACTGCACACGGCCATCGGCTTTGGTGTTATCAAGACCTGCCAGACCGGTGAATCCTGAAGCGGCGGCCGGGAATTCCACCGTTGCACTACCGGTCAGCTCATGGGCGATACGGGTGCGGTAGTTCAGGCCCAGACGGCTGCTGGGGGTGAACTCAACCAGCGTACCCAGACTGAAACCGAAGGCGGTGTTGTGACCTTCCATCACGAAGCTGCCGTCGTAGGTGTTGTTGCCCAGCTCTGCAGGGTCAATGCCCAGGCCACTGCAGGTGTAAGGACCCAGATCACCGGCTGCTTCAGCACCTAAACACAGTGCTGCCGTATTTATCGCAACCGCGGTTTTGGCATTCATATACTGGGCGATGATGCTGCCGCCAATGCTGACTTTTTCGTGTACCCGGAAAGCCAGTGACAGGCCGGCATCGATACCGGTGATCTCGCTCTCGGTGGTCTGATAACGGGCGATGGAGTCATCACCAAAATCGGTGCCGGTGGCGTACGGCGCGTTAATAAAAGCACCGGCAGAAAAGCCTTCGCTCAGATTACGGACAAAATACAGCGTTGGCAGGAAGTCGAAATTGTCGGCTTCGGCGTCGTCACCGTTGATCGGAACACTGCCATCACCGGTCTCGGCGCTGCCGTTCAGTTCGGAGCGGACAGAGATGGCGGCCAGGTTAATGGCCAGCTCATCACGCACCAGCAGCATCGCCGCCGGGCTGTAGTAAGCGGCAGAAGCATCACTGGCCGAGGCCGCACCACCGGAGAAAGCATCCCCCAGACGCAGGGCAGATTGTTCATCGACATAGTAACCCTGGGCGGATACCGGGCTGTTGATCAGCAGGGCACTCAGGCCGGCGCTGACAGCCGCGATGGTTTTGGCAAGGGGTTGGCGTTTCATGTTGGTCTCCATCCTGTATTTTTATTAACACCTAATATCGGGACTAAGGTACATAAATGAGGAGGGATTGCCAAACTGAAATTGAGTTTAGCGGGTGCAGCAGAAGGAAAAGCCAGACAATTCAGCCGCTTTTGTGCAGGTTGTCGCTGTGTGCGAAACGGAAGGAAAGGCCTGGCTATTCAGCCATTTTTTCCGGTTGTGTTTGTGTGATACTGAAGGAAAGGCCCGCCATTCAGCCATTTTTTTCTGGTTGTGTTTGTGTGATAAGGAAGGAAAGGCCCGCCATTCAGCCATTTTTTTTCTGGTTGTGTTGTCGTGGGAATGGCATGGCGCAGCAGCGGTTCCGGCCTTGCTCTTTGGCCTGATAGAGTGCTGTGTCGGCCAGCTTGTACAGTTCATTTTCCTGATCACGGGCAAAGGGAATCGCTGCACAAAGACCAATACTGACCGTAACACTTAACGACTCACCTTCGTGTTCGATGCTCAGCTGGCGGATCTTCAGGCATATCTGTTCGGCGATCATCATCGCCCCTGCTTCGGCTGTATTGGGCAGCAGAATGGCAAACTCTTCGCCACCATAACGGTAAACACTATCCTGTGGACGTTTTACGGTTGACTGCATGGTTTGGGCGACATTGTGCAGAACGGTATCACCGAGCTGATGGCCATAGTTGTCATTGAATTGTTTGAAGTGATCAATATCCACCAGTAACAGAGCCAGTGGGGTCTGTTGGCGAAAGGCTTCCTGGCAAAGGGTATAAAAGTGCTGATCAAAGCAGCGCCGGTTACGCACCCGGGTCAGGGCGTCGGTGGTGGACTCTTCCCTAAGGCGCTGGTTCAGCAGCTCCAGATCTTCTGTACGTTCACGAACCTTCTGATCCAGCACGGCATTGGCTTCGCGCTGCATATTGATGATGACATCCTGAGCCGCTAACCGTGCCTGACGTTCGCGGTTATGGCGCTCGGCCATACTCAGTGCCAGCAGCACAACCAATATAATGCTGCCCAGTTCGGCGGCATGCTCGGTGACCACATTGACCGGAATCAAGCCAAATTTTTGCATCGCATACAGGAAGAGCCCGACCAGAAGTGAGAAGGCGGCAAGAAAAAACAGAAACACATCCCGTGAACGGGTTTGCCACCAGAGCAGCTGGCCCAGAGCCAGCGCTGACAGGCTCATCAGTACAGCCTGGCCTGTAAGCAGACGGATCATGGTGTGGTACGGCAGATAGAAAGCCAGTACGGCAAAGATAAGGGCACTGACCACGTAGCTGCTGTACAGCATGAAAGCACGGGGATGCAGTTTGCGCAGACGCAGGAATGACACCCCGAACAGTGCAAGAAAAGCCTCAGACAGAGCGAGGCTGAGCAAAATCGCCAGATCATTCAGCTGTGGATACTCTGGCCACAGCAGTGCATAAGTCCAGCCATGCAGAGCGGCCATCATCATCGAAAAGGCACCGATGCTGAGCGAATAAAGGAAGAAAATCAGATCACGGCTCAGTAAAAAAATCAGCAGGTTATAAGCCAGCATACTGAACAGAATTGCGTGAAATGCCGCGTCAAAGGTAACTTCGCCGACCCGTTGCTGCCAGTAGCTCTGTTCAGTAAATGCGCGGATGGGGATCTGCACCGATGATTCTGAATGCACGTACAGATACAGCCATTGTGCCTGACTGAGCGGCGGCACGGGGAAGGCAAATTCAGGAACGGCGAGGGGGCGGGCGGAATAGGGCAGGTTGTTGCCGGCATCGGTGTGCAGCAGCACAACATCACCATGCATAATATAAAGCTCGATATGGTCGAGCAGCGGATATCCCAGCTCCAGAATCCAAGGGTGTTGCTGATAATTAAAGGGCAGCTGATTCAGTGGCATGCGCACCCATATGTGCTCATCGGTGAAACCAAGGTTGATACCGGCAGCCGGCATGTCCTGCCACAGATCGGCGTTTATGCCCGTAACCTGTTGCAGGCTGGAGAATTCTGAGGCCTGGTAAACCTGAGCCATCAGCTGAACCTGAGTGTCAGGCTCATGGAACGAATAGCTGGCTGTGACAGCGGCCGCACAGGAGAGGAGTAGTGTGAGAACAATGAACCGGTAAGATAAAGACATAAGCGCAACAGACAATAATATCCTCTGAGTATAGACAGACTGTGCAAATGCACGTCGTGATTAGCCCGGCTGCAGGGTATTATGCAGGCTGTAATGTCAGCAGAGGCTGGCCAGCACACAGGAGACACGGCATTTTGGCAATCAGCAGTTTTCACAGCTTTATCATTGGCGCTAACCGCCCGGTCGGGCATTTTCTTACCCGTCTTCTGGCCTCTCAGGATCTGATGTACAAAGGTATTGGTCTGGAAAACCGCGAGCGGCTGGCACTGGCAGCCGTTGGCAAGCCGTTCTTTGTTCTGGTGCCATCACTGTTTCATCCCGATGATTACGCCCATATCCCGTTCTGGCTGGAGCAGGCAGAAGAGCAGGATGTTCCGGTGGTATTACTGTCGTCCACGGCGATCTTCCGTGCCCGCCAGGATGTAGCCTTTAAGGAAGATGAAGAGGAGTATGCCGATCATCCGCTGGCGCTGGATTTACTGGCGCTGGAGGCCCTGACCCGCAATAACCGCCGTCATCTGATTCTGCGCATTGGTCAGGGCTTTTCACTGATGGCCGATGACTTCGCCAATCGTTTGCTGACGGCTATCCGTGACGAGCATACCCTCAGTCTTGATATGCAGCGTAAATTCAGCCCGACACCGGCTGATGATATTGCCGACGTGATTCTGGCGATGCTGAAACAGGCGGCTTGCTGCGATGACCTGTGGGGCACTTATCATTTCTGCGGTGTGGAACCGATTTCTTCTTATGCGTTTGCCGAGGCGCTGCTGGCTGAAGCCGGACAGTATGAAGACCTGAGTGGGGTGGAGCTGAAGTCACAGGAAGGCGGTTTAATGCCGGCAGTATGGACGCCGGTATCCGATAATACCCGGCTGTTTCACACCTTTGGCATCAAGCCAAAAGCCTGGCGCAAAGGGCTGAGCCGTTTGATTCGTCGCTACTACCGTGCAGAGGGCTAGCAGGAAGGCTTACAGATAATATTGAGAGTCGGAAGCGGCCTGATTATCAGGCCAGATTCAGGGCTGATGATTCCTGATACAGTTTCATCAGCTTGTCGGTAATGATGGTGCGGATACTTTCGCGCTCAAGGCCTGACAGCGAAGTCAGCTCTTTCAGGCGCAGACGGTTCAGGTGCAGGCAAGGCATCTGATCGTTGAATTCGCGCAGATCGCCTTTCATCAGTACCGGCAGGAACGGATCTTCGGTATTGGAACGGCGCAGAATCTGGCGGATGCCCTCCTGAAAAGGAATCGGTACCGAGCGCACGTTTTTATCTTTATGCGAAATCACCAGATACAGTCCGGTTTTGCCGATCAGATTGCCGGGAATAACATGCAGACCGGTTGATTGCACAGCATCCGGATTCAGATGACTGAAGGTATCGTGAAAGGCGTAAGGGTCGGGCAGAATAACCATCTGACGGTTGGCTTCTTCGGGGAAGAAGATACTGTAGTTGGTGTACAGCTGACGTACGGAGCCGGAAAACACACAAAAGCGGTTTTCAAACTGTTTAACGAAATCCATGGCGCGCCGGTGCTGGTGGATTTTCTCCAGGTCCCAGACCAGATCTGAATTTTGTTGTTGGTTTACGGCGCTCATAATGAACATCCTCTTTAGTCTGCGTACTCAGCTTAGCATCAGGTCATATTATTATATTTTAACGCTTTTACCACCGTACTTAACGTTAAAAGTCATAATGTGACAAAAATTGTCATCTGCTTTCGACAGTTGCCGCCATTACCTCTGCAGTATCTCAGTTAAATGACATTGTTTCTGTGACAGCTGTGGTGCTGAAACTGTTAACCAGTCGTCAGCCTTACACCTGTTAACAGTACAGTTAACTCACTTAACAGAAGCCAGGGGTCATCACCGCTGCCTTTGATGGCAGCATCGATTTTTTCGGCTTTGCGCAGGGCGGCATGGAGTTGTGGGGCGCGCAGATTCTGCAGGGCTTTTTTGTAGGGAGGTTGTTGTTTGGGCCAGATATTCTGTGCCTTAAAGGCTTCACTCAGCTGTTGTCCGCCGAGATCCTGCATGGCAATCAGCTGGCGGATCTTGCGCGTCAGGGCGCCGAGAATCATTAAGGCATCGACGCCTTCACCTTTTAAGTGCGACAGAATGCGGCTGGCTTCGGCCAGATTACCGAGCAGGCAGGTATCGGCCAGACCAAAGGCGTCAAAGCGGGAGCTGTCGCCAATGGCTTCGTTAATCATCTCTTCGTTGATGGTGGTCGTGCCCAGCAGGCGCAGCTTCTCGATCTCCTGCACAGCAGCGAGCAGGTTACCTTCGGTCTGATGCGCCAGAGCGGCGAGGGCGGCCGGCTCAATCTGCAGGCCGGCAATCTGCAGGCGGCGTTTCAGCCAGCCCGGATACTGTGAGCGCTCAATCGGCCAGATTGGCAAAAACACACCGGCTTTATCCACGGCTTTAAACCAGGCGCTGCGCTGAATGGTGCTGTCGAGACGCGGGCAGATTATCAGCAGCAGGTTATCCGGGTTGGGATTATCAAGAATCTGCTGAATAGCCGCGCCTTTATCGGAAGGCTTGCCGTTACCAATCCGTACTTCAAGAATACGGCGGCTGGCAAATAACGACATGGCGTTGGCTTCTTCCAGCAAATGGCGCCAGTCAAAGCCGGCTTCAGCGTGGAACAGTTCGCGATCTTCTACACCGGCCTTACGTGCAGCAGCACGGATCTCGTCGCAGGCTTCCATCACCAGTAAAGGGTCGTCACCTGACACCAGATAGCAGGGTGCCAGTCCTTTGGCCAGCAGGCCGCTGAGCTGGTCCTGGCGGATTTTCACGGCTGGGTGCCTGTTGCTGCGGGAGTACTTTGGGTTGTGGCAGCGCTTTGGCTGCTCTTGCCGAGACTTTGCAGGCGGCGCAGCAGTTTGTTGACCAGTTCGCGCTCCAGTTCAGCCCGTTGCTGGCTTTCGGCGCTGGCAGTACCGACGACGTTGTTCACATCGTTGGTCAGGGTGCGGCGTGCTTTCAGTTCAATTTCGACATCGGTGTCGCGGCCAATATGCAGGATATGAGCGGTCAGACGGCCGTTCAGTTCGAACTCGCCCACCTGGCCACTGCTGCTGACCGACAGCGTACGCCGTTCGATATCCACCGGCTCAATACGCAGAATGGCCGGGGCGTCTTCGGCGCTGGCGGTCAGCACGACATCGTTGAACTCCAGCTGCAGCTTTAACTGTTGGTTAAAGCTGTTGCTGGCCTGACTCTGCAGATACATCACCCGGTATTCTGGCGGCAGCGGCGTGACACCACGCAGATGCCAGCCGCAGGCGCTGAGCAGAATAAGAGAGCAGACAACAAGTGCATGACGCATACGGAGTTCTCAGTTTGTTTAGTCCGGCGTCTGACGTCCGACGCCGGACATGGGGGCATCAGTTAGCGACGATATTAACCAGCTTACCCGGTACCACAATCACCTTGCGTACGGTCACACCTTCGAGCTGCTGGGCAACGGCCTCTTTGGCGGCGGCTTCAAGATCGTCTTTGCTGGCGTTGGCCGCCACTTCGATCTTGGCACGCAGCTTACCGTTTACCTGTACCACCACTTCGATGGAGTCACGCACCAGCGCGCTTTCGTCAACCGCAGGCCATGGCGCATCAATCACCAGACCGTCGTTGCCAAAGGCAATCCACAGAGCCTGGGTAATGTGTGGTGCAATCGGCGACAGCATACGAATCACCGCATCCAGACCTTCTGCCACCACCGCACGGCCACCGGCAGATGCCAGATCAACCTTCTGCAGGGTGTTCATCAGTTCCATAATGGCGGCGATACCGGTGTTGAAGTTGTAGCGGCGACCCACGTCATCGCTCACCTTCTGAATGGTTTCGTGCACCTTACGGCGGGCGTCTTTCTCATCTTTGGACAGGTTCGCCGCATCACCACGATCTGCCTGTTGCAGCAGTTCGTAGCTTAAACGCCAGACGCGCTGCAGGAAGCGCTGGGCACCCTGTACGCCGGAGTCAGACCATTCCAGAGTTTGCTCCGGGGGCGCTGCGAACATGGTGTACAGACGCACGGTATCGGCGCCGTACAGTTCGATGGCTTCCTGCGGATCAACACCGTTGTTTTTCGACTTCGACATTTTGCTCATACCGGAGTACTGCAGTTCTTTGCCGTCGCTCTTGCGTTTGGCAGCGGTCAGGCGGCCTTTGTCGTCACGCTCAACGCTGACTTCGGTCGGATTAACCCATTCTTTGGCGCCGTGTTCGTTGGTGTAATAGAACGCATCGGCCAGCACCATGCCCTGGCACAGCAGGTTTTTGAACGGCTCATCGCTGTTCACCAGACCGGCATCGCGCAGCAGCTTGTGGAAGAAACGTGCATACAGCAGGTGCAGAATGGCGTGCTCGATCCCGCCGATATACTGATCGACCGGCAGCCAGTAATTGGCCTCTTCCGGGTTCAGCATCTGCGTATCGTCGCGCGGTGAGCAGTAACGCGCGTAGTACCAGGACGACTCCATAAAGGTGTCGAAGGTATCGGTTTCGCGGAACGCCGGCTGACCGTTGTATTCGATGTTTTCGAATTCCGGGTTGTTCTTGATCGGTGAGTTCACACCGTCCATCACAACCTCGGTTGGCAGAATCACCGGCTGCAGGCTTTCCGGCGCAGCAATGGAGTCACCATCGGCGGTACGGATCACCGGAATCGGTGCGCCCCAGTAACGCTGACGGCTCACACCCCAGTCGCGCAGGCGGTAGTTCACTTTGATCTCGCCTTTGCCTTCTGCTGCCAGTTTGGCGGCGATGGCGTCGAAGGCGGCGTCAAAACCGAGGCCGTCAAATTCGCCGGAGTTAATCAGAGTGCCTTTTTCGGTATAGGCCGCTTTGCTCAGGTCGCACTCGTCGCCTTCGTTGGCGGCGATGACCTGATGGATTTCAATGCCGTATTTCTGCGCGAATTCCCAGTCGCGCTGATCGTGTGCCGGAACGGCCATGACCGCACCGGTACCGAATTCCATCAGCACAAAATTGGCGACCCACACCGGTACTTCTTTACCGGAGATCGGGTGGATGGCAGTAAAGCCGGTTGCCATGCCTTTTTTCTCGGCGGTGGCCAGATCGGCTTCGGCGGTACCGGATTTGGAGCATTCTTCAAGGAATGCGGCCAGCGCCGGATTGTTGGCAGCGGCTTCTTTCGCCAGTGGGTGACCGGCAGCGACTGCAACATAGCTCACGCCCATCAGGGTATCCGGACGGGTGGTGTAGATTTCCAGTGCGTCTTCACGGTTTTTCAGGCCAAAGCGCATCTGCACGCCACGGGATTTACCAATCCAGTTGCGCTGCATGGCTTTTACCTGATCCGGCCAGCCGTCGAGCTGATCGAGGTCGTTCAGCAGTTCTTCGGCGTAATCAGTGATACGGATAAACCACTGTGGAATTTCTTTACGCTCAACCACAGAGTCACAGCGCCAGCAGCAGCCGTCGATGACCTGTTCGTTGGCCAGAACGGTCTGGTCATTCGGACACCAGTTAACCGCGGATACTTTTTTGTAGGCCAGACCCTTGTCGATCAGCTTGGTGAAGAACCACTGTTCCCAGCGGTAGTATTCCGGGTCGCAGGTCGCCAGTTCACGGTTCCAGTCGTAACCGAAGCCCAGCGATTTCAGCTGACCTTTCATGTAGGCGATGTTTTCTTTGGTCCATTTACCCGGCGCAACCTGATGCTTGATGGCGGCGTTTTCTGCCGGCAGACCGAAGGCGTCCCAGCCCATTGGCTGCATAACGTTTTTGCCCTGCATGCGCTGGTAGCGCGAAACCACGTCACCAATGGTGTAGTTACGCACGTGCCCCATATGTAGCCGGCCGCTTGGATACGGGAACATGGACAGGCAATAGAATTTCTCTTTATTGCTGTCGACAACGGCTTTGAATACCTGATTTTCTTCCCACTGAGTCTGTACGGAAGGTTCGATAATATGGGGCTGATAAGTCTCTTGCATCATGGCGTATGGTCTGAATCTGAGCGCAGTTAGAAAGGCAGGAAGTGTACCTGAATGCGGGTGCAGGGCACAGCCCCATCTCCTCTGGCATTGGTGTGCCGGTGGTGAGCGGTGTTGTCAGTCTGATCATCAGCAGACGCTGGTTTGCGCTTGATACAGGTCAGCCTTTATTTAGAAAAGACTAATACGAAAGGCGATTGGCCCTTGGCCTCAGGGAAACAGGCGCGTATGTTTCACTCCCTGATAACAAGTCGATCAAAGGTTCCCGGGCTCGCTGTTGCTGTTATACAGTGAGCGGTAACTTTTTAAGCAACGCCATAATGGCAAAAAAGAAAGTAATACTATGAACAGATTCAGCAGTACGTTGGCAGGATTGCTTCTCTTACTGGGCAGTCAGGTGCAGGCCGAAAGTGTGGAGTCCATGCTGCAGGAAATGGCCATCATCGAAAAAAACACGCCGTTGTTGCAGGCTGCCATTGAAGATGGTGTTGAGCGTGCGCAGTTGTGTTTCCGCTGTCATGGCGATGACGGTAACAGCAAGCGCGACTATATTCCGAATCTGGCCAGCCAGAATGCGGCCTATCTGTTTACCCAGTTTGAGCATTTTGCCGATGGTGTGCGCAAAGATTATGTGATGAGCAAACTGGCCACCGCACTGAGTAAAGAAGACCGCATTAATATTGCGCTTTATTTTGCTCACAAGCCGGTGGTTAGTCGCGAACAACCTGTACCCACAAGTGCCAAAGGTGAACAGATTTATAAAACCACCTGTTTTGTCTGTCACGGCAACGCCGGTCACGGCAGCAGCCTTTACCCGCGCATCGCCGGTCAGCCGTATGAATATCTGACCAAAACCCTGATGCGTTTCCTGCACAATGATCCGGAGCGTAAAAACTCACCGATGATCGGTGTGGTGCAGAATATGGATGAGCAGCAGCTGCGCGATGTGGCCGCCTATATTGCCCATATGCCATAAGACTAGGTTGCAGCGCTGCCGTTTTTGGCAGGGCTGCCGGGTCTTGCTGGCGGCGACGCTGTTGTCAGCCTGTGCCCGTCTGCCGGATGTTCCGCCACCGGTTACTGAACTGCATTCTCAGGCTTCGCCGCACAGCCTGCTGGCCCGCTGGGCTGAACCCCTTCTGCAGCAACATCCCGATCAGGCCGGGCTGGTATTACTGGCCTCCGGCACCGATGCCTTTCTTGCCCGCCTGTTGCTGGCGGCCAATGCCAGTGACCGTCTTGATCTGCAATATTATCTCTACCATCAGGATCTGACCGGCAAAGTCTTTACCTGGGCTTTGCTGCAGGCGGCTGATCGCGGTGTGCGCGTACGTCTGTTGCTGGACGATATGGCGACCCGTGGGGCAGACAACGAACTGCGCCTGCTGAACCGTCATCCCAATATCGATATCCGCCTGTTTAACCCATTCCTGCGCGATTACCCGCGCGATATGCAGTTTCTTACCCGTTATGGGGTTTCAACCCGGCGCATGCACAACAAAACCATGATTGCCGATAACACTCTGGCGATCAGTGGCGGACGCAATATCGGTGACGAATATTTTGATGCCGCGCGTAATGCCGTGGTATTCGGTGATCTGGATGTACTGACACTGGGACCGGTGGTTGATGATGCTTCAACCGAGTTTGACCGCTACTGGAACAGTGCTCTGGCGGTACCGGTGGAGCAGGTACTGAATGACGGCGATCCGCATGACCAGCAGCCGCTGCACAATTTACGTCAGCAATTACAGGAGTGGTTGCAGGGGAAACGGGAGCATCCTTACGTACAGGCTTTACAGAACCGTAATCAGACCCTGAGCGCTCATTATGAGCAGCGCCTGTTCTGGGGCAAAGCCTATGTGGTGGCCGATGCACCGGATAAAATCCGCAGCCGCACCTACCAGTCACCGTTATTCGGTAATTTAATTACCCTGCTGGATAATGCGCAGCAGGAAGTGCTGCTGATTTCTCCGTATTTTGTGCCGGGCGATGAGGGCGTTGCTTTTCTGGCGGCGCTGGTGGCACGCGGCGTTAAAGTGCAGGTGCTGACCAATTCTCTGGCCAGCACGGATGTTCCGGCGGTGCATTCGGCGTATAAGCATTACCGTGCAGCTTTGCTGCGGGCCGGAGTGGAGCTGTTCGAGCTGCGTCCGGATGCCAGCTCCGGGCGTGAGAACCGCCGCTGGACCGGCTCTTCTTCCGCCAGTCTGCATGCCAAAATGCTGGTGATTGATCAGCGCTACTTTTATGTCGGTTCGATGAATCTTGATCCGCGCTCCATTCGCGAGAATACCGAAATGGGTGTGCTGTTTGAGCAGGCGCAGCTGGGTCAGCAAGCCAGCCGGGATCTGCAGCAAAACCTGCCGTTCGAAAGTTATCAGCTGCAGCTACATCAGGGAGAAGTGCGCTGGCAGGAAATGCGCACCAATGGTGCAGTGCAGTACTACGATAACGAACCCCATGCCAGCCTGTGGCGGCGTCTGCAATCCTGGCTGCTCGGCGTCCTGCCGCTCGAAGCGGAGCTCTGACGGCCGCTACCTGTCGCAGGGATTCAGGAATTCTTCTTATTATTTGTTGATAATCATTCTCAGACTCAGTAGCATTCGCGTCCTTCCAAATTGCTAATTATCAATCCGTATCAGGACATGCCCATGAAAACTGCTGTTTTGGCGATGATTCCAGCACTGCTGGCTCCGGTGGCTTATGCCGCAGACACACAGCTTCCGGCTGACGCTTCTGCGCCAGCGGAAAAAGTAACCCTGGACCGGGTGACGATCTCCGCCGTTCGTGGTGAGCGTGATGTCGCTACCATCCCGCATATGGTGACGGTCATCGAGCGTGAAACCCTGCAGGCCACTCTCGGTGCCAGCGGCGATCTGACCAGCGCACTGAGCCGCCTGCTGCCAAGTTTTGCACCGTCGCGTCAGAAAATGACCGGCTCTTCTGAGAGTTTCCGTGGCCGTTCGCCGCTGATTCTGGTGGATGGTATTCCGCAGACCAATCCGCTGCGCGATGGCTCGCGTGATGGCTTTACCATCGACCCGTCACTGATTGAACGGATTGAAGTGGTACACGGTGCCAACGCTTCCATGGGGCTGGGCGCAACCGGCGGCATCATCAACTTTATTACCCGCAGCGCTGCCGACGGCGATAACGAAATCCGTCTGAATACCGCGCTGACCAGCAGCAACGATTTTGACGGTGACGGTTTTGAATACCGCCTGGGTGGCTCGCTGCAGCGCAAGCAGGGCGCTTACGATGTGCTGGCCTCGGCGCAGTATCAGAACAGCGGCCTGTACTACGATGCCAACGGCGACAAAATTGCCGTTAACGAAACCCACGGCGATCTGATGGATTCTGAATCCCTCGATCTGCTGCTGAAACTGGGGATGGATCTGTCGGCGACCCGCCGTGTGGAGCTGATGCTCAACCGCTACGATCTGGAAAACAGCGGTGATTACCGCAACATTCCCGGTGACCGCGATCAGGGCATTGCTGCCACCACCGAAAAAGGCAAGCAGGTGGGCGACCCGAACCGCAACAAAGCCACCGCCGCCGCGCTGAGCTACAGCGACCGTGATCTGGCCGGTGGTAACTTCAGCGGTAAGTTCTATTACCTCGACCGTACCTCGCTGTACGGCGCAACCCAGACCAAAACCTTTCAGGATCCGGCTTACGGCAGCCAGTACGATGGCAGCGGTGCGCTGACGCAGAGCATCTACGACCAGTCGCAGATTGAAGTGCAGCGCAGTGGTGTGCGCCTGAGCTGGAACCGTGACGATTTCCTGCTGAATGAACTCGACTGGGTGCTGGGCTTTGACTGGGTGCGTGATGAATCGAAACAGACCCTGGCGATGACCGGCCGTACCTGGGTGCCGGAAATGAAGTTCGACAACTACGCGCCTTTTGCCCAGCTCGATTACGCCCTGACCGATCGCCTGCAACTGACCAGTGGTGCGCGTTACGAGACCGCCAAACTGCAGGTGGATGATTTCACCACGCTGTATAACTACGGCTCGCGCGATGTGGCCGGTGGTGATGATGAATTCTCCGAACTGCTGACCAACCTCGGCTTTACCTACCGCATCAGTGATGGCCTGAACGCTTATATCTCCTACAGCGAAGGCTTCAATATGCCGGATGTGGGTCTGGTGCTGCGCGGCATTAATACCGACGGTCAGGATGTCGATGATCTGGTGCGTATCAAGCCGATCATTACTGATAACTACGAAACCGGTTTCAACTATCAGGGCGAAGCGCTGAGTCTGAAAGCCAGTTACTTCCGTTCGACCTCGGCATTTGGTTCGCGTCTGGCCGACACCAATGGCGATGGCAGCTACGAAGTGATCCGCGAGAAAACCCGCACCCACGGTTACGAACTGCAGACCGCCTATCTGTTTGGTTACGATCTGGAAATCGGTGGTTACTACTCGAAGCTGTTTGGCCGCGTCGACTCCGATAAGAACGGCAGTCTCGACAGCGACCTGGGTGCGGCTAATATCAGCCCGGATAAACTCTCGGCCTATGCCCGCTACGAGCTGAATGGCCGCACCAGTGCGCGTCTGGCCAGCACTTACTACTTTGACCGCAGCTTCCACGGCCAGGCCAACGCCAATGCCGAGTCTTTTGCTGGCTATGCGCTGGTGGATATGAGCGTCAGCTACCGTGGCAATAACAGCACTACCAGCCTGTCGCTCGGTAACCTGCTGAACCGCGATTACTTTGATTACTACGCACAGACCTCCGATCTCGGTAATACTGCGCGCTATTACAAAGGTCGTGGCCGCAGTCTGATGCTGGCGTACGAGCACAGCTTCTGACAAAGAGTTTCTGAATGACCGCTTATTACTGGTTTCGCCGCCTGCATCTGTGGCTCAGCCTGGTGCTGGCCCTGCCGCTGCTGATTATTCTGCTCAGCGGACTGCTGCTGTTGCTGGAGCCGGTATTACAAACGGGGTTACGTGCGCCGGAGCCTCTTCGTCCGGAAGCGGCGCAAAGGCTGCAGCAACGCATGGAGGTGTTGCAGGCTGAGCATTCCGGCTGCGCGGTCAGTTATCTCGGGCTTTCTTCACCTCTGATTGCTCAGCCGCGTCTGTATCTGCGCTGCGCCGACGGCTTCCACTCCTATGAGCTGGCCGCCGATGGCAGCGCCAGCGTACTGAGCGACGGGTTTTTCAACTGGGTACTGTCACTGCACCGCACGCTGTTGCTGGGTGAGGGCGGACGTCAGCTGGTGGCGATCAGCAGTGTGTTGCTGGCGCTCAGTTGTCTGCTTGGCCTGTTACTCTGGCTGGTGCGTGGTGACCGGGTTCAGCTCAGCCGCGAGCATTTGCTGCCGCAGCGTTTACTGAGTGGCAAAGCCGATGGCCTGCGCCGCTGGCATGCACTGAGCGGTCTGTATATCACGCCGCTGCTGATTGTGATGGTGATCACCGGTATCTGCTGGCCCTGGCGTGCGCCGCTGTACAGCCTGCTCAGCGCCGGGCAACTCGATCAGCCGGCGCTGAAAACGGTGATGGCCGGTCCGGTGGCAACCGGCATGACGGCGGATGCTGTTGCGGCAGTGCCCGATCTGCTGGCGTTAAAAAGCCGGGCAGAAGCGTTGCTGCCGGGCTATCAGCTGACCGGCATCGTGACGCCACGGCCTCCGGCCTTTAACTATCAGTTGCGTATGGTTGCCCGCGAAGGCCTCAGTCTGGTGCCGCAACACTATCTCTTTCTGCACCCGGCCGATCTGAGCCTGTTGCAACAGGTGGATATCTGGCCGGCGCCCTCGTCAGAGCCGCAGGCATCACAAAGCGCCGGAGAACAGGCGCTGACCAGTCTGCGTTTTCTGCAATACGGTCTGCACACCGGTTTTGTGTTCGGCCTGCCCGGCGTGCTGCTGTGGGCGCTGGCATTGTTACTGACGGGCGGTCTGTTGCTGGTGGGTGGCATTGTTCTGTGGCAGAGGCGGCGCTCATGAGTTTACTGCCGTTACTGATTCTGGCGCTGATGCTGCTGGGTATCTGCCTGTTTGTGTTGTATGGCAGCTGGTCGGTGGTGCTGTTCTGGCAATTACGCCAGCTGTTGCGCCAGCCGCCTGCGGCCGGAGATAAAGCACAAAAACGCCGGCTGGGGCAGGAAAAGGCCCTGCGTCTGTTGTTGCTCAGTGCCCGCCGCTGGTTAGGGCGGGCACTGCTGCTGTTGCTGATTCCGGTGGCGGCAGCGCTGTTCAGTTTCTGAAGAATCCCGCTGTTTGCTGGTATGATCGCTGGCAGTAAATTACGGGTGGAATCATGTCTTCAGTTTCTTCTTTTTCCTCTGTTGATTGCGCAGCTGCGGATTCTGCGCACTCCGGGCAATGGCAATTCTGGGTCGATCGCGGCGGTACCTTTACCGATATTGTGGCGCTGACCCCAGCCGGTGAATTAATTACCCATAAATTACTGTCGGAAAATCCGCAGCATTATGCCGATGCGGCGGTTGAAGGCATCCGTCAGCTGCAGGCCCGTTACCCGCAATACGACAGCGCCATCGCCAGTGTAAAAATGGGCACGACGGTCGCCACCAATGCGTTGCTGGAACGTAAAGGTGCGCGCACTTTACTGTGCATCAGTAAAGGTCTGCGCGATCAGCTGCGCATCGGTTATCAGACCCGCCCGGATATTTTTGCCATTCATATTGCTCAGCCAGAACCGTTATACGAACGCGTGTACGAAGTACCGGAACGTATACTGGCCGACGGCACGGTGGATTATCCGCTGGATGAAGAAACCCTGCTGGTGCAGTTAATTGAAGCGCGCTCACTGGGTTACGACAGCATCGCCGTGGTGCTGATGCACGCTTATAAATATCCGCAGCATGAAATCCGTATCGGTGATATTGCCCGCCAGCTTGGCTTTAAACAGATTTCGTTAAGTCACCGCGTCAGTCCGTTAATTAAACTGGTGCCGCGTGGTGATACCACGGTGGCCGATGCGTATTTGTCGCCGGTATTGCGCCGTTATGTTAATCAGGTGGAGCAGGCTTTGCCACCAACCTCTCTGCAGTTTATGCAATCCAATGGTGGTTTATGTGCGGCGCAGAATTTTCAGGGTAAGGATGCGATTTTATCCGGCCCGGCCGGCGGTGTGGTCGGTATGGTTCGCACTGCCCAGGCCGATGGTTTTAACCGCATTGTCGGTTTTGATATGGGTGGAACCTCGACCGATGTCAGTCATTTTAACGGTACGCTGAATAACGATCTTGAACGTGAAACCCTGACCGAGGTTAACGGCGTAAAATTACGCGTACCGATGATGAATATTCACACAGTGGCCGCCGGTGGCGGTTCGCTGGTGCATTTTTCTGCTGGCCGCTTTCAGGTCGGGCCGGAATCCGCCGGCAGTTATCCCGGCCCTGCCTGTTACCGTAATGGCGGTCCGTTAACCGTTACCGACTGCAATGTGTTGCTGGGTAAATTACAGCCGCAGCATTTCCCTTATGTCTTTGGTCCTGAACAGAACCAGCCACTGGACGCCGGTATTGTGCGGCAGAAATTCAGCGAGCTTGCAATGCAGATCCGCAACGACAGCGGTCAGGAATATTCGCCGGAAGAAATAGCCGCCGGTTTTCTGCGTATTGCCGTGAATAATATGGCGGCGGCGGTGAAAAAAATATCGGTGCAGCGCGGTTATGATATCCGCGATTATGTGCTTAATGCGTTTGGTGGTGCCGGTGCCCAGCATGCCTGTCTGGTGGCGGCCGAGCTGAATATTAAACAGGTGTATCTGCATCCGCTGGCGGGGGTGTTATCGGCCTTTGGGATTGGTCTGGCTGAGCAGCGCTGGCTGGGCGAAGACGCGGTAGAAATACCATTAACCGATGCTGCGGCGCTGACCTGCGCAGAAGAAAAATTCGCGGCGTTAATGCAGCAGGCAGATTTTACACCGGACAAAGAAAAGCCCGTTCAGGAATTACGCCGTGCCTATCTGCGTTATGAGGGGTCCGATACCCAGTTGTTGGTCAGCTTTGCCGATGCCGCCGGTATGCGTGCTGAATTTGAGCAGCATCACCAGCAATTATTTGGTTTTATCAGTGCTCATAAATCCCTGCGCCTGGATGCGGTACAGCTGGAGTTGGTAGCCGCCGGAAACAGTGCTCCGGCAATTCCTTTTGCCAGCGGCGAACAAACCGCACAGGAAAATGCACAACTATATCTGGGCGGGCAATGGCACAGTGTTCCGGTGCTGGCACGTGCGCAACTGGCAGCGGGTTTTGCAGCTACCGGCCCGCTGTTATTAACCGATGCCAACAGCACCATTGTGGTGGAACCCGGCTGGCAGCTTGAGGTATTAACCAGTGGCGCTTTATTGCTGACTGATCAGGGAGAAGAACTTCCGGCGGCTGCCAGTGGTCTGGCCCAGCGTGATCCGGTCACGCTGGAAATATTCAATAATCTGTTTATGTCGGTCGCCGAACAGATGGGCTTTGTGCTGGAGAAAACTGCCAGCAGTGTGAATATTAAAGAGCGGCTGGATTTTTCCTGCGCGCTGTTTGATGGCCATGGTGAGCTGGTCGCCAATGCGCCGCATATTCCGGTGCATTTAGGCTCAATGAGCGAAAGCATTAAAGTGGTGATGCAGGGGCATACGGATATGCGCCCTGACGATGCTTTTGTATTAAATACCCCTTATAACGGCGGCACGCATTTACCGGATGTTACTGTGGTTAAGCCGGTTTTTATCCGGCCATTTACGGCGGGTAATAAAGCCGATTTTTATGTCGCCGCGCGCGGTCATCATGCCGATATCGGCGGTATTACACCGGGCTCAATGCCGGCGGAAAGTACCCATATCGATGAAGAAGGTGTGCTGCTCGATAACCTGATTTTAATGCGCGATGGCCAGCTTAAAGAGCAGGAGATCCGCAAGGTTCTGGCGGCGGCCACATATCCGGCGCGTAATCCGGATCAGAATATTGCCGATTTAATGGCTCAGCTGGCCGCCTGCGAAAAAGGTGCAGTGGAATTACAGCGCTTATGCACGACCTATGGTTTGCCACAGGTGACGGCCTATATGCAGCATGTGATGGATAACGCCGAGCAGACGTTGCGCGAGTGTCTGGCGGATTTACCGTCCGGTGAATTCAGCGCGCAGATGGATGATGGTACCTGCTTTAATGTGCGCATTGAGGTTGACCGCCAGCAGCGCCATGCCACGGTCGATTTTTCCGGTACGCAATACCGTGCAGAACAGAAGCAACATCCCGGCAATTTTAATGCACCGACTTCGGTGGTGATGGCGGCGGTGCTGTACAGCTTCCGCGCACTGGTCGCCAAACCTATGCCGTTGAATGCCGGCTTTTTCCGCGCGTTAACGGTTAAGGTGCCACAGGCTTCCATTATTGCGCCGCAATATCCGGCGGCGGTGGTATCGGGCAATGTCGAGACGGCCCAGTATCTGGTGGATGTGGTGATGGGGGCGCTGGGCTTAATGGCCGGCTGTCAGGGTACCAATAACAATTTCACCTTCGGTAATCAGCAGCTGCAGTATTACGAAACCCTGTGCGGCGGTATCGGTGCCAGTGCGCAGGGTGACGGCGCCAGCGCGGTGCACAGCCATATGACCAATTCGCGCCTGACAGACCCCGAGATTCTGGAACAGCGTTTTCCGGTGGTGCTCGACTGGTTTCACGTGCGGCCGCAATCCGGTGGAGCCGGGAAGTATGCTGGCGGTAATGGCGTAGAGCGGCATATCCGTTTTCTGCAGCCGATGCGCGCCAATATCATCAGTGGCCATCGCCAGATTGCGCCGCACGGCCTGCAGGGCGGCGGTGACGGCAAGCCCGGGGTGAACTTTGTGCTGCGCCATCAGGGGCGGATGCAGCGCTTATCCGGCTGCGCCTGCGTTGAGCTGGAAGCCGGTGATCTGTTCTGTATTCATACGCCGGGTGGGGGTGGTTTTGGTGCGGCCGCTGAGGGGTGATACCCCAGCGGCGCTGTCAGGCTTTCGCTGCTTTGTGTTAGAATCGCCGCAATTTCCATTCAACGTTTGAGAGAGAAGACCTATGGATATCATGCAGGTCATCAAAGACCAGATCGAAAACAACGACATTCTGCTGTACATGAAAGGCTCACCAAACCAGCCAATGTGCGGTTTCTCTGCCCGTACTGTGCAGGCGGTTATGGAATGTGGTCAGAAGTTTGCGTATGTGGATATTCTTTCCAATCCGGAAATCCGCACCAACCTGCCGGTTTACGCTAACTGGCCAACCTTCCCGCAGCTGTGGGTGAAAGGTGAGCTGATCGGTGGTTGCGATATCGTCACCGAGATGCACGCCAAAGGTGAACTCAAGCCTTTGCTGGAAGAAGCGGCGCCACAGGCATAAGCCCTTCCGCAGCATGAAGAAACCAGCCTCCGGGCTGGTTTTTTTATGGCCGCAAGGTAAGTAAGCCCGACAGGCCGTAGGGGTGAAATATAGGGGTAAAAGCAGGCGGTTATCAATGCACTGATTTCACAATTATAAATAACAATAATTAGCGTTTAGATATTGAAGTGATTCCTGTTTATGTTATCTTGCACGCCGATTTTATTGCCATTTATCCCAAAGGATTTAACGCTATGAAAACCCGTGCTCTGCTGCTGGCTGCTGCCATCACTTCATCCAATCTGGCTCTGGCCGATGATAACGCTCAGCTGAAGGCTGAAATTGAAGCGCTGAAAGCGCAGCTGAACAGTCTGGCTGATACCGTTGAACAGCAGGGTGCTGCCAGCCAGAACAGTGGTGTAAATATCGGTGGTTACGGTGAAATGCACCTGAATCTGGCGAATGGTAAAGGCAACGAAATTGATTACCACCGCTTTGTGCTGTTCTTCAGCAAAGAATTCAACGAGCGCACCCGCTTCTTCTCTGAGTTTGAACTGGAGCACAGCCTGGCTGGTGATGGTAAACCGGGTGAAGTGGAGCTGGAGCAGGCCTATATCGAATATGACCTGAACGCCAATACCCGCGCTAAAGCCGGTCTGTTCCTGATTCCTGTTGGTATCCTCAACGAAACCCATGAACCGGATACCTTCTACGGTGTTGAGCGTAACAGCGTTGAGAACAAAATCATTCCGACCACCTGGTGGGAAGGTGGTGCAGGTCTGAGCGGCAAAATCGCCGATGGTCTGAGCTACGATGTGGCCATGCACTCTGGCCTGGAAAGCCTGGATGGCAATCTGCGCAGCGGTCGTCAGAAAGTTGCCGAAGCAAAAGCCAATAAAGCCGCCTACACTGCGCGCGTTAAATACACCGCGGTACCGGGTCTGGAACTGGCTGCAACCCTGCAGTATCAGGACGACCTGCTGCAGGGCAATGGTCCAAAAGAAATCGGCGCGCGCCTGATCGAAACCCATGCGATCTATCAGAACAACGGTTTTGAACTGCGTACACTCTATGCGCAATGGGATCTGGATAAAGATATCAACACCGTCACTTCGGGTGCTTCCAAGCAGACCGGTTTTTATGTTGAGCCTTCTTATCGCATGAACGATGTCGGTGTGTTCTACCGTAACAGCGGCTGGGATACCAATGCCGGTGACCGTACAGACTCCAAGTTCGAGCGTCACGATGTGGGCGTGAATTACTGGCTGGCCGAAACCGTGGTATTCAAAGCCGATTACTACCGCCAGAAAGAAGCGGGTGATCTGGCCGCCACCGGTTATAACCTGGGTGTAGGTTACAGCTTCTGATATGCGGTCTGTGCGCGTTGTTCTGCCTCTGATATTGCTGCTGTCCAGCGCTGTTGCGCTGGGTAAAGGCACTTATCTGACCCTGCCACAGTTGCTGAGCGACTGGTTTCCGGCAGGGCAGGAAGCGCGCACACTGTGGCTCACCACTGAGCAGAAAGATCTGGCCCGTGAGCATATCCGTTACGACCTGCGCCAGGCGCGGGTTAAATACTGGACGCATAACGGCCACAATTTATGGGTGCTGAGTGAAATCGGCAAAGAAAAACCCATCACCTTTGCGGTGCTGACCCACAAGGGTGTGATCGAGCGGATTGACGTTATGGTGTTCCGCGAAATCCGCGGCGATGAGATCCGTTTGCCGGCCTTTACCGCCCAGTTTGCCAGACTGCAGTTAACCGATAATGGTGAGCTGAGTGGCAATATCGACGGTATTTCCGGCGCCACCTACTCGGTGCGCAGCATGGAGAAAGTTGCTAAACTCGCGCTCCTTCTCGATCGCTGGACAGCCACGCCGGATGAAAACCTCCACTAGACGCCAACTCCGATTCTGGCTGCACAAATGGCATCGCCGTGCCGGCCTGCTGGCGGCGCTGATTGTTATTCTGGTCACCCTGACCGGGCTGTTGCTGAATCATATTGCTGCCACCGGCCTCGATCGTCTTTATCCTCAGAACTCACTGATTCTTACGCCTTACCAGCATGCGCTCAGTCGCCCACAGGGCTTTGCCGTAGACGCTCACTGGTTGTGGAGCGCCGATGGCCAGTTACGCCTCGATCAGCAGGTGTTAACCGGGTGTCGCCAGTTACAGGGCTATGCACGCGGCGATGATTCACAGTTTGTCGATTGCAGCAGCCAGTGGCTGTTGCTGGATAACAATCATCAGCTGCTGGAAGTGCTTGAACCCTCGCTGTTCAGTGAAGAGCCGGTCACGGCGGTGGTCTGGCAGGGCGATGCCTATCTGCTGCAGATTGGCCAGAACTGGTTTGCACTGGACCTGCTCAGCTATCAGCTGACGGCGGCTGCGGCACCTGCTGCAAATGCTGAACCCCTGCAGGTTTTACCGCTACAACTGGCAGTGGCCCGTAATGAATCCATCAGCTGGCAGCGGGTGTTGCTCGATCTGCATTCCGGTCGCTGGTTTGGCAGCTGGGGTGTCTGGGTGGTTGATGCTGCCGCACTGATTCTGCTGTTTCTGGCATTATCCGGAGCCTGGATCTGGTTCAGCCGTAAACGCGGGTTCTGAGCGGCGGACCTGCTGCTGATCCGTAAAGAATGGTCATCGCCATCGCTGATGAGTACAGATGCGCCACTTCGTGTAATATGCTGCTTAACTTAGCCGCCGCTATGTCGCCGCAATCAGCCTGTGACGGCGGTTTTTGATCCGTTAGCCGAGTCAGACAGTTTTCATGGTGTTTACAGCAAAGCCCGACAGCTCACAGTCGCCCTGGCTGGAATCCCTCGATCAGAAAGCCGTCGCAGCCTGGGTCGCCCTTAAGTGCCGCCGCCCGGAAGCTTCCGTCCATGCCCTTGATCGTGCGCCACTTCTGCTTAATGCCCTGAAGCAAACCCGGGTTGTCTGGGTTAATGCGCCCGCCGGTTACGGTAAGACAGCTTTGCTGGCCGATGCCGCACGGCAGGCTGAGCGCGATGGTACCTCTGTGATCTGGCTGACCCTCGACAGCCGTGATACCCCTGATGCTTTTTTCCTGCGCCATTTTCTTGAAGCCGCTGAACGCCAGTTGCCCGGCGTCGCTACCGATGCATTAGCGCATTGGTATGAGACCGGCCGCCGCGGGCACGTTGATGTCGAACAGGTGCTTCTGCTCTGGTTGCAGGAGCTGGCCAGCTTCGAACGCCCGCTGCTGTTGTGCTTTGACGATGTTCACAGTCTGCAGGACAGCGACAGCTGGCAGGTGCTGAACCTGATTGTTGAACAGCTGCCTGCTGGCGTCAGTATGGTGCTGGCTTCGCGTTATATCCCTAATCATCTTGGCCGTTTACGGCTGAACCCGGCGCTGGGCTGGCTTGGTATCAGTGAGCTTTCTTTCAGTGATGATGAGACTCAGCAACTGTTGTTACTGCATGGTGTGGATATCAGTCCGCAGCAGGTGCAGCAGCTGATTCAGCGACTGGCCGGCTGGCCCGCTGGTCTGGCGATATGGCTGGCCTGTTACCGCGCTGCCGGGCGGCCGCTGGAGCCGGCAGTCCAGTTGGCGCAGCAGGAACTGAGTGATTATCTGCTGGGTGAAACATTGCATCGTTTACCGGCCGATCTGCAGCAATTTGTGCAGCAGGCGGCGGTGCTGGGCAGTTTTAATGAAGAGCTGCTGCAGCACTGCACCGGCTCGGCGGAATATCACCAGCCACTGCAGCAGGCGCTGCGGCTGAATCTGTTTATTGAGCCACAGCTGAACCGCCCCGGCTGGTTCCGCATGCATCCGGTGATGGCTGAGCTGCTGGCGCGGCAGTTGCCGCAGCAGGAGCGCAGCCGTCTGCATCATCTGGCTTATAACTGGCTGAGTGAACAGCGTCAGCCGGTAACCGCATTACATCATGCCCGTGCGGCGGGTCTCAGTCGTGAGGTTCAGGGCTGGGTAGAGCGTGAGTCCGAGGCGATCCTGGGGAATCTGGATATCGCCGGTCTGCTGTCCTGGTTTGAGTTACTGGGTGACGAGCTGCTGTATTCATCACCGCGTCTGATGGCCATTGCTGCCTGGTCGTGGCTGCTGACCCATCAGCGCGAAAAAGCGGAAGCGATGATTAATCGCCTGCTGCAGCGCCAGTGTCTGGCGGATTTCGAAGAGGCGGCGTTGCAGGGCTATCTGGCGCGTCTGAAAGGGCTGCTGAATCAGGCCGAACCTTTGTGTAAGCAGGCACTGGAAAATCTGCCGTCGGCACGTTTTACCTTGCGCATTCTGATGAGTTCAACACTGGCGCAGCTGCGTCTGGCGCAGAACGATGCCGATGGTGCGCGTATCTGGAACCGTCTGGCGCAGGATCTGGCGCGGCAGAATAATGCTCCGGCGATGGAAGCACTGGCGTTGTTTGATTATGCCCGTATTGAGCTGAACCGGGGGCATATTGCTCACAGCCGCGAAATTGTTGAGCGCGGCCTTGCATTGCTGGGTGACTATAGCGAACACGGAGGCTTGCTGCCGCGTGGCCGCCTGCTGCTGTATCGCGGCGTTTTGCGTTGGCTGGGAGGCGCTGATGATGCCCTTCTGGATGAAACCCTGCAGCAGGGTATCGCCGCCAGCACTCAGGTGCATGATGTTTCTGTGTGTTATGGCTACGCCATTATGGCGTTGCGTTACACCACGGCCGGTGACTATGCGGCGGCACTGAATGCCCTGGCCAGTGCCGAACGCCTGATGCAGCGCTGGCAGGTGGAAGCCGACAGCTATCAGTGGCTGATGGCGGTTAAAGCCAATGTGTGGATCTCGCAGGGCAAGCTCAGCCGGGCTCAGGATTGTCTGGAACAGTTGTTACAGGGGCAGAGCTGTGCGCAGCTGCCCCGTCCGGAACTGTTCCCCATGCTGCCTGCACTGGCCGTTGCGACTCAGGCGCGGTTATATCTGCTGGCCGGTAAGTCTGCGGACTGTCTGAGTGAAATTGATGGCTGGCTGCGCTTACGCAACAGCAACCTGAGTGTCATGCTGCTGCAGTTACTGCGTGGCGCAGCACTGCGTGCCCAGAATCAGCACTCCGAAAGCCAGCAGATTTTTCTGCAGTCCGGACGCGTGCTGCAGCGCGAAGGGATTGGCCTCGATCTATTCAGCTGGGTACCGAATCTCAGTGATTCTCTGCCGCAGCCTCAGGAAAGTGAAGCACCGGAGATCAGCTCGGGCCTCAGTGAGCGTGAGCTGGAAGTGCTGCGCAAGATTGCCCAGGGGTTGTCCAATCAGGAAATTGCCGATCAGCTGTTTATTTCCCTGCATACGGTGAAAACCCACGCCCGTAAAATTAACGTTAAGCTCGCCGCCAAGAGCCGTACTCAGGCCATTCATCGCGCGCAAGAATTACGCCTTATCTGAATCTTCTTTCCGTCTTTATCCGGTGATCAGCCCGGACATGCCGATCCATGTCCGCAGGCTGATTCCGTATCTGCCCGGTTATCAGTCAACACTCCTGTTATGTACCTGATATTGCCTCAGATCAGCCTGATGGCTGGCAGGATAAGCCTTCGTGAACTAAACATTGAGAAGGACTGACTTTGATGGATCTACTATGACAACGCGATATAAGGCCGTGGTACTCAGCAAAACATCTGATGAGCAGTTAGGAGATCTGCTGGATGAAAAGTACCACTTACTGCAGGCGGACAGCCCCGTACAAACATTGCAGCTGGCACAGGAACATGACCTGAAGCTGATTCTGATTGATGGCAACAGCATTGCTGATGATGATGTCATCGGAATTTGCCGGGAGCTGAAAGATAACAGCGAACTGCCGGTGGTTGTGCTGGGACACGAAGAAACGCTGCAGCATAAATTAGACGCTTATGACGCCGGTTGTGATGATTATCTGTCACCGTCCATGATGTTCGAACTGAAGGCCCGTATTGACCGGGTACTGTTCAATAAAATTGCCAATGATCAGCTGAAAATGCAGCTGAAACAGGCCAACGAAATGGCCTTTATTGCGATGTCCGATACCTCCGATCTCGGGGTGAATATTCAGTTTCTGCTCGACGTAAACCGCTGCAACAATATTGATGAGCTGGGCATGCGCTTATTTCAGGCGTTGCAGAGTTACGGTATCAATTGCAGCCTGCAGATGCGCAGCCGCTATGGCGTAAAGAATATGGAAGCCAACGGCATGGCCAAGGATATGGAATCTGTGCTGATGAGCGAATGCAAAGATAAGGGCCGTTATGTCGATTTCGGCCGCCGCTCGATTATGAATTACGGTGGCGTATCGTTGCTGGTTAAAAATATGCCGGTGGATGATGAGAAAAAATACGGCGCCATTAAAGATAATGTGTTTTCGCTGCTGCAGGGCTGTGATGCACGGATTCAGGCGCTGGATAACCTGCAATCGCTGGCTCTGGAGAGCCAGCTGGTAAAGCGCCTCAGTGGCCAGATGAGCTCCATGATGTCGGCGGTGGATGTGTCTTATCAGGGAGTGATGCGGGATATTGCCGATGTGGTTGAAAACATGGCTGACGGTGTGGAGCAGAGTCTGCAGTTTCTGGGCATGGATGAGCGTCAGGAATCAGCGCTGCAAAATATTATGGAAACAGGGATCGTTGAAACCAACCGCGTATTTAATGAAGGTATCCGGGTTGATGAAGGGCTGAAAGTTTTCCTGCAGAAAATTGACCGGGTGTTTGCCGATGATCACGTTGATCCGCAGGAAGTTCAGGCATTGCTGGATATGATGCCGAAAAACAGTTAATTACTCCGGCACCTGCCCGCATTTTGTCGATTCCGGCAAGGGAGGGAACCGGGTTCAGTCCCCTGTACTCACCAATGATATGCCTTTAAGGCATGAGCCATGCGCTGGCCGCTAATCGTCAGTGTACGGCTGGTTTATCCCCGGTAATGTTTTTACCCTTGTCTGTTCTGGGGCAGGCACTATCCAGCAGTTCAACTTCCCAGGGCGGATTCGGACGAATGCTGTCGATCACAAAGTCGACGAAGCTGCGTACTTTGGCAGACAGGTGACGGTTGCTCGGGTACAGGGCATGAATCGGGCTGGCTTCAAACGGCCAGTCACAGAGAACAGGCACCAGATTACCGGCGCGGATGGCCGGCGCGGCAATCAGCATCGGTACCGGGGAAATGCCGGCTCCGGATAATGTCAGGGCATACAGGCTGGCAAAATCATTAACCTGCAATCTTGGCTTAACCTGCACGGTGTATTGTTCTTCCTGCGGGCCGCTCATTGGCCACTGCAGCCATTGTGAGCCGGTCAGCAGGCGGTGCTCATGCAGCTGTTCAGGATGTTCAGGCATGCCATGACGCTCAAGGTATTCCGGGCTTGCGCACAGAATGGCGCGGACATCACCGAGATAGCGGCCAATCAGCGAGGAGTCTTCCAGCTGGCCAATACGGAATGCGACGTCGATCCCTTCCTGCACCAGGTCCAGACGCTGATCAGATAAGACCAGATCAACCATTACCTGTGGGTGCTGCTCCATAAATTCAGCCACCAGGCTCGACAATACGGTCGAGCCGAACAGGACCGGTGCGGTGATACGCAGGGTTCCCGTTGGCGTGCTCTGCATCTGGGTAACGGCGATATTGGCTTCTTCAATTTCGCTGAGAATACGCGCACAGTGGTTGTAGTAAGCGTTGCCGGTATCGGTCAGGCGCAGACTGCGGGTGGTACGCTGAATCAGTCGCACACCGAGGCGCTCTTCCAGCTGGGTAATCTTGCGGCTGACCGTGGACTTGGGCAAACCGAGGTTTTTGGCGGCTCCGGTAAAGCTGCCGGCTTCTACAACATGAACGAAAATAGCCATCTCGTTCAGGTCAAATTCTTCACGCTTACCAATCAACATAGGACATTTCCTCTTGCGAATGGACTCAGTATTGGGGCTTTTCAGGAATTTTAAAGGTATTTTTGGAACAATAGCTATAAATAAAACATGATTGGCTTAAAATCTTACTGTCTTTAGCGGCATCACAGCCCTCTGGACGATCCTGATCGAAAAATGTACCTTGGTACCAGAATAATAAGAGTAAAGGCTGTGGTATGCGTGATCTGAGCTTCCGTCCCTGTGTTGCCAACGATGTCAGCACTGCTGTGCCATTAATTTACAGCTCCGGTCCCGGTGCTTTTGACTATGTATTCTGTAGTCGCCATGCGCGCGAAGCGCAGGATTTTCTGCAGCAGGCGTTTATTAATGGCCGTTCGGAGTTTGGTTTTCAGCAGCATCTGGCTGCCGTTCTGGATGGCGAAGTTGTGGGCGTTGGGGCATTACGAACCCAGCCTGAAAGTGCAGGCTTCATGCTTGCAGCGTTGCGGGATATCGGCAGTTTTTACGCTGCCGCCCAGATACCGGGTGTTATTTACCGCGGACTGCGCACTGAGCGGGTAATCCGTCCGCCACAGGCCAACCGGGGCTTAATTTACCAGTTAGGGGTAAAACCGCAGATGCGTGGTCGTGGTATTGGTGAGCAGCTGGTGCAGCAACTGATTCTGCGGGCGCAGACTCTGGCTCTGACCCATGTTGCTCTGGATGTTGCCGATAATAATCCGCGGGCGCGGGCGTTATATCTGCGTTTGGGCTTTAAGCCGCGGGTCATCCGTCATGGGGGCTTTCAGTCCGCTTTCGGCGGTGTTGGCAGCCATGAATATATGGAAAAGCCCATCGGTTGATGGGCTTTTCTGGTTGTCGTTCTCAGATTTTGGCTTTAATACCGAACGAGATAATGGTCGGTAAATCGGTGACTTCTTCTTTCTCGCTGTAATCCGCGCCTTTGTATTCGTAGCCGGTGACATTGTCGCGTCCATACAGGTTAAGAATTTCAGCATAGAAATCCATCTCCCAGCCACTGAAGCGATAGGTGCGGTCGGCGCGTACATCCAGTTTGTGATAGGCCGGTAAACGTTCGGAATTCAGATTGCCGTAAATCGGATTATACAGGGCCGGATCATCAGCATCCTGAACAGCATCTTCCAATGGCGTAATCAGCTGGCCGCTCTGGTAGCGCCATTTAAAGCCGACCTGCCAGTCTTTATTCAGTTTGTAATTCGCCACACTGTTAATAATAACCGGCTGGTCGTAGTTATAACTGAAGTCATCTCCGGTTAAATTATTGGTACGGAAGGTGCGTGAGTACGCTACCGATACCCAGCCATACCAGTGTTCAGTCAGGTTTTTATTCAGGAAAAATTCCATCCCCCAGGCTTTACCGCTGGCATCGTTGGTATAGAGGGGCAGGTCGCCGTACTCTTCATCGGTAAGACCGCTGTAATAAGTCTTATCCGGACGGCTGATAATAATATTGTCCAGATCCTTATAATAAACCTCGACTTTCCATAGCATGTCATTGGCCAGCTGATTTTCAATGCCCAATTCGTAGTGCGTCGCGGTTGGTTGTTTCAGATCCGGGTTACCGAAGGGTGCTACATAATCACCAAAATTATCCGGCAGAATATGGTGACGGCCGTAGGCGCTGGTAAACCACCAGTTATTAGTGAATTGCCAGCGGCTTTGCAGACGCGGCTCGGTGAAATACTGTTCGGTGTAATCGTCATAGGACAATGCAATACCCGGCGTCAGGGTCCAGTCGGGGGTAATATCCCAGACGTCGGCAAGGTGCGCATCGTAATGATAAATGGTTGGCTTACCATCGCCTTCCAATATTTCTGTGCCATCAACAATGCGGCAATCCGGCGTAAATTCATCACAGGGCGGAGCTTCAAAACGGCCTTTATAGCTGATCTGGCTTTCCGTTAATTCCACACCCCAGCGCAATTCATGCTGGTAATTTAACGGATAGCTGAACTGGCTGCGCAGGTTATAGTCATTTACTTTGACATCAATTTTGTTATCCGGACCGATACGGAAGCCAAGTTTTTGCTCCATTTGCGACAGGCCGATCTTATGGGTCATACCACTGTTATACAGCTTTTCCCAGACCAGCCCCTGACTGTTAAAGAAGGCTTCAAAAGCCAGTCCGCCGGATAAGCCCGGGTCCTGCAGCAGTGTGTCGGAGTCTTCAGCAAAGACCAGTCCGGCTTTGTCGCGGGAACCAATAGCCTGGAATGACAGGGTCTCCGTAGCGCTGATGCGGTACTCATATTTTCCCTGATAATCGTAATATTCCGGTACGGTTGTGAACTCGAAGTCTTCGTCATCGAGAAAGTTCTCGATGTAGTACTGAAACAGACTCTGGCGTGCAGCAATATAAAAACTCTGATTTTCGCTGAGCGGTTGTTCGATAAAAATACCGGCCTTCAGCAGGCTGGCATCAATAATAAACTGGCTGCGGTCATAATAGGGGGAGCGTGATGTGGCATCGATGACGGCGCCGGTTGCATTGTTGTACTGGGGCGGAAATGCAGCGGTTTCCAGCGTAAAATCTTCAACAACGTTATCGCTTAAAATACTCGATGAATCGGTATGAAAAATATAGCCAACGGGAATAAAGTCAATAATATAGGCGTTATCATCCGGTGATGAACCACGCACGGCCGGTGCGGATGTTCTGCCGCCGGCAAAGGTTACACCGGGCAGGCTTTCAATAGCCCGGAGCGGATCATTACCGGAACCGGGAATTTTCAGCAGTTTTTCGGTGGAAATTTCACTCAGCTTTTCTTCCTGGCCACTGATCTGCACGGTGTCCAGCTCAACAGATTCTGTCTCTTCAGCACTGACCTGAACGCTCAGGGCCAGTGCCGGAATAAGTGCAGGAATAAAAGACAGCAGCAGTTTTTTTCGGCCAGCCGAAAGAGGGCTGATGGCCAGGCTCATCGGTGATTTCATCGTACGGGTTCCCTGTTGATAACTCACAGATATAATCAGATTAGCGCAGATTCTAGCAGCTAAATATGAACACAGAGTGAACCATAAGTATTCAACCTGTACATTCAAGTATGACGTCTGTGGATGCTGAAGGCAGATAATATGCGACGTCAGGAACTGCCGGTCGCAGATGACGGGGAGCTCTGGCAGCCGGACGAATAGTCGTAACGTATATCGGCACTGTATGTTTCACCATTAGTATCCATTATGTTACTCAGGCCGCGATAACGCAGGAGATTCCGGCTGTTCCGGTCGTAGGTCAGCTCTATAGGATCCAGTAACCAGGCCAGCAGACGTGATTCTAAACGCATGCTGAGAACCAGTTTCTGGTCATCATCAGCAATTTTTTTCAGGCGGAAACTGATAAGGTCCAGACGCGCAACAGAAGCAAAGCTGAAACTGACCGTCTGGCCGGATAACAGGGACTGCCAGTGACGCCTTACAAATTCGTCAAATCCGGCATCGATGATCAGATTATTCTGTAAATCTTTAACCGGTATTTTCTGGCTTTGACTATCGTTATCTTCTTTCAGAATCAGGGTCAGACTGCCGTCATCGTTATATCTGGCCTGCTCATAATAATTGTGGCGCTTATCGTGAAAGCTGAATTCAGGTGCAGCAGGATTACTGAAGTAGTTGTTCTCTTTTTCGGCAATCAGATTGTTATTGCTATCAAAGTATCTGACTTGCCGTTTGTATGGCTCATCATTAAGGAGCTTCAGCTGATGCTCTTCGCAGTAAAGTAACGTGCGGGAGTCATCCATAGAATAGGCTTTGCCAGAGTAGGTAATCACCTCACTGGCATGAACACTGATCACTGGCCCGGCTATAAATAAAAATACCGATTTAATGACGGTTGCTAACATGGACTATTTCCCCCGGCTATTAACGGATATAAACCCCAGCAATACAGCCCAGGCCACAGCGATGACAGGTAATGCCGGATATGTAAGGGAAACGGCATCAAATAATGATCCTGCGTAATAACTCCATGGGGCCGAAATGGCAGCAAGCACCGATGCTAGCAGTGGCCTCTGCAGTAGCCAGGCCAGCGAGTGGCGAAGTGTCGCAGCGAAAGAACACCACAGAAGAATCAGCCACAAGGGAATAACAACCCCGCCGTGCGAAGGAAATAAAAGAACTCCCAGATGCATCAATATACTGTCAAACAATGTGCCTGTCAGAGTCAGGAGAATAATCAGTTTTAATTCGCCTGGTTTTCTCTGTGTCCAGTGCCACAACATAAACAGGAAAACGCAAAGAAGAGCCCAAATATTTCCACCAATAACACAGGCGGCCCAGCACAGTTGAAAACCGATAATATTGATCAACTGTGCTGTTTTTGTCCCTGCTGAAATATGTTTCTGCAGAGCGTTCATATCAGTTAAGTTTTCCCAGTAATGGCGTACGGCGGTTCAGCGGTTTGGCAAATACCAACTGGACATCACCGATTACCCGTTCGGCAAAGCCACCTTCGCAGTAGGCAAAGTAGAAGTCCCATAACCGGATAAAGGTTTCATCGTAGCCAAGGTTCATAATCTGTTCACGATTACTGAGGAAGCGTTTGCGCCAGGCATCCAGGGTACGGGCATAATGCGGAGTGATATCTTCCATGTGAATCATTTTCATATCACTGGCGCGGCTGACTGCCTGGGATATGGCTGTGACACAGGGAATAAAGCTTCCCGGAAAAATATAGCGTTTAATAAAGTCGACTTCATTCTTCGCCTGCTCATAACGCTGGTCGTCAATGGTGATCGCCTGAATCAGGGCGATGCCATCATCTTTCAGCAAGCGGCTGCAGGTTTCTATATAGGTATTCAGGAACTGGTGCCCAACGGCTTCAATCATCTCAATTGAGACCAGTTTGTCATACTGGCCTTCAAGCGCACGATAGTCCTTTTTCAGCAGGGTAATTTTATCCTCAAGTCCTTCTTCGCGTACACGCCGTTCAGCCCAGGCATACTGCTCTTCAGAAATGGTGGTAGTGGTTACTTTGCAGCCGTAGTGTTTGGCGGCATGAATTGCCATGCTGCCCCAGCCTGTGCCGATTTCGATCAGATGGTCATTTTCAGTTAACTGCAGTTTCTGACAGATACGATCGAGTTTATAAATGGAAGCTTCTTCCATGCTTGCACTTTCTGACGGAAAAATACCGCTTGAGTACATCATGGTAGGGTCAAGGAAGAGTTCAAACATATCATTGCCAAGATCATAGTGAGCAGCAATATTACGGCGAGACCCTTTTTCAGTATTGCGATTGAGGTAATGAAAGCCTTTCAGCAGTAACTTACCGAAATTAGCAAGGCCACTGTCGATGTTGTCCACCACATCTTTATTACGGGCCAGAATACGGATCAGCATCGGTAAGTCATCGCTGATCCAGTCTCCGGTCATATAAGACTCACCGGCTCCAACACTGCCATTCAGGGCGATGTTGCGGTATGCCTCATAATCCAGAATTTCAATAACAGCACTGAAACCGCTGTCATCCGGATTACCAAAAATGTGCTGCTGGTCACCTTCCTTAAGGCGGATGCTACCGGTATGGAGGTTATTAAGTGTGCGCAGCAGTGCATTGCGGCATAAGCGATCCAGCCAGTGCATCTTTTCCGGATTCAGCGTCAGAGATTTCATCGTGTTTTCTCCTGGCCAGATCTGGCCTCAGATTTATTATTAAAAATATCGTCAGGTGAGGTGGTTCCCGGATGATCATAAAATGGTGATCGCCGGATCCACAGCTTAAGTGCATTCCAGTAAATTCCGGTCAAAACCCTGAGTGTCATGAAGGGAAATTTCCACAGAACAGACGACATCATGGCTGTGGAAAAATCATGTCTCGTCAGTTTCATCGTGGCATCAAAGTCTTTGTCGCCCTGGTTCGCCTTATTAAAAGTGTCCATATGAATCAGCAGCTCTTCTCCCGGAGTTTGGATAACCCAGCGGTATTCCATTGACATCGGATTAAAAGGCGATACATGAAAATCTTTATTGAAGCGGTATTCGTAGCCATTGAATCCTGTGGCTGTATGGCTGCTCAGCTGACGCAGTGGTGCAATGGCTTTCTGCTGATAGGGTAAAGACGTATCTGTTGCTGTCGTTGCCGTTGTTAATGTGTAATGAAACCGTTCTCCCCAGGGGGTGTTAGTGATTTCAGCAAGGATTCCGGCAAGACTGCCATCGGCCCGGTAACCAAAATAGAAAGTGACCGGATTAATCAGATAGCCGAAGGTGCGCAGGTTAGTGAGCATGCTGATACGTTCTACGCGCTCACCAGACTCCTGATAAAATGCATTGACCAGAAGGCGTTTAAGGTCAGATGCCTGATCGGATATTTTTTGCTCTGCGGCAAAGTAATCCTCACGGCAGAAGCGAACCAGAGCCGCCCCTTTTTTTCCTGATTTCCACAGAGGGTGAAGATCCATAACCTGATCAATCTCGTCGAGATCGATCATGACCATAAAAACGTTATAGCGCAGCATGTTGTCCACAAAGGTGAAGCGACGATGACGCACCCAGCCGGTATATATGGCGCTGTTCCGGATCATGGCTTTATCCCCCGGACTGATTCTGATGAATCTTCATAAGCTGATTTCACAGGGAGACTCCGAGGGCTTCAGTGACACGCAGAGCACTTTTGACACCATCTTCGTGAAAACCATTGAACCAGTAAGCGCCACAGAAGTGGCTGTTATTATGCCCACTGATTTCCGCATGGCGTTTTTGTGCCGCCATCCCTTCCAGAGTGAATACCGGATGAGCATAGCGGAAGGAGCGCAGTATCTTTTTCGGATCAATATCAGCGGTTTTATTCAGCGTTACACAAAAATCGACCGGAGCATCATCGAAGTTCTGCAGCCGGTTCATGTAATAAGTAACGGCAACGGTATCCTGTGCTTTGTAGCCAATATGGTAATTCCATGCCGCCCAGGCTTTTTTACTTTCAGGCAGGATGCTGCTGTCGGTATGCAGTACCACATCATTCATTTTATAAGGGATGGCTGCGAGAATTTCCTGTTCCTGTGGTGTCGGTGCAGAAAGCATTTTCAGCGCCTGATCGCTGTGGCAGGCAAAAATGACCTGTGAGTAACGCTCTGCACCACGGCAAGAATAAATCGTAGCACCCTGATCATCGCGTTCTACACGGGTAACTTCCGTATTCAGGTAAATCTGGTCGGCGCTGAGATCCTGCTCGATGCGGCGAACATAACTCTGAGAGCCATTACTGATCACTTTCCACTGTGGACGGTCATCAACGCTGAGCATGCCGTGGTTATTGAAAAAGCGCAGGAAGAAATACAGAGGAAAATCCATCATCATCGCTTCGCTGGCGGACCAGATCGCGGCGCCCATGGGGATGATGTAATAACGGCGGAAATAATCGCTGTAGCCTTTTCGCTGCAGGTACTCACCCAGCGTTTCACTATCGCTTATTTCACCGGACGCCAGTTCAGCCCGGGTTTCTTTGTTGAACTTCAGAATATCGCGGATCATCCACAGGAAACGCAGGTTGAAAATATTACTGCGCTGGGCAAACAAAGAATCAAGAGAGTGACCATTATATTCCATGTTCGAGCGCTCACATTTTACACTGAAACTCATATCGGAGTTTTCTGATGCAACTCCCAAGCGGTCCATCAAACGAATGAAGTTGGGATAAGTCCAGTCGTTAAAAACAATAAATCCGCTGTTAACCGGGTATGTTTTACCCTCAACCTCAATATCGTTGGTTTGTGTATGACCACCAAGATAATCACCAGCTTCATAAAGATGAATGTCGTACTTTTCACGTAAAAGCCAGGCACATGTAAGGCCGGAAATTCCGGAGCCAATAACTGCGATACGTTCTTTCATTTCTGCTGATCTCCGGTTTTTTCTGATTTTTCGTTACGTGCCATGGCGCTGGTGACTTTCAGACGCAGGGATGCAGGAAGTGATCCTATAAGTCTGAGCACAAGTGTGAACATAAACGGAAAGCGTATTTCGAGGCTGCGTTTGCGTATCCCTTTAACAATAATGTCAGCCGCTTCGGAAGAATCTATTTTTCCCGGCATAGGGAAATCATTACGGTCAGTCAGTGGTGTCTGGACGAATCCCGGAGAAATGATACTGACATCGATGCCTTTGTGTTTCAGATCAGCCTGCATGCATTCGAGGAAATGACGCACGGCGGCTTTGCTGGCGCCGTACGCCTGGGCGCGGGGCATGGCCAGCCAGGTAACGCTGCTGCTCATGCCGGCAATCAGGCCGCGCTGGCTTTTTTCCAGTAATGGCAATGCTGCCTGAACGGTATTAACCAATCCAAAGAAGTTGGTCTCAAGTACACGCCGGATTAACGCGCTGTCAAAGTTGTCGACGTCGACATATTCACAGGTCCCGGCATTGGCTATTAATGTGTCGATACGGCCAAACTGATCGCCGATGGCTTCAGCAGCTGACAACATTTGTCCGGCATCGGTTATATCTGCAGCCTGGATGCTGACGTTACTGTATTGATCAGCCAGCCGCTGCAACGCTTCAGCATTGCGTGCACTGATAATCAGCTGCTGGCATTGCGCCTGAAGTGCATGCACCAGAGCCTCACCGATACCACTGGATGCGCCGGTCAGCCAGATGATCTGTGCGGACAAGGGCAGTGAATTATCGGCCGCTGAAAGTTTCCTGTTATTCATTACATACGCTCCTTCAGCTTGCGGATCGCCCAGCCAAATAAGGGAATGTTTTCATACAGCATTGCCCCGGCATCGAAGAAATCACGATGGTAAACAATACGGTCATTTTCCCAGCGCAGCTCACTGCAGCCTTCGACACTGATAAGGTCGCCGTGGCGCAAACGCGGATGACGGAAATTCATTGTCCAGCGCAACATGCTGCGTTCTGTCTGATGCCAGCAGTTGGTAAAAATAAAGTCGATATGATTAACATTGCTGTACATCGCCGTGAAATAGTCAGTAAGCGCATCGATACCTTGTATTTCATGAAACGGATCGCAAAACATAATGCTGTCGGCATAACAGGTTTTAAGCAGATCAGCAGAAACGGTATCACGGTTAAGGACGTGATACAGATTCTGAAAGCGTTCAGTCTCACTGCTCTGTAACAGACTTTTCTGGGTGTTCAAGATGATTTCTCCGCAGTCTTGTGCTGAGCAGGAAAACGACCTTCGGCCAGTACATGGGCAGGTACTGGATTCAGATCATGAACAATGCCAACCCAGCTCATCATTTTCAGAATCAGATAGGTAATATCCAGCTCCCACCAATAGAAACCCTGACGGGCTGATACCGCCCAGCGGTGATGATTGTTGTGCCAGCCTTCGCCGAGTGTGAGCAGTGCCAGAAAGGCGTTGTTACGACTTTCATCTTTGGTCTGAAAACGCTTTTTACCCCATATATGTCCCAGCGAATTAATGGTGACGGTAGAGTGAAACAGTAATACTGTGGAGATAAAGAATCCCCAGACAACCAGTTGCAAGCCGTTGGTATTTAATTCCGGAGCCGCAGCAGCCAGCCATTCTCCGGCAATAAACAGCAAGGCAATAAGCAGTAATGGTGCAAAGCTGTCGTATCTGTTCAGCCAGCGCAGTTCCGGAAAACGCGAAAAGTCTTTAATGCGGTGGTGCTGGGTACGGAAAGAAGCGTCACAGGTGAACCAGCCCAGATGACTCCACCAGAACCCGCGTTTAACCGGTGAGTGCAGGTCTTCATCAGTGTCGGCATGCTGATGGTGTGCGCGGTGATGAGCCGCCCACCACAGCGGACCGCGTTGTGCCGCCATATTGCCCAGCAGGGCAAAGATAAACTGCCAGAAGCGGTTGGTTTTGTATGCGCGATGAGAAAAATAGCGATGATAAAATGCGGTAATAGCAAAAAGGCGCAGCCAGTATAAAACAAAGCAGAAAGTAATCGCGGTGGTGCTGACCGGCAGAAAAAATGCCAGCAAACAGAGCAGATGAAGAATGATAAAAGGCATGACACGCAACCAGTTGAATTCTGTACTGCTCATGTCTTCGTTACTGCTGATCTCAGAATCAAACCAGCGAATAATATTCGTGCGCAAGGCACTCCTGTTAGGGAGCTGCTCTGAGCCTGATGCGTCCTTATTCGTCATTGTTATCTCCGGCGTCGGCCGCGGTTAGTGTCTGTTTAAAAGCATCCAGTGCCCGTTGGCGGGCAAATTTATGTTCTACAACAGCTTGCGGATAACCACAGCGTTGACGCTGCAGGCTATCGGGCTGATGGCGTGCCGCTGCAGGAAGAGGTGTCAGCTCCGGCAAATAACGGACAATAAATTGCCCTTCTGCATCAAAGCGTTGTGATTGTGTTGTCGGATTAAAAATGCGGAAATAGGGAACACCATCGGCACCGGTTGATGCGCTCCATTGCCAGCCGCCATTATTGGAGGCCAGGTCTGCATCCAGCAGCCATTTATTGAAAAAGGCCTCACCTTTACGCCAGTCAATAAGCAGATGTTTGGTTAAAAACATCGCGCTGATCATGCGCAGACGGTTATGCATCCAGCCTTCCTGCAGCAGTTGTTTCTGCGCAGCGTCGACAATGGGATAGCCGGTGCGCCCTTCACACCAGGCCTGAAAATCTGCCTCGCTGTCGCGCCAGCAGACCTGCTCAGTTTCGGGTTTAAATGCTTTGTGTTTACACAATTGCGGAAACGCAACCAGCAGGTGGCGATAGAACTCACGCCATATTAATTCGCTGATCCAGCAGTCAAATCCCGGTTTTCCACCGCTGAAAAGGCCATTATTCCGGTCAAGTGCCACATGCAGACATTGGCGTGCAGAAATAAGGCCAAGCGACAGGTACACAGACAGCCGGCTGGTCATATCTTCAGCAGGAAAATCCCGTAGTTTTTTGTAGTCAATACCACGTTCATAAGCAAAGTTATTCAGCCGCAGGTGGGCTTCTTCTTCGCTTACCGGCCAGAGCGGATCGGCGCTGGCGGTTATCGGGTCTGTATTGAGAGACAGGCTGGCCTGAGCGTTAATCAGGGCAATCAGAGGGGCCTGAATATTTTTTTCGCATGGCCCGGGCTGTGGCAGAGGGGCGGCCATGATGTCTTCCGCCTGCTGAATCCAGGCGCGCTTGAATGGTGTGAAAACTTTAAAGGGCTGACCCTGTTTGGTCCGAACTTCTCCCGGAGGAACAACGCACTGGTCATGAAACTTGTACAGTTCAACCTGTTGTTCACGGCACCAGCGGCCGAATTCTATATCGCGGCGACGCTCGTTTACTTCGTATTCAATATTGAAGGAAACGGAACGGATATCGAGCTGAATAATGAGCCGCTGCAGAGTCTGATTGCAATCTGCAAAGGTGTTGGCCGGAAGAATCAGCAAAGGAATATTGAGAGACGCCAGCTCTGACTTTAATGCCAGCATCGCATTTTCCAGCAGCTGTATTTTCCGCTCCCCCAATCCGTGCTGCAGCCATTGCTGACGGGTAACAAAGACCACGCCGACCACGCCTTCTTCAATATGCTTGCAGGCATGCCAGAGCGCAGGGTTATCCCGTGTGCGTAAATCACTGCGGAACCATACTAACTGAGTCAATGGAAACCTCCGCTATGGGTGTTATTTTCTGCGTAAACTCTGCTGCGTGAGGCGCTGTCGGTGATAAAGCGTCTTACCTGACGCGACAGCTGCTCTGGCAGTCTGATTAATGTCTGGGCGTGATTTTCGTTAACGCTGGTATCAGGCATGGCACCCGAAAGAAAATGCGGCAGCTGACAGGCTGCAAGATATTGCTGCCACTGTTTTTGCTGCGCAGGAATTAATGGGTGGAAGTGAATCCAGACGTTATCAGCCGGAGTCATTGTCAGCACCATATCGAGTTCGGCAGGTGTCGGATGCGGGCCAAAATATTCAACCCGGAATTCTGCAGCACCGAGGGCGCAGGCACAGGCAAGGGTTTCAATTTCTGCATGCTCATGGTTTGTGGCAAGCAGTAAAACCGGCCCTCTGTTGTGACGTTGTTGCTGCAGCAGCATGGCTCCGAATTTTCGCTTTAAAAGATGTTCAAATGCGTGGGTAACAACATGGGGGGTGTTACTGCTGCGCATGAAGTGCAGCACCGGAGACAGGCAGCGTTCGTAATACACCGCCAGCGGGTAGCTGGAAAACCCGGCATTCCATAATTCATCCAGATGCTGCGTATTCAGGTGTTGTGCAGCACGGATTATCTGTTGCTGCTGGTTTGACCAGTCGTCGTTATGTTCTGCATGTTCCGGACCTTCTTTCAGCAGCAGCTTTACCTGACGGATCGGATAACCCTGATCGAGCCAGTAAAGAATATGGCGTACATGCTGAATATGCTCATCGGTGTAAAAGCGGTGACCTTTTTCTGTACGTTCCGGGCGAATAATGCCGTAGCGCCGCTCCCATGCACGCAAAGTTACCGGATTAACTCCGGTAAGGCGGGCAAATTCCCGGATAGGATAGGTACCGCGTTCATCCATGCGGCTCATAAAGCATTCCGTAAGCCGAGTTCATAAGGATGAGGATTCAGATACACCTGCTGGCAGGCGTATTTATTGATATCTCCGTGGCGGTTCAGGTGATGCTTAAGTAATGTCAGCGGCACGACCAGCGGAATAATCCCCTGACGGTACTGGTTAATGATCTCACTGAGTTCGGCTTTATCACTGGCAGAAATCAGTTGCTTCAGGTAACCCTGTAAATGCATCAGGGTATTGGTGTGCATTTTACGGCTGGCTGGCTTGGCCAGTGCCGTCATTAACTGCACAAAATAGTCCTGCGCCAGCATATGCAGATTGCCATCGCGTAAATTGGCCAGCAGCCGGCCCATGCTTTTGTAATGCAGCAGGCTGTGAGCCATGACCAGATATTTATAACGCGAGTGGAAATTAATCAGACCTTTGCGGGTAATTCCCGCAGCCTGAAACTGTTGCCAGTCGTGGTAAGCGAAGACGCGGGTCATAAAATTTTCGCGCAGCACTGCATCATTAAGGCGGCCTGCTTCTTCCACTGGCAATAACGGATGTGCTTTGCAGAATGCGTCGGCGTAGATCCCCCGCACACTGCCTTCCGGGTGACCATTGGCCAGATAGCGTTTGACACCAAACAAGCCACAGCTTGGGCTCTTCTGCATAAAGATATAGCCGCACAGATGCTGCTGTTGCTGCGCCTGGCGGGCACCGTATTGCGCCAGTGCATCGGTAACATCGATGCTGCTGTCAGTCACTCCGACGGCGCGGACGTTGCTGTCGGCGGCATGTTCGCTGACCAGACGGATAGGCTCACGGGGTGTGCCCATACCAATGGCGACTTCGGGACAGATGGATACAAAGTCAAAGTACTGACTCAGGGTGTCGGTGCAGAAACGGGAGCGTTTGTGTGAGCCATTAAAGCGTACCGCCTGCCCCATAAGGCAGGCACTGATGCCAACCGGGATGCGGGTGCTGTTATCTGAGATTTTTACCGGATGCTGCTGAGCCATAATGTATAACCTTTGCATCGTTCTGTGTATAGGATGATTCTGGCGCCATCAGGTTCTACAAGTCAATCACCTTTGTATAATATTTTCTTGTTTATGTATAAGATTATGATTTTAAAGAAGTCTTTTATTGTTGCTGCGGACGCAGCTCACTGATAAACGCCGGATATGTCACCATAGCCCAGCGCAGGGAAGCTGAAAGTGAACGGGTCTCTGCGACGATGAAGCAGCTGACAGGCGCAAGGGAGAGGAGAAGAAAAGAAAGGGGCGAGCCAGGGAAGGAGAAGAGGCGGAATAAAGGAAAAGAGTGCCGGAACCGCAAGTACCGGCACTGTTTGCTCAGTGATTACTGCAGCTGTCTTACCACAACCTGACTGATGGCATCGGCCACTTCGGGTTCAAGTCCGACCGGAGGATGCAGCGTAATGCTGATATCTCTGCCTTCCTGTTGCAGCTGGCGTTGCAGGTTGTCCAGCATTGCCGGTACGTCTTTGCGCAGGTGGCGCCCGGCAGCAAAGAACAGCGGTAATACATCAATATGACCATAGCCCTCGTCGGCCAGGCTGCGTACCTGGCTTTGCAGTGAGGGTTCCGCCAGTTCCATATAAGCCAGCTCGGCCCGGGCCTGAGGATTGTCCAGTCGCGTGCGGATACGTTCCAGCAATTGTTCAAACGGTGCCAGCCAGTGCGGATCGCTGCTGCCGTGAGCAAGCAGAATGGATGCATTTTTTACAGTCATAGTGGTTGTTCAGCCATGTCCGGGAGTGTGGTCAGTAATGCCTGTGCCGCCTGTTGGCCGCTGAGCCAGGCGCCTTCAAGGCTAGGGCTGTGGCACCAGTCACCGCAAACGGCGAGTTGCTGCCTGGTATCGGTTAAAGCACCCAGTGTAAGGCTATTTGCCGGTATTGCGTACAGCCAGCGGTGCAGCCACAGCGTATCGGGTTGTTGTGGTGGCTGCTGCAGGGTGGCAAAGAAAGCGTGCAGCAACTCCTGCTGCACCTGTTCACGTGGGGCATCGGCATGTTCGCGGCTCCACTCATGACTGGCCTGAATCACCCAGGCCTCTTTTTTATCCCGTCCGGGCTTGCTGTTATTGCGGGCGATCCAGCCCAGTGGGCCCTGTTTAACAAAAACAGCATCCGGAGCGCTGCTTATTGCTTCCGGCAATGTCAGCAGCAGTGTCCAGCAGGGCAGCATCCCGACCTGTTCACATTGCGCCGCCAGTATTGGCGCCGCGCTCAGCAGTGGTACGGCTTGCTGTGGCGGAGTGCTGATCAGCAGAGCGTCAAAGGGGCCGAAGGTTTTGCCTTCATCGCTGTCCAGCCACCAGTGCCGGCCATTTTCGCGCTGCGCCTTGGTAATGCGGGTGGCGGCACAAAATACGGCGGCCGGGCTTAGCAGAGATCGGCTGAGGCCGGTCATGCGTGGTGTACCGACGAAGCGCAGCACAGTATCCGGCGAAGGGTGCAGACCTTTGGCATCGGCAATCCAGGGGGTGATGTTCCATTGTTCAACCCAGCCATATTGCTGCCATTGCTGCAGCTGGGCGGTAAAGGCAGCGCTGTGGGCACGGATAAACTGCGCCCCCATATCCCAGCTGGCGTCGTCAACCTTTTTCGTGGCCATGCGGCCTCCGGAGCCGCGGCTCTTATCGAATACCGTCACCTCGTGACCCTGTGCGGCAAGAAGTTGCAGTGCGCTCAGGCCGGCGATGCCGGCGCCAATGATTGCGATGCTGGCCATATAAAATCCTTATTGGCGTTGTATAAGTTTTCCATTGTAGCGTTTTTCTATGTGATGTATAACTATTGCATAGCTTTGTGGTTGCTTTGCACAGTTTTTTTGCAACACCCGGCTTGGTGAACGTTAATTGCCGTTATCGGCCAGTGAATGATGAGGAAATCCCATGAGTTATCAGGCTCCCCTGCGTGACATGCAATTTGTGCTGTATGAACTGCTGAAAGGTGATGAAATTTTACCGGCATTGCCAGGTTATGAGGACGCAACCCGCGACATCATGGACGCCATGCTGACCGAGGGTGCGAAGCTGGCGCAGAACGTTATTGCGCCTACCAACACCAACGGCGACCGTCAGGGTTGTCATTACGATCCGGAAAGCAAAAGCGTCACTACACCGGATGGCTTTAAAGAAGCTTACAAGCAGTTTGCTGAAGCAGGCTGGACGGCGTTGTCTGCGCCGGTGGAATACGGCGGTCAGGGTATGCCGCATACGCTGAATACGCTGGCCGAAGAAATGATGTGCTCGGCCAACCTGTCGCTGGGTATGTATCCGGGCCTGACCCACGGTGCGGTGAATGCGCTGATTGGCTATGGCACCAACGAACAGAAAGATTACTTCCTGCCACGCCTGATCAGCGGTGAGTGGACCGGCACCATGTGTCTGACCGAGCCGCATTGTGGTACCGATCTGGGTCTGATCCGCACCAAAGCGGAGCCGCAGGCGGATGGCTCTTATGCGATCTCTGGCACCAAAATCTGGATTACCGGTGGCGAGCATGATCTGGTCGATAACATCATCCATCTGGTGCTGGCCAAATTACCGGATGCGCCGGCGGGCTCTAAGGGTATTTCCCTGTTCCTGGTGCCTAAAGTACTGGAAGACGGCAGCCGTAACCCGGCATTTTGTGGCGGTCTGGAACACAAAATGGGTATTAAGGGTTCGGCAACCTGTGTGATGAACTTCGAAGAAGCCAAAGGCTGGCTGATTGGCGAGCCGCACAAAGGTCTGCAGGCAATGTTCGTGATGATGAACAGTGCGCGTCTGATGGTTGGCCTGCAGGGGCTGGGCATTGCTGAAGCGGCTTATCAGGTATCTCTGGGCTTCGCCAAAGACCGTCTGCAGAGCCGCTCACTGGCGGGTCCGCAGGCACCGGATAAACCAGCCGATCCGATCATCGTGCACCCGGATGTACGCCGTATGCTGCTGCGTCAGAAAGCCACCATTGAAGGCAGCCGTGCGCTGGCATACTTCACCGCACTGAATCTGGATATCGCCCACACCGCAGAAGATCCGGCCGAGCGTGAACACGCCGATGATATGGTGCAGCTGCTGACGCCGGTGGTAAAAGCCTTCCTTACCGATGAAGGATTTTTCTGTGCCAACGATGGTCTGCAGTTAATGGGCGGCTCCGGCTTTACTCAGGACTGGCCGCTGGAGCAGCTGGTGCGTGATGCCCGTATTACCCGTATTTACGAAGGTACCAACGGTATTCAGGCGCTGGATCTGGTGGGCCGTAAAATCGGCATGAATGGCGGACGGGCGCTGAAGCGTTTCTTTGCCATGCTCGACGGTTTTATCAACGATAATCCTGATGCTCCGCATCTGTCCCAACTGAAAGCGGCGATTGGCCGTCTGCAGAAAGCGACGATGTGGCTGATGCAGAATGGCATGAGTGACCGTGAGCAGGCCGGCGCAGCTGCAACGCCATATCTGCGTTTGTTCGCCCTGACCGCCGTTGCGTATTTCTGGAGCCGTATGGCCCAGGTTGCACAGCAGCAGCTGGATGCCGGTTCAACCGAAACCGACTTCTATCAGGCAAAAGTGCACAGTGCCCGTTTCTTTATGGACAAATTGCTGCCACAAACCGAAGCTCTGCTGACAGAAATTGAAGCCGGTAAAGACAGCCTGATGGAAATGGCCGTCGGTCAGTTCTGAGTCGATCAGGCAAACCACCGGTAAGGAGAACACGATGACAGAACAACGCATTCTGATTACCGGTGGTACCGGCTTTATTGGTCAGGCCCTGGTCAGCCGCTGGCTGGCTCAGGGCGCTGACATCACAGTGCTCAGTCGCCGTCCGGCCTGGGTTGCCCGGCGCTGGGGCGGAATGGTGAAAGCCGCAGCAGGTTTTGAACAGCTTGGTGGCCAGTTTGATGTACTGGTAAACCTGGCGGGTGAAGGGATTGCTGATAAACGCTGGAGTCGTGGCCGCAAGCAGGTATTACAGGACAGCCGCATTACTCTTACCCGCAATCTGGCCGCCTGGGCCAGCCGTACCGGTCAGCGCTTTCGAGTGGTGCTGAGTGGTTCAGCCATCGGTTACTACGGCAGTTATCGTGGTGTGGATGACCGACCGCATAACGAACAGGATGCTCAGGGAAAGGATTTTGCGGCACAGCTTTGTGCGGACTGGGAAGCGGCGGCGGAACCCCTGCAACCGCTGACTGAGCGTCTGCTGATCCTGCGTACCGGCGTGGTGCTGGGAACACATGGCGGCATGCTGAAGCGTTTATGGCTGCCGTTCAGTCTGGGGTTTGGCGGCATGATTGGTGATGGCCGTCAGAACCTGTCCTGGATTCATTTACAGGATTATTGCCGGGCTGTTGATTTTTTGCTCAGTCTTGATGCTGATAACACTGTTAATGGCGTCATCAATATGACGGCACCGCAGCCTGTGACCAATCACGACTTTACCCGGGATCTGGCGCGCGAGCTGCAGCGCCCGGCGTTATTACCCATGCCGGAGATGGTGGCAAAGTGGCTGTTTGGAGAAATGAGCGAGTTGTTGCTGAAAGGGCAGGATGTCCGTCCGCAGCGGTTGCAGGAGCTGGGCTTCAGCTATGACTTTGCAGACATTCGTGACGCCTTAAAAGATATTGCCCGCCACTGGTAGCGGCGGCTGATCAGGGTTTTACACTGAAGGTAAATACAGCAAAAAAACAGCTGTTTATCTTCTTTGTAAAATCCTGTTTATATCCTGTAACACAACAAAAGATTGACGCCTGACTTTCCTATCAATGCTCTCCATCTGCAGACAATCTCCCCCGATTTTTAACTGAAAAATGACGCTTACAAAATATCTGTAGATTTGTGTTATTCCGCATTGCGATGGCTCACTGCCGCGACTAAACCTAAGGGTAATCACCGATACAGGTTTATTTATCCATGAGCATCAGCCGCCAAACACTCGATCAATATTTGTACGAATTCGATCAGGCATACCGTGTCACCTATGTGAACTATTCACGCGCTAACGAACTGACCGATGCCCAGCTTATTCTCACACTGGAACGTGGCTGTGAACGTAAGACGTTTGCCTTCTCGCAACCGCATTTTAACGATGTCGATAAGAACCTGATTGCCTGCCATGGTCTGTATATCGCGGCAATCAAAAGCTCTCCGCTGTCGCCTAACCGGGTAGAAGTGGGCGATATCGAAGGTGGGTTCTCTTACTTCACCGCCAAGAATGTAAAAAACATTACCCCGACTGCCTGACAGGCGGTGCGAATACCGTCAGCCAGGAGACGGGCAGAACGTCCTGGCACTAAATCAGCACCCGATGTTCATTGATCACAGCACCCGATCAGACTTCGTTCTCCAAGCAGCCCAGGGCCTGTTTAACTGGTATTAACAGGCCCTGACTGCTCTTTTTTTGCCTGCCATCCGCACAGCTTCTGAGCTGAAGCGACTGCATCCTGATCTGCATCACAGCGTTTTCTTTGTCAGTAATGACAGTTAAACCTCCAGCCTCTAAGCTGTGACCTCGTCTGCTCAGTTCAATTGCCGGAGATGGATAATGTCTGATGAAGTATTCCTGATTGCCGCTTATGGCGTCATTGTTTTGGTCGGCTTGCTGGGGCTGGTGGCGCTGGCGGTTACAGGCTGGATACTGGTGGCCTATGTGGTGGATATAACCCAGACCCGCCATACCGTGCGCCGTAACTTTCCGGTGATTGGCCGCTTCCGCTATTTCTTTGAGCATCTGGGTGAGTTTTTCCGCCAGTACTTTTTTGCGCAGGACCGCGAAGAGCTGCCGTTTAACCGCGCCGAGCGGGCCTGGGTTTACCGCGCCGCGAAAAAAGAAAATACCACCATCGCCTTTGGCTCGACCCGCCGGCTGGATGTTCCCGGCACTATCCTATTTGTAAACAGCGCATTTCCGGCTCTGAAACACGATTTTGCCGATACCGGCCCGATCACTCTGGGTGAGCATTGCCGCACGCCGTACACCACTTCTTCGCTGATTAATATTTCCGGTATGAGTTTCGGGGCTATTTCCCGTCCGGCGGTTTTGGCCTTATCCAAGGGTGCCAGTCTGGCCGGTTGCTGGATGAATACCGGCGAAGGTGGCTTGTCGCCCTATCACCTTGAAGGCGGGGCGGACATCGTCTTCCAGATTGGCACGGCCAAATACGGAGTACGCAATGAGTTCGGTGAGCTGGATGAGGAAAAATTACGTACGATTGCCGCTCATGAACAGGTACGTATGTTTGAAATTAAACTCAGTCAGGGCGCCAAACCCGGTAAAGGCGGGATTTTACCCGGCGAAAAAGTAACGGCTGAAATTGCCGCGATCCGTCATATTAAAGCCGGAGAAGATTCGATCTCACCTAATGGTCATCCGGAAGTCCGCTCGGTAGATGATCTGCTGGATATGATTGCTCAGGTAAGAGCCATCACCGGTAAACCGGTCGGCTTTAAAGCGGTGCTGGGAGACATTGGCTGGATTCGCGATTTATGCCGTGCGATTCATGTGCGTGGCGCAGAGTCGGCACCGGATTTTATTACCCTTGATGGTGCCGAAGGCGGTACCGGTGCTGCACCACAATCGTTAATGGATTACATGGGCCTGCCGCTGGCACAGGCATTGCCGATGCTGGTGGATGTGCTGGATGAATATAAATTACGGCCGCGCATCCGCATTGTCGCTTCGGGCAAATTAATTACCCCCGACCGCGTCGCCTGGGCGCTGTGCGTGGGTGCCGATTTTGTTACCAGTGCGCGTGGTTTTATGTTTGCCCTGGGCTGTATTCAGGCGTTGCAGTGTAATAAAAATACCTGCCCGACCGGCATTACTACCCATAACCCGCGTTTGCAGCGTGGTCTGGTGCCGACGGATAAAGCCGCCCGTGTTGCCCATTTTGTTGAAACCCTGAATCAGGAAGTCGGTATTATTGCCCACTCCTGCGGAGTGGATGAGCCGCGTAAATTAACCCGCCATCATGCGCGTATGGTACAGCCGAATGGTGAGGCAAAATTACTGTCGGAACTGTACGGCAGTGATCAGTTCCATCCGGGAACCGAACCGGTATTTGAAGACGAATAATACTCAGGGCCTGCCGGATAACTGCTGGCAGGCCCGGTAGTCCAATAGCAACGCCGCGTTAATTCATCCCTTTCATTACTGTAAACCTGATTCCGTTTCTGCCCCGCACTGGCTTTAACACGGTTCTGTCATGTGTCACCTTCGTTATCTCAGACAAAGCGGTATGGTAATAATCCTATCGGCTTTTTGGGCTGCAGGTAGGATCTGAAAACAGCACCTGAAAAGAGGGCAAAGATGCCCCAGTGCATAGAATCAGGTATAAACAGCGCTGTTAAATACAACAGCAGCACTGAAGAGGTTCCCGAATGTTCAGACTCCACCGGCATGGCATAGCTTCGCTGGCGTTTATCGGTCTGCTGTTTTTTTCTTTTCTCGTACCGGCACAGGCCATCGCCGGCGAGGTTATGGTGGCGGTGGCTTCCAACTTTACCGCACCGATGAAAGACATCGCCGCACGCTTTCAGCAGCACAGCGGCCATACCCTGATAATGGCCTTTGGCTCATCCGGAAAATTCACCGCCCAGATTCACAATGGCGCGCCCTTTGAGGTATTCCTGTCGGCGGATCAGGTCAAGCCCGAAGCCCTGATCCGTGCCGGTTTTGCCAGCGCCGACAGCCGTTTCACCTATGCTCTGGGGCGTCTGGCCCTGTGGACAACCACACCCGATGTGGATGTGTGCGCGCAGCTGCACAGCGGCCAGTTCCGTAAACTGGCGCTGGCTAATCCGCGCCTGGCGCCTTACGGTACCGCGGCACAGCAGACGCTGGCAGCCCTGGCACTGACCGACAGCGTGGCGACCCGCCAGGTGATGGGGGAAAACATCGCCCAGACCTGGCAGTTTGTTTCCAGCGGCAATGCCCAGCTTGGTTTTGTGGCGCTGTCGCAGGTGATGAGTGGCGGCCATATCAATAACGGCAGTGCCTGGATTGTGCCCGACAATCTGTATCAGCCGATCCGTCAGGATGCAGTACTACTGAAGAAAGGCGAACCGAACCCGGCGGCCAGAGCATTTCTGGCTTTTCTGCAATCGGCGGAAGTAACGGAGCTGATCCGTGGTTATGGTTATCACCGGGAGTAACGCATGTTGTTAACTGCAGCAGACTGGCAGGCGGTCTGGCTGACGCTGAAGCTGGCGACACTGGTCACGATGTTGCTGTTGTTAATCGGCACGCCGCTGGCGTGGTGGCTGGCGCGTACCCGCTCTGTCTGGCGCGGCCCGGTATCGGCACTGGTGGCCTTGCCGCTGGTTCTGCCGCCGACCGTGCTGGGGTTTTATCTGTTGCTGGCGCTGGGACCAAACGGTCCGCTCGGCCAGCTGATGCAGACACTTGGGCTGGGGCTGCTGCCGTTCAGCTTCAGCGGACTGGTGCTGGCCTCGCTGCTGTATTCGCTGCCCTTTGTGGTGCAGCCGGTACAAAACGCCATTGAAGCCATGGGCGAGCGGCCGCTGGAAGTCGCTGCGACACTGGGCGCCGGGCCCTGGGATCGCTTCTTTACCGTGGTTCTGCCGCAGGCCAAACCGGGTCTGCTTACTGCGGCAGTGCTCGGCTTTGCCCATACTGTCGGCGAGTTTGGCGTGGTGCTGATGATTGGCGGCAATATTCCCGGTGAAACGCGGGTGATTTCGGTGCAGATTTACGACCATGTTGAGGCCCTGAGTTACGCTCAGGCGCACAGCCTGTCGCTGATGATGCTGCTGTTTTCGTTTGTGGTGCTGCTGCTGATGTACAGCCTGAACCGCCACAGTCGCCTGAATTTTTCCCTGAGCCGCCCATGACCGATCTGCACCTGAATCTTGATCTCCGCCGTGGCGACTTTCGCCTGCAGCTCAATACGGCACTGGCCGGGCAGGGCGTGACGGCGGTATTTGGCCCCTCCGGTTGTGGTAAAACCACGCTGCTGCGCTGCATTGCCGGACTGGAGCAGGGCGGTGAGATTCGTCTTGGGGATGAAATCTGGAGCAGTGCGCGGCAAAGCCTGCCGGCGCATCGGCGTCCGCTGGCGCTGGTGTTTCAGGATGCCGGTCTGCTGCGTCATCTGAATGTGCAGGGCAATCTTGATTATGGCGTTAAGCGTGCAGGTAAGCGCGGGCTGACACCATTACCCGCAAAGCAGGCCCGGCAGGTGCTGGAACTGCTCGACCTGCTGCCACTGCTGCAGCGTCCGGTGCAGCGTTTGTCAGGTGGCGAGCAGCAGCGCGTGGCGCTGGCGCGGGCACTGCTGATTAATCCACGTTTGTTGCTGCTTGATGAGCCGCTGTCGGCACTGGACAGCGCACGTAAGCAGGAGGTGTTGCCCTATTTGCGCCGCCTGCATCAGGTCTATCAGGGGCCGATACTCTATGTCAGCCATGCGCTGGAAGAGGTGGTGCAACTGGCCGATCAGCTGCTGGTGCTGGAAAAGGGTACGCTGAAAGATCAGGGCAGGCTGGCCGATGTACTGGCAAGGCTCAGTCTGGGCGATGAAACCGGCGTGGTGCTCGAAGGTACCGTGGTTGCCCAGGAGGCGGACGGGCTGGCGCGGCTGGCTCTGACGGCAGACGGAACAGCCGCTGGCAGCGCAGAGCTGTTACTGAGTGCGCCTCAGGCGCTTGTGGGTGATCACTTACGTGCGCGGGTGCTGGCGCGGGATGTGAGTATCAGCCTCAGCCGTGCAGACGACAGCAGTATCCTCAATATTCTGCCGGTCAGGGTTGAAAGCCTCAGTCAGAGTGGCGTCTCGGTACTGCTGAATCTGCGCTTGCCGGACGGTGAATTACTGCGTGCCCGGCTGACGCAGCGTTCGGTGACTCAGCTGGGTTTGCAGGCGGGCATGTCCGTCTGGGCGCAGGTGAAATCGGTGGCGCTGGCCGGTTAAATTGTGCTCCATAAAAAACGCCGCTGCGGCAAACCACAGCGGCGTTTTTATCAGCAGGTGCTGTTATGCGGCTTATTCAGCCAGCAGTTCATACAGGCGCTGCAGGGTATTGCCGTCCAGCAGGGCCAGTAATTGATTGTCGCTGCTCAGCGGTGCGCTCCATTGCTGGTTCCAGCCGTTATGGCAACCATAGGTAATCAGCGTACCGTTATGGCTGGCGTAATCCACACACTGGCCAGTGCCCTGATTTTTCAGCGTGCTCTGAGCGGTGTGCAGCCACAGCTGGTTACTCTGACTATTACGGCAGCTGCTCAGCGTCAGGCGACCACTGGCTGGCGTCAGGCATAACCAGGGCTTCTCGGCCGCATGAATCTTGCCGGTTGCGCTGATCAGCCAGCGGCTGCCTTCTGCCGCACTGTTGACCGCGCTGACGTAGCCGTCGGTATCCATGCCGGCGCTGCTGAAGGTTTTTGGTCCCTGAATCAGATTGCCATTGGCGGGCAGGGCCTCACTGCTGCTCAGCAGGCCGGTGTCATCCAGTAACTGCCGGATAATCCGGCGCTGTTCTGCAGGACTGACCTTGTCAGCATCCAGTTTATTCAGCATAAGTTCCACCTGACTGATATGAAAACGGATGCTGCTCAGGCGTTGATACACAGGCAGGGCGGGCGCGCTCAGGTCATTGCGCAGCTGGCTGTCGCTGTAGCTGTCGAGCATCACCTGCTGCTGGTTGTTCAGCACCGGCAGCGCAACCTCCTGCTGGTCGGCCAATACCGTACTCAGGGTTTCCATTTCCACGGCACGCAGCCTGCTGAATCCTTCTTCCTGACCGACGATAGCGAGTGGTGGTAACTCCGGAATCTGGCCATCGAAGGTGGTACGCGTCAGCTCAGTATCGACACCGGCACGGCGGCAGCTCAGCACGGCGAGGGTCGGGCGGAATTCTGCTTCCAGATTGAAGTGCAGCTGGTTAACGCGGTTGTTGTCATAGCGGCTGGCGGCCAGAGCGATTTTACGTTCGGCACCGGCAGCGTTACTGACGCTGACCCAGCACTGGTCGCGGTTGTCGTTCAGATCCGGGGCTGGCAGATCGAATACATTACCGTAATTGCCGTGGAATACCGGATAAATCAGGGCGCTGCTGCCCTGCGGGTCGTAGCCGCCCAGAATGGTGGCTACGGCCACGCCAACCTGTTGCGGCGGCAGGCGCTTATCGGCTTCCGGGAAGTTGTATTCGGCATAGGCGCCAAGGCTGGTGTCCCATTTTTTATAGCCACTGGCAAAGCGGCTGTCGGGCAGCGGGAACTTTGCCAGATCGTTCTGGATAATACGGGCAGAATAGGCGGTGTAATGGGTATAAGAAGAGAATTGTGAGTTCGGGCTGCCACCGGACATGGAGTCGCGGCCATAGGGAATACGCCCATTCAGATGAAAGCTGCGGGGCTGCTCTTCGGCGGCTTCGCTGTTGTCGTTCAGGCTGTCGCGCAGACGCTTGCGGTAGGCAATATAGCCCCAGCCACTGTCGGCATGATGGCGCTGAAAACGACCGTCTTCGGTCAGATTCTGGCCCGGATAATGGCCCAGACCATAAGCATGACCCCATTCATGACTGGCTTCGTTGCCACGGCTGTCGACCAGTGTGCCGATGCCGTTACCGCCACTCAGGCCATGTGGTTGGCGGCCATTCTTATAATTACCCCAGGCGTGGTGGTTGGTGATCTGTTTAAACAGATGCGGGTAACTCTGGTTCATGTTGTAGCTGGAAATACCATAGTTGGCGAGGTTGATCCCGGTGCTGACCTGAGCTTTGGCTACGTCACCGCGCATATCACCATTGTAGTAACCGCCGTCAGTGGCGCTGACATCGTCATAGATAACGCCGCTGCCGATAATGACTTTATCGAGCTGCATATCGGCATAAGAGCCCATCACAAGACGTGAGACTGGCAGTGTCTGGAAATAATCGGTGGCGGCCAGCAGCGGATTGTTCAGAGTGAAGTGACCGTTGCTGTTATCGAAATGGGTGAGCATCCCCAGACGCAGGCTCTGGAATACAATCTGGCTGGCGTCACCAATATCAATCGCGCTGGCGCTCAGCAGGCCATCACGTTCGCTGGCGGCACCGGCATTGATGATAAAACGCACAGACAGGCCGTTGCGCACCTGCTGCCATGGCAATACGGCATTCCAGGCGCGGCGGGAAAAGGTGACCTCACTGCTACCGTTATAATCTGCGGCGGGAAGGTCGTTGGGGTGGTTCAGTGACAGGCGCTGCTGCACTTCGCCATTGAAGCTGATTTCGGCATCGACAGTGACGATGTCGGCGCTGTTAACGTTGGTTGGGATAAACACCAGTAAGGCATCGCGCAGGGCAATCAGGCGTGGGCTGTAGATGCTGTTGGTTTCATCACCGCTGTCACGTACATAGTTATTGGCCGGGCGTACGCTGTGCGATTGAATAAACTGCACTTCACCCTGCAGATTACCGCTCAGATCGTTACGCAGAGGACGCTCGCCACCGCCAAACTGTTCGGCGTAAAAATCGATGGGGGCCGCTGTTTTGTATTCTGCCCCATGATGTACGGACAGAGTCGCAGGTTGGCTGACGCTGAGGCCGCTGAAGTTCAGGCTGAGGGTAAAGCTAACCGCTGCGCGGGCATCATTCAGGGCGGGCGTTCCGCTGATGACTCCGCTGTTTGTATCCAGACTTGCCCAGGCTGGCAGGTTAGTGGCGCTGTACTGTACCGGGCCAGAGAGGGTATTGCTGATGGCAGGGCTTTCATATGGCAGACCGGTGAAGGCTGTCGGCAGTGCACTGATCAGAGATTGCAGCTGTGCATTCATACTGGCCTGAGTGTTGCTGCCAGGATACTGGTCAGGCTCACCCTGACCGGAACCATTGAGGCCCTTCAAAAATATGTTATCACCGCCACAGGCGCTCAGTAATAACGCCAGGGCCAAAACCGTAATTGTCCGGGTACGGACCATAGTGCTCTCTCTTGTCGTGATGGTGTGGATGGGTATTAATGTTAGAAATGTTAATAATTCTCATGTGTATGGTTACATATAAAAACTGGTACTTTAGGATTAGTTTCAATATTTGTGACAGTGATGTGATTCCGGTCACAGTTTGCCGGCAATAAAAAACGCCGCAGTGGGGAACCATTGCGGCGTTTTCAGTTACATGCCTCTGATTCAGGGCATCAGGGCATCAGGGCATCAGGGCATCAGGGCATCAGGGCAGAGGCCCGGCTACCCGTTGCAGGCGGTTATCGCCACTCAGGGTGCGGTAACTGCGGGCATGGTAAGTGTCGGCAGAACGCTTAAGGATCTGTGGCACGTAGTACCAGTCGGCCTGAACCTGTTCGCGGTCAGCGCTGAGCAGGATAAACCCGTGCTGGCGCAGTTCGGCAAACTTGATGTGCGGGCTGGCATCCATAATGGTCTGTGCTCCGGCTTCGGCAATCACCGGCGGGAAACCCGGAGAGGTGACCGATGGGCAGACAAATTCCACCGCCAGAGAGCCTTCACCGCTGTAGCGGTTGTAGTTATTGCGGTCGTAAGGGTTGTCGCTCAGGTCAGCAGCAAAGGAGCTGTGTACGTCGCCGGTGAGAATCACCACGTTATCAATCTGCTCGTTGCGCAGCAGCGCCAGCAAACGGTCGCGGGTAGCGCTGTAGCCGTCCCAGCTGTCGAGCCAGAGAGAGGCACCACCGCCAAAATGATCTGGCAGGTCAATAAAGTAGCGCTGCGCCATCATTACCTGCTGACCTACGATCTTCCAGCGTGCGCTGCTGCTCTGTAACTGCTGGTGCAGCCAGGCTTCCTGTTCAAAACCAAGCAGGGTGCGGTTTTCGTCTTTGGCTTCGCGCTGCTTGTCGGTGCCGGATGGTGCTTCGTCACGGCCTTCAATACGGGTATCGAGCATCAGCAGGTCGAGCAGATCGCCATAACGCAGATTGCGGCTGATGCTGCCGTTGCTGTTTTCGCGGATCGGCATCCACTCAAAATAAGCCTGTTTGGCCGCTGCTTTGCGTTCGTTCCAGTCACCTTCGCCATCGTTGTGGTTTTCGGCACCGTAGACATTAGCATCGTTGGCAAACTCGTGGTCATCCCAGACGGTGATAAACGGATGACGCTGGTGAGCGGCTTTTAAATCTTCATCCAGTTTGTACATGGCGTGGCGGCGGCGGTAGTCCGACAGGCTGACAATTTCGTGGGCCGGTGCCAGTGCGCGTTTCTCACGCAGCAGCAGTTCGCCGTATTCGTCCTGAGCGTATTCGTAGATGTAGTCACCGAGGTGGATGACGGCATCCAGATCGTTGCGGTTGGCCAGCGCGCGGTACACGTTAAAGTAACCGTGCGGGTAGCTGGAGCAGGACACCACGGCAAAACGGGCGCTGTCGATATCGCCTTCCGGAGCGGTGCGGGTGCGGCCGATTTCGGAATTTTTGCCCAGGGCACTGAACTGGTAGAAATAGGTGGTGCCGGGCTGCAGGCCGTCGGCATCAACTTTAACGGTGAAGTCGCGGCTGGCGTCGGTGCGGAAGTCGCCGCTGCGTACCACCTGAGTCATGCCTTCATCCAGTGCGACTTTCCAGCTGACGGTCAGGGGCATATTCACTTCCGGCAGAAAGTGAGTCCAGAGAATGACGCGGTCGGCGCGCGGGTCGCCACTGGCAACGCCGTAGTTAAAATGGCCGGGATCATTGGCTTCAATTGGCGACGGGCTGCTCATCGCCATGCTCAGACCGGACTGACTCAGGGCACCCATACCGGCAACGCCGGCGCCGGTGCGGGATAGAAATTTACGGCGGCTGATATCCATGTCGGACTCCTTTTTTATAGGTGGATCGGCATACAATCCACGCGACGGGTGAGTGTGGTGCGTGCTAAAGAATGCGCGAGTCTAGGCAGGCTCTGTGTCAGCGCGGTGACAGTTTTTTGAAACTTTGGTACTTACGTTCTATCACCTTGGCCCGATTGTTCGCATGGCTGGCGTAAGTGGTGTAAACAGTCCCTGACGGTGCAACGCAGCGCTGTAATGTCGTAGCGCAACGTAGCGTTGCTATGTCGTGGTGCAGAACGGAGAAAAGAACGTGGCATTAGAGCTGCTGGCAGAAGAGCAGGTTGAGATTTCCGGTTTTGGCGGCATCCGCGAACGGGTGCTGGTAATGGACCCGCGCCAGTTTGGTCATCATGTACGCGAGGAATGCTGGCCCGGTTTTGGCGCCTGTGTTTATTTAGCCAATGCCTGGTTTTTACCCGGAGGTTCGACCGGACTGCACAGCCATGAGCAGATTGATATCGTCAGTGTGATGACCCGTGGTGAGCTGCATCATCAGGGCAGTATCGGCGATGGTGAAGTGCTGCAGGCCGGTCAGGTGCAGTTACAGCGCAGTGGCATCAAAGGCTTTCGCCATAACGAGCAGAATCCGGGCGCGGATTATCCGGCTATGGTGCAGATCTGGCTGGTGCCGCAGAGCCACGAAGGCGAGGCGGGTTATCAGGTTATTGAGCTCAATCCGTCCGGCCTGACCTGTGTGTACGGTGGCGAATTGTTTGCGGCTTCAACCCGGGTGGATGTGCTGCAACTGGCGGCAGGCGATGAGTGGGCGCTTGAAGACGATGCGCTGGGTTATGTATTCCGTGGCGCAGCCATCAGTGCTGATGGGCAGCGTTTACAGCGCGGGGATTTGTTCAGGCTCAGCGGACAGTCACTGAGCCTGATGGCGGAAAGCGGTTTTGCGCTGGTGATGATCCGCGAGGCCTGATTGCGGAATTACCACTCAATACCGGCCTGAGCTTTCACTCCGGCTTTAAAGGCGTGTTTTTCCATTTTCATATCGGTGACGGTATCGGCCAGATCGCGCAGAGCCGTTGGCGCACCACGGCCGGTCAGAATCACATTCTGCTCCGGCGGGCGGTTTTCCAGCGCGGTTTTTAGTTCGTCAAAATCCAGCAGATCGTACGCCAGCATATAGGTGATTTCATCCAGCATCACGGTGCGTAGTTCAGGATCGCTGAGCATGGCTTTGGCCTTTGGCCAGACCGCATCAAAGGCGCGCTGATCCTGCTCTTTATTCTGTGTTTCCCAGGTAAAGCCCGAGCCCATTACTTCATGGGTAAGACCCGGCAGGGTGGCGAGAATTTTGGCTTCGCCGCAGTCCCAGGTGCCTTTAATAAACTGCACCAGCCCAGCCTTATAGCCATGCCCCAGCGTGCGGATAACGGTGCCGAAGCCGGAGCTGCTTTTCCCTTTACCATTTCCGGTGAGCACGATGATAACGCCGCGTTCTTCCTGAGCACGGGCGATGGCGGCATCGACCTTCTCTTTATGCTTCTGCATTTTCTGCTGGTGGCGATCGGTATTGGCTGTTTGCTCGCTGTTACTCATACTTTTTTGTGATTCCTGAAACATGGGATTTCCGCTGGCTAACGGGTGTTCACTGAGTCCTTAACTATACTGGATTACAACCATCGCCTGAACCGGGAATGCACAATGGATGAACGCAAGTTAAATCAGGATGTTACGGTCGATCCTGATCCGCAGGAAACCAAAGAGTGGGTCGATGCCATTCACTCTGTGATCCGTGCCGAAGGGGTCGAACGCGCCCATTTTCTGATCGAACGTATCGCCGAACGTGCCACCCGTGATGGCATGCCGCTGCCTTATGCGCTGAATACGCCTTACCGCAATACCATCGCTCCGGAAAATGAAGCGCCGATGCCTGGTGATCTGTTTATGGAGCGTCGCATCCGCTCGCTGGTGCGCTGGAATGCGCTGGCCATGGTTCTGCGCGCCAACAAAGAAGGCGCGGGCGATTTAGGTGGCCATATCTCCAGTTTTGCTTCCAGTGCCACACTCTATGATGTGGCCTTTAACCATTTTTTCCGTGCGCCTAATGCCAACAGTGACGAATCACCACTGGGCGACCTGATTTATTATCAGGGCCATGTGGCGCCGGGTATTTATGCCCGTTCTTATCTGGAAGGGCGTTTTCAGGAATCTGATCTGGAGCGCTTTCGCCGTGAAGCTTTGGCTCCGGGGTTATCCTCTTACCCTCACCCGAAACTGATGCCGGATTACTGGCAGTTCCCGACGGTGTCTATGGGCCTTGGTCCACTGCAGGCGATTTATCAGGCGCATTTTATGCGTTATATGTCCGCGCGCGGACTGGTGCCGCGCAAAGGCCGTAAGGTCTGGGCTTTCCTCGGTGATGGCGAATGTGACGAGCCGGAAACCCTGGGGGCTATTGGTCTGGCCGGACGGGAAAAATTAGAGAATTTAATCTTCGTGGTTAACTGCAATCTGCAGCGCCTTGATGGTCCTGTGCGGGGTAATGGCAAAATTATTCAGGAGCTTGAAAGTCAGTTCCGGGGTGCCGGCTGGAATGTGATTAAAGTCGTGTGGGGGCGGCACTGGGACCCACTGCTGGCGAAAGACCGTAAAGGCGTGCTGCAGAAGCGCATGGACGAAACCGTTGACGGTGAATACCAGAATTACAAAGCCAAAGGTGGGAAATACACCCGCGAGCATTTCTTTGATAAATATCCGGAGCTGACGGAATTAATTAAAGATTTATCCGATGAAGATATTTTCCGCCTGAACCGTGGCGGCCATGATCCTTATAAAGTTTATGCCGCCTATCACGCGGCGGTAAATCATAAAGGACAGCCAACGGTTATTCTGGCTCATACCATTAAAGGCTACGGCATGGGGGCCGAAGCTGAAGGGCAGAATCAGGCGCATTCGGTTAAAAAACTCGATATAGAAAGCATTAAAGCGTTCCGCGACCGTTTTGATATTCCGGTACGTGATGAAGATCTTCCGCATATGCCCTTTTACCGGCCACCGGCAGACAGTCCGGAGCTGACCTATATGCGTAAACAGCGGGAAAAACTTGGCGGCTATTTACCGCAGCGTACAGAAAACTGGACGGCATTAACCGCACCGGATCTGGAGTTTTTTAAAGCCCAGACCGAAGGCAGCGGTGAACGTGAAATATCCACCACCATGGCCTTTGTGCGCATTATGTCGCAGCTGGTGAAAGATAAAATCATGGGCGACCGCGTGGTACCAATCGTGCCGGATGAAGCGCGTACCTTTGGTATGGAAGGTTTATTCCGCCAGTTGGGTATTTATTCATCCGAAGGTCAGTTATACGAACCGGTTGATCAGGGCCAGGTGATGTATTACCGCGAGGATAAAAAAGGCCGCATTCTGGAAGAAGGTATTAACGAAGCCGGTGCTTTTGCCGCCTGGATGTCAGCGGGCAGTTCGTACAGTACCAACGGTCTGGCGATGATTCCGTTTTATATTTATTACTCGATGTTTGGCTTCCAGCGCATCGGTGATCTGGCCTGGGCAGCTGGCGATATGCAGTGTCAGGGATTTCTGATTGGTGCAACTTCAGGGCGGACAACCCTGAATGGTGAAGGTTTACAGCATCAGGATGGTCACAGTCATATCCTGGCATCCACCATTCCCAACTGTGTCAGCTACGATCCGACTTATGCTTATGAGCTGGCCGTTATTATTCAGGATGGCCTGAAGCGCATGTATGAGAAGAAAGAAAAAGTCTTCTATTACATCACCAGCCTGAATGAAAACTACGTTCATCCGCCGATGCCGGAAGGGGTGGAAGAGGGGATTAAACGCGGGCTGTATCGCCTGAAAAAATCGGCAATTAAAGGCGCGAAAAACAAGAAGCCGGCGCGTATTCAGCTGCTGGGCAGCGGCTCTATTTTACGCCAGGTTGAACAGGCGGCGCAGTGGCTGGAAGGCAAGGGCATTGCTGCCGATGTCTGGAGCGTAACGTCCTTTAATGAATTACGCCGCGATGGTCTGGCCTGTGAGCGGACAGCGTTATTGTCCGCGACTGAGCAGCCTCCGGTTCCCTGGGTTACCCGTCAGCTGGCAGACAGCGAAGGCCCAATCGTTGCCACAACCGACCATATGAAAACCTACGCCGAACAGATACGCGCCTTTATTCCTGAAGGACGGCGTTACCGCACGCTGGGTACCGATGGTTTTGGCCGCAGCGATTCGCGTGAAAATTTACGCCGCTTCTTTGAAGTGGATTGGCAACACGTAGCCTGGGCTGCCGGCACCGAGCTGGTAAAAAGTGGTGCGTTAAAAGCCGCTGATCTCGAACAGTGGCGCAGCGAACTGAATATCGATGCCGCCAAACCTGACCCACTGTACAGCTGAGGATGGATGCATGACGACTTTAAAAATCCCGGATCTCGGTGGTGCCAGTCAGGTTGAAGTGATCGAAATTCTGGTCAGCCCCGGCGATACGGTCGAAATGGAACAGGCATTAATTGTTCTGGAAACCGATAAAGCAACAATGGAAATTCCGGCCGAAGCCGCCGGCGTGATTAAAAACCTGAGTGTTAAAGTGGGCGATAAAGTCAGCAGTGGTGATGTATTCGGTGAACTGGATAGCGATGCTTCAGGTACTGAAGAAAATGCCGCTGAAGAAAAAAACGCTGAAAACGCTCCTGCTGAAGAACAGAAAACGACAGAAGCTCAGGCAAACAATGCTGTAGAAAGTGCTCCGCCACAAACAACTGAACCTGCTGCAGCCGTTGATATTGTGATCCCGGATCTAGGCGGTTCTGAACAGGTGGAAGTGATTGAAGTACAGGTCAGTGCCGGTGATGAGATTGGTGCCGAACAAACCGTGCTGGTGCTGGAATCGGATAAAGCGTCGATGGAAATTCCGGCCGGTCAGGCTGGTACTGTAATCAGTGTCGCCGTTAAAACCGGTGATAAAGTCAGTAACGGTGATGTGATACTTAAATTACAGCCGGCTGCTGGTAATGCTGTATATGCGGGAAAAAACGCTTCTGCATCTGCAGCGGCTGAGGTGGCGCCAACAGAAAAGACAGCAGCACAGGTAACAACGCCAAAAACAACAGTTGCAACTGTGGCTACAACGACTGCTGCTGATGTGCGTTCTTCCACTACTGAAGTTCATGCCGGTCCGGCGGTACGCAAACTGGCGCGCGAATTTGGTGTCGATCTGGCACAGGTCAGCGGCAGCGGGCCAAAACAGCGTATCACCAAAGACGATATCCAGCGCCACGTAAAACAGCGGCTGAGCAGTGTGCCAGCTTCTGTGCCGGGTGGCTCAGGTATTCCTGCGGTGCCTGTGGTGGACTTTGCCAGATTCGGTGAAGTCAGTGAAAGTCCGCTGAATAATATTAAACGGGCAACCGCGCGGGCGATGACAACAGCCTGGCTGAATGTGCCACAAGTCACGCAATTTGATCAGGCCGATATCACTGACCTGGAAAATTATCGCAAACAGCAGAATGAACGTTATGCGCGGCAGGGAATAAAGTTTTCTATTGTTCCCTTCGTGCTGAAAGCCATTGCCAGAGCGCTGGAAGATTTTCCATCTTTTAATGCCTCGCTCAGTGCCGATGGCGAAAAGCTGATTCTGAAGCACTATGTGCATGTTGGTGTGGCGGTTGATACGCCGAAAGGATTACTGGTGCCTGTCATTCGCGACGTGAATCAGAAGTCGGTTACACAAATCACACAAGAGCTTACCGATAAGGCCGAATTGGCCCGATTGGGTAAGCTACCATTAGCAGACATGCAGGGCGGCTGTTTCAGTTTGTCCAGCCTCGGTGGTATTGGAGGTACAGCGTTTACCCCCATTGTGAATCCCCCGGAAGTTGCCATTCTCGGATTATCGAAAGCATCGATGCAACCGGTATGGGATGGTACGGCTTTTGTACCGCGTCTGATGCTGCCTTTATCGCTGTCTTACGATCACCGGGTGATTGATGGCGCTGAGGCTGCACGGTTCAGCCAGCGTCTGGTGATGTACCTGCAGGATTTGCGTGATGTTCTGATGTAGCGATGCGAACAGTCAGGCGTTGCCAGAGTAAGGCGTTGCATACAGGCAATATTGTATAAATTAAGAGTACCCGGAGAGTCACCGGTGAAAGGTTTTCCTGCGCCGAGAGATCTCAGATAACAAGCATAAGTAAGGGTGTGAGGAGTCTATGCTGAAAGCACTAATGTGGCCGGCAATCAAATTTATGGGTCAGCTGAATTATGCTGCCAAGTTCGGCCTGATCAGTTTTTTGTTTATGGTGCCTCTGGTGGTTCTGAGCGGGCAGGTATTTCTTGCTGCATTTGAATCGATGAAGAAAACAGAGCTGGAGCTGAGCGGGCTGCAGAGCACCCAGCAATTATTCAATTTTGCCCACGAGCTTGAAGCATTCCGTGATCTGGCTGCGGTGGTGCCGCATCAGAATAATGAAGAACTCCGCGCCCGTGCAGAACAGCGCATGAACGAAATTCCCCAGCAAATTCAGGCGTTACTGCAAAGCACTGATGATGAAGAGCTGCTTACACTATTAAAAGGCTGGGAGAAAAAGTATGCCCATCGCCTGAAAATGAGCGGTGAGCATCGTCAGCCGACCTTCCGTGATCAGTATAAATATTATCAGATTGTCATTGATGAACTGTATCTGGTTATTCGTCAGTACACCCAGTCTTCCGGTATTTCACTGGATTCGGATGGTGATATTCAGCGCCTTGTCGGCATTGTGATGACATTGCCTGAAGCTCATCTGGTCGGCGGTATGGGGCATGCGGCAGGGGTGTATGCTTTTGTAGAACAGTATCTGCAATCAGCCACCTATGATCTGATGAATGTTGTTTACGACCAGCTGCTGGCCGCCCAACCCAATATGCAGCTGATGGTCAGTAGTGCAGAAGCGGTAGGTGATGCTGACTTGCTGACTGCAGCTCAGGCTGCTGTTAAAGCGATTGACAGTATTCGCATGAAAATAGATGAAGAAATTATTGCGGCAGCCACCATCGAATCCAGCTGGCAGGATTATGATAAGTTCTATCAGAGTCAGCTACAGGTATTAAAAGACATAGAAAATAAAGCTTTTCCGCTGATCGGCCGTAAATTACAGTCGCGTCTCGATGGGCAGCAAAAACGCATCGGAATACTGGCTCTGGTTCTGCTGTCAGCACTGACCATTATTGTCTATCTGTATCTCGCATTTTTTATGTCTATCCGTTACACCATTAAGCGTTTTTCCGGTACGGCCCGTGATATTGCCAATGGTGACCTGACCCATGAAATCAGCTTCAGTGGCCGTGATGAAATGGGACAGTTGCGCGATGCATTCAATGAAATGATCAGCAATATCCGCAATACCCTGGCTGCAGTAAAAGACAGTGCCGGTTCGGTCAGTGTCAATGTGAATGAAGTCGAAAGCATTGCCAACCGCAGCCGTCAGGCCGTGCAGATTCAGCTGGAACAAACCAATCAGGTTTCACAGATTATCAGTGATATGGCCGACCGTGCGGTAACCGTTACCCATCTGGCTGAAGAGGCAGAAGAAGCGGCGCACAGTGGCCATAAAAAATCCGATGAAGCCGGACAGGTTGTTACCCGGGTGATGGATCAGGTGCGCAGTCTGGCCGATGAAATGGCCAACTCAATGGAGGCGGTTAACCGTCTGGCAGAGAATTCTTCCAGCATCAGCAGTATTCTGGCGACTATTAAAGGCATTGCTGAGCAGACCAATTTACTGGCACTGAATGCGGCCATTGAAGCAGCCCGGGCCGGTGAGCAGGGGCGGGGGTTTGCGGTGGTTGCCGACGAAGTACGGACCCTAGCCAGCCGTACACAGGGATCTGCGCAGGAAATTGAAGGCCTGATCAGCGAAGTGCAGAAAAATATTGTCAGTGCAGTGGATACCATGGAAGTGAACCGTAAAATGGTAGAAAGCACGGTCTCTCACTCTGAACAGGTCAGCACCACGCTGAATGAAATTCAGATCAGCATGGGTGATATTCAGAAGAAGACGACGGATATCGTCGTGACTGCCAATGAGCAAAAACGCAGCGCGGCTGATCTTGAACATAATCTGGAAGCAATCCGTGACAGTGGCCAGCAAACCTCCAGTAATGCTGAAGGAACCGTGCAGGCCGTACGTCAGACTCAGGCGATTACCGATTCACTTGCGCAGCGGGTTGAGCAATTTAAGGTCTGATAAATATCAGCGATATGTCATAAAAAACGCCCACGATACAGTGGGCGTTTTTTTATAGTTTATCAGACTGACGGCATCAGGAATTATTGTCGTTGCGCTTATGCCGGCTTTGCCAGATAACCTCCTGACCATTATCGCGCCGGGCGAGAACCCGGGCGAGAATAAACAGCAGGTCGGATAAACGGTTGAGATAACGCAGTGCCAGCGAGCTGACAGTTTCAGTGCGGGCCATTTCAACCAGAGAGCGCTCAGCACGGCGACAAACGGTACGTGCCATATGCGCGCAGGCGGCGCAACGGTTGCCGCCGGGAAGAATAAAATCTTTCAGCGCTGGCAGAGAATCGTTCAGTGCTTCCAGATTATCTTCAATATCCTGCAGCAACTCTTCGCTCAGGGCGTAAAACCCAGGTACCGACAGCTCACCGCCAAGGTCGAACAGATCATGCTGAATCTGGTGCAGCAATGGCTGCAGGTCGTCATCAGCGCTCAGTTCGGCGCGCAGTAATCCCATCCAGGAATTCAGCTCATCCACATCACCAATAGCGTGGATACGTTCGCTGCTTTTGCTGACGCGTGAACCATCACCCAGACCGGTTTCACCACCGTCACCTGTTTTGGTTACGATTTTTGATAAGCGGTTGCCCATAAAGTCACCACGTTAGATGTTGACGTACCAGCGACTTTTCAGAAGTCACCGATGTTCTGTTCAATAGTCAGAAACTCAATCTGAACTGGTTTTAATGCCGTTTCAACAGAACTTAATTGTATTTCGTTCAGTGGCTTCGGTGCCGAAAAATCAGCAGCTGCATTAATACGGATGATCTTGTTCGATGTTCCGGGAAGGCCCAGCCAGAGTACTTCGCCTTTGCTGGCCAGTGCTGAGATATTACCAGATGCAAGTTCGGTGCTGACTTTGCTGGCCGAGTTATCACTATTCAGCTTGTACAGCGTATCGATAGAAGAGCCTTTTTCACTGCTCCAGCCTTCATAGGATGTGAAAAAAATCTTGCCGCTTTCCGTTGCTGTTACACGATTAACAGCATATTCATCAGTTAATACTTCCGTTGAAAAATCATTCAGGTTAACGGCCTCAATACCACCGGAAAGTGGGCCGTAAACGAGTGATCCAAGGTACATTGTATCGCCATAGACTACGCCGCTCTGATGATTGGCAAGGCTAAGCTCAATGGCCTGTGTACCAGGGGTTACTGAATCGGTATCAATTTCTTCCCAGCTGGTAGCATCAAAAACAACCACTTTTTCATTACCGGATGAAACCCATTCGGTCAGATTCTGCAAAGTAATATACACTCTGTTGTTATGGGTAAATACCATATCCATTTCAGGCACAGTATCATCTGCCCCCGTGGTGTGATGGCTTAAATCAAGTTCACGGATAAGAAAATCATCAGAGTTTTTTGCCGCAAGATTGATAACCCAGGCTTTGGCAGAACCGTAGCGTGTGATCACGGCGGTATCATCCGTGATGAAACTGATGTTGTATGGATTGGCAGATGTTGTTTCACCGGCTGAACGCAGTGAGTAGCCTTCACCCGGGTAGTAGCCGAGCTGCGGGTTATCTATGTGATACTTCTGAATGGTATCAATGTTGTAGCGCCCAATATGGTAGATGTATTCGCCTCTTGTTGCGATACCGTAATCGGTTGCTGTTTTTGAATTATAGTTGCTGGCAACATCGGTAATGCCATCAGTGAATTCAATCATGCTTTCGCCAGAGGCTACCGATTGCACAACGGCAATATCGTTGAATGTAATGGCTTCCGCTTTATTATCATTGTCATTACAGCCGCTCAGCAGTAACGCAGAAGAGATACATGCTGTGATGGCAGAGGTTTTAATCGTCATTATTAATATTTACCATTGGTAGTGGGCGCGCAGAAAGAACATGCGGCCAGGTTCAGGATAGTAAGGGTAGTCACGGGCGGAATTGCTGGTTGCATCTGTTACGTTCATGCTGACCCGCCAGCTTTTTTTCTGGTAGCCTGCGGATGCATTCCAGCTGTTTTCAGCATCTTTTTCGAGAAGGTTGGAATTGTTGTAGTAACCATCACTCTGGCGATAGTTTCCGACAGAAAAATCCCAGTGGTTTTTTGTCCAGGACGCACTGAAATAGCCTGAGAACTGACTATACCCGGCGGCCTGATTCCCTTCGTAATAGGGTATTGGGGTGTACTCGATAATTTCGTTTGATTGCAGAGTAATGCTTGCCGAAAGCGATAATGCTGACCAGATATTCCAGCGGATATCCTGCTCAAGTCCGGTGTGGCGTGTTCGCCCAAGGTTGTCAAAATGAATAACGCCCCGGCTGTCACTTTCGGAAATAATAGCGTCGCTGATATTACGCAGATACAAACTGGTCGTCAGCTCTATCTTACTGTTCTGGAAGCGCAGGCCTGTTTCATAGTGCTCAGCCTGTTCGGGCAGAAGGGTTGGGTTTCCCATGCTGGTACCACGATCACCGAATAATTCGTTAGTGGTTGGCAGGCGCACCTGATGGGCAATATTAGCGTAGATAATAATGCCGGATGGCAGGCGCTGGTCGATGCCCACAGACCAGGTATTAACATTATCCTGACGGTTATTTTCCAGACTCTGAAGATCTTTATCGGATAGACGTATATGGCTGAACTGAGCAGTTAACTCGCGGTTATTCAGTGTGTATTGTAAACGACCGCCATTATCCAGCTGTTGCCGCTTATAAGCTGTTTCGCAACCGTTACCATTCAGACATTGCTGTTCTTTCTCGCTTTCATTCAGTAAGCGGAAATCTGTTGCTGTTTCTTCCTGTTGTAACCGGCTGGTAAAAACGGCATTGAAATTGTCGCCACACATATAGTGGTTAATCTGAAATTTCTGGCCATCGGTAATATAGCGATTCAGCTGTGCACCCAGACCGATATTAGAGTCACGATCATCATAAAGCTGATCCTGACGATAAATGTTGCCGGATATTTCTGTTTTTTGCTCTTTGCCCCATGTTTTTTGCCAGTTTAATTGCAGGCTGTCGGAATCTGTTTTTAATTGCGCATGGTTGGCTGGAAAGTTGATGCGTGATGTTAATCCACGTTTTCCCCGGCCAGACTGAACAGCAATGTTCAGGTAGCTGTCTCCCAGAGCCTGTCTTCCTTTAATCAGCCACTGATATTGCTGACTTTCGTTGTTGTAACGTTTTTCATATCCCGGTTGTTGCGGGTTATCGACAGGTTGTGGTTCGAGATAGGTAAAATCATTATCTGCCTGCAGTAAATCACCACTGAGCAGCCACTGAGACTCTGTGCTGCCAAAATTCTGGCTGAGTGCGTACTGTCGGGTTCCGTAACTGCCGTGGGTCGCGTGGACTTCTCCCTGATTTATTATTTCTCCGGCAAGACTGCGACTGCGGATATGGATAATTCCGCCGACGGCCGACGATGAGAGTTCTACCGGGGCAATGCTGCGGTATATATCGACAGTTTCGGCCTGTGATAGCGAGATTTTACTTAAATCAGCACCGCCGCCGTTGAGTGAGTTAATCTGCAGGCCATCCCAGAATACCAGTACCTGCTGTCCACTCGAGCCGCGGATTACCGGGCTGGAATATTGACCTATGCCACCGATGCTCTGAATGTCTATTCCGCTTTGCTGCCCGAGTAGTTCAGGTAACAGAATAAATTTTCGGGTAAATTCTTCTCTTTCTATCCGCTGATGGTGGCCACTGAGAAAATCAGGAGAAAAACCGGAATCGTTGTGTCCGTAGACAGCAACGGTG